>NZ_JAESDL010000005.1:0-166030 GCF_019249625.1 Hydrotalea lipotrueae | reverse complement strand
ATTGGGCACACCCGCCAATCCCTTAGCAGCGGCCACCCATGGGGCATTAACGGGAAGCCAGCTAAGTAGTATAGGCAGCAATAGTAGTGGCGTGGGTAGTTTTTTAACATCCGGCAGGTTACCCACCACCTCTACCGTACCGAGGGCTTATATAAATTATATTATTTTGAATGATCAATTTCAGTATATTAGCGGAGGCTTTAGTGTGGTAGGCAGTAGTGGTGTAGTAAAAGACCACCACAATGATGCCAGCATGCAGGGTATACAAATACCTAAAAATGGGTATATTTATATTTATTGCAGCAATGAAAGTCCTGTAGATGTGTTCTTTGATAATTTGCAGGTAGTGCATACACGAGGGCCTTTGTTGGAGGAGACGCATTACTATCCGTTTGGTCTCACCATGGCAGGCATCAGCAGTAAAGCAGCAGGCGGTATAGAGAACAAATACAAATACAACGGCAAGGAATTACAGCACCGGGAGTTTAGTGATGGCAGTGGTATAGAACTGTATGATTTTGGTGCCCGGCTGCAAGACCCCCAATTAGGCAGGTGGAATGGAGTTGACCCATTGGCTGAACAAATGCGCCGCTTTTCTCCCTATAACTATGCGTTGGATAACCCGGAACGGTTTATAGATAAAGATGGAATGGAAGCGGAGGAATATGAAGGTGAATATGGTGTAAGAGACAATACTACTTCAGCAGCTTCATTTAAGAGTTGGAAGTATATTAAGTTTTATCCGGGATCTGCTGGGCCTGCTAAAAGATTCAGTATTAAACAAAATTCAAATGATGATTGGATACATAATAAAACAACCGGTAGGGTTTATTGGGACGATAATGTAAAGAAAGCTGATGATGTAAAAAATCCGAATGAAGAATATTATGGAGATGGTTCAGAAAAGAAACGGTACGTTTCAAATGCAGGAACAGTTGAACTAGGAAAAAACGGAGATTGGCATATTGTTACAAATGAAGAGCTGGAGAATGCGCTGTCTGCACAAGGTAATGGGGGTGACAATTCTACTGCTGCCATGTGGAATAACGTGAATACAGGCATAGGAGCTTTTGATGTTGGTCAAGGAGCTAAAGGAGAATTAATAAACTATGCTGCAAAATCAAGCCCTGCAATAAATGATTTGAAATATGTCAAGGGGATGAAGGTATTAGGAGGTGCAACATTTGTAACATCTTCTGTAATCTCTGGCGGACTTGCAATTAATTATTATAACAATGGAGGAACAAATAATTCCGTATGGATGAAATCTGCACTTGATATTGGAATGGGCTATGTTGGATTTTTAGGACCTATCGGTTTTGGAGTAAGTGCAACTTATTTTCTTTTTGATGCGGGTGGTGCTTTTCAAGGTTGGGGCGACCCTTTAACAACTCCAAAGAGATAATACTATGAAACTATTAAGCTATTTGTTTTATAGATTATATCAACTAATGATAAGTGTCGGGAACGGTTTGGTTGCTGAGTATTATGCCATATTTTTAATGGCGATGACATTGGGTTTAAATGTGTACAGCATCATTTCTATTTCCTATTTATTTGGTTATAAAATAGATTTAGGATTAGATACAGGATTGAAAATTGGCATGTGCTTTTTTGTACTTGTTTTAATATTGTATTTTACATTTCTTCATAAGAAGAAGTATTTAGAAATAGTAAAGACTTATGAAGGAGAAAACCCACAAGATAAAACTAAGGGAAGATTAATCATTATTGGTTATCTTATTTTATCTTTTCTATTATTAATTACTTCCATGTACCTGATGGCAAAGAAAAACAGGGGAGAATTGTAAAACGAAACAGAATTAAAACAACAAAGCCCGGCAAGTCTGGGCTTTTGTTAATTTACAGGGCAGCGATATTTTTAGCAAAGAAGTCTTTAAATTTTTTCTTAGTCAGGAAAGTATCAATCATTTTAAAGACCATATTTTTTTCTTCGGGTTCAAGCTCTGCAATGAGCTTTACCCATCTCATCGTAGTTTATCGAAAATTCAATTTTTCCCTCGGCGTATGGCTGTGCCTACGCCGCACATTTTTGTAGTTTTCATCTATCATCACCAATTTTCATTCAATATATCAATAATTTTGTATAGCATTATTATTTCAGTATATTAGCGGAGGATATAGTGTGGTAGGCAGTAGTGGAGTAGTAAAAGACCACCATAACGATGCCGGCATGCAGGGTATACTAATACCGAAAAACGGATATATTTATATTTATTGCAGCAATGAAAGTCCGGTAGATGTGTTCTTTGATAATGTACAGGTAGTGCATACACGAGGGCCGCTTTTGGAAGAGAGCCATTATTATCCGTTCGGCTTAGTTATGAGCGGCATATCTTCTAAAGCATTAAACGGTGCACCCCCCCAACCTAAGCGTAGTTTAAGTTTATCCAACATAAAAATTTCCCCTCAGCGTATGGCTTTGCCTACGCCGTAATTTCTTGTAGCTTCCAGCTACCCGTGGCAAATTTCATCCAATAATCACCTCTATATCAAAACCCCACCACTGCCAACATATTCTTTCAAAAGGCCATCTTGCAAAAGGTTGTCTTTTTTATTTTGGTATTATTATCCCATGCAATTTCTGCAAAAGTCTTATATCAATTAAATTGTATAGAATTACCAATTTCAGTATATTAGTGATGGCTTTAGTGTGGTAGGCAGTAGTGGTGTAGTAAAAGACCACCACAATGATGCCAGTATGCAGGGTATACAAATACCTAAAAATGGGTATATTTATATTTACTGCAGCAATGAAAGTCCGGTAGATGTGTTCTTTGATAATGTACAGGTAGTGCATACACGAGGACCAATACTTGAAGAGACGCATTATTATCCGTTTGGCTTAACAATGGCGGGAATATCTTCAAGGGCTTTGTTGTTTTCACACATAACTAATCCCTTTTCTTTTACCTTTTATTGTATCCAACTTTTTCATATTTCCACATCAAATTCTTACCAGACTATTGAATATATAAACAGTACTATTTAAATGTGAAAGGATGTATTTATATATTCATTAACCAAAACCAAAAACTTTGTGAAAACAATTCCAATGGTTTTAAATTTGAATCAGGCATTGGTAGTATATTATGAATTAGAGGATAAAGTTGGTGCTACGCTATTGTTTTTTTTCTCATTCTCCATTTCTTCTTCCTTGTTTAATTCATCAATGAATTTATCTTTCACACGGTCGTAAAATGAATGTCTGTCAATAATCAGTGCAGCCATATTGGCTACCATTGCTGCGAGCAATAAGTGAAAAATAAGTGTATGCCGATCAGTCATTTCTAATACTAAAATAGCACAGGTAAAGGGTGTTCTGCTGATGCCGGTTAAAAAAGCAGCCATGCCGGCCAAAATAAGCACATTGGTATCTGTGGCAGAAAGATGGAGCCAACCGCCCACAACAGCACCTACTGTTGACCCCGCACTGAGTGAGTTTACCATAATACCCGCAGCACCGCCCATAGGATTACAAATAATAATACCTACCGTACGTAAAATGGGCAAATACCAGGGTAAGTGTTTATCACTACTAAACAAGGTGTTGGTCATTAAATCTTTTCCTGAATTTAGTACCCTTATATCAATAAAATAGGCCATGAATGCTAAAATAAAAGCGCCAATTACAATGTATAGTATGGTTTGATAAGTGTGTTTAAAACTTTCTTTCCACTTTAATATTTTTAAAACATAATATCCTAAAGCTGAACCTCCTACACCCGATATAATGGCTACAATAATTACAGGAATAAATACAAAATTAGATAGATGGGTTACATTCGGATAGCCCAGATACAGAAAGGGACCTGCCAATGCCTGTGTAGTTAATCCGGCAATAATTAAAGCAGAGAAGATGGAGGTTCTAAAATTACTGATATGCGTTTTGGTGAGTTCTTCCATGGCAAACACAATACCACCCAAAGGGGTATTAAAGGCGGCTGCAAGACCGGCGGCAGCACCTGTCATAATCATATAACGTTTAGAAACTTTGGGCCACCAGTCGGGTAACCATTCATTCACTTTTCTAAATACAGAACTGCCAATGTGTATAATAGGGCCTTCTCTGCCAATAACACCCCCACCAAAAATAAATACCAAACTGGATAATATTTTAATAAAAATAATTCTTAAACCCAATAGCTTCGTCAGTTTTTCTTCATTATGTGGTTTAGCCAGTTCAATGGCAGCAATTACCTGCGGATTACCACTTCCCCTGGCAAATGGTGCAAATTGTTTCACCAACCACCAGGCTACCACAAATGCAATGGGGGGAATAATAAATAATAAATAACGGTGTGTTGTAAATAATTGCATTCCCATATTTTCGGCCCACGAAAATGCTCTGCCATAGTACACTGCAATCAATCCCACCAATAAAGAGGCAACCCAATAAGGTATAGCACTCAAAATGTTTTTTCTAAGCCTGTCATTATGCAATCTGTCATAAATCTGCTTACCAATTGCTCTAATTTTGCCTTTTATCGCCATGTATTCGGATTCTATAACTATTTTTGATATTAAATTTCACTAAATCCATTTTTTCGAATCGCAAAGGTCTTAAAAAAAATGCGTTCCGGATATTAATAACCAATTAGAATTAGGTTGATCATTTGATGGATTGAGGTGAAAATAATGAAAATGATTCAAAAAATATAGTTCTAAAATATTCATATGGATGAAAGAAAGATTTTATTAGTGGAAGATGAAACTAAAATTGCTCAGGCCTTAAAAAAAGGCTTAACAGAAAATGGCTATTATGTAGAAGCTGTTTTTGATGGGGCTATTGCCAAACGACTCTTCCAGCAACATGAATATGATGTAATTATATTAGATGTGAATTTGCCAGGCATGAATGGTTATGATTTATGCAAATTTATTCGTACCCAAAATCAGCACATACCGGTAATCATGCTCACTGCGCTTAGCACAACCGATGATAAGATTGAAGGTTTTGATGCCGGTGCGGATGATTATGTAATTAAACCTTTTGAGTTTAAAGAGTTATTGGTTAGAATAAGGGCGCTGCTGAAGCGAACCATCAATCAGCAAATGCCCATGGGCAATATTTTACGTGTGGCAGATCTGGAAATGAATTTAGATAGCAAGGAAGTAAAACGAGGCGATAAAAAAATAATTCTTACTGCCAAAGAATTTCAGTTGTTGGAATATTTTATGCGTAACCGAAATCGTGTTTTATCCAGGGCAGATATTGCTGAAAGCGTTTGGGATATTGACTTTGATACACAAACCAATGTAATTGATGTGTACGTAAACTATTTGCGTAATAAAATTGACAAACAATTTCCAACTAAATTAATTCATACACAGGTAGGCATGGGGTATGTATTAAAGGAAGAACACAACCGGTAAACATAAATAGCCTGTTTTTATACTTTTTAGGAAATGATTAAAGCAGCAATATGAATATTAAGTATAGAATTACATTTTTGTTTACACTGGTGGTGTCTGGTATTCTGCTTTTATTATGCCTGTCTATCTTTTATTTTTCCAATCTAAACAGGGCATTTTCATTTCGGGAACGCATAAAGAACAGAGCTATTACAACAGTAAGTTTATTATTAAAAGTTACTGGTATTAATCCAAATTTATTACGGCGCATTGATGAAATAACGCAGATATCTTTAGACCAGAAAAGCTTTCAGGTGTTTGATGCCTCCGGTAAAATTATATATAGTTATGCGGACGAAAATATAGCACCGGTACATGTTAATAGTGCTGTTTTAAACAGGGCAAAAACAAAAGGAATCTATTTTTTTAATTACGAAGGAAGAGATGTAGTGGCTGTAAACTATTTGGATGATGCACACAATTATATTGTAGTTGGTGCCGCATTTGATAAAGATGGGTTACAAAAATTAGATGAATTAAAATGGATTTTATTCTTCAGCTTTATTTTAGGTGTTCTCATCACATTTCTTTCGGGGCTATTCTTTTCTGAAAGAATAGTACACCCCATTCAAAAAATTACAAGAGAAGTAAAAGAAATTTCCTCTCAAAATTTATCTCGCAGAATTGAAATAAAAGAACCCCAAGATGAACTGTACCAATTGTCTTCAACATTTAATGAGTTGTTAAACCGCCTTCAGGAATCATTTGAAATTCAACGTAGGTTTATTGCCAATGCTTCTCATGAATTATCAACCCCTTTAACAGCTATTTCCAGTCAATTAGAAATTACACTTCAAAATGAACGTTCCGCAGAAGAATATAAGTCGGTCATTTATTCTGTGTACGATGATGTGAAAAACCTGAACCAGTTAACCCGTAGTTTATTAGAAATTGCAAAAGCAAGTGGTACATCAGATGGTATTGAACTATCGTTAGTTAGGATTGATGAATTATTAATGCGTTTACCGGTTGAATTACGTAAAGCAGATGCCAAATATTTTGTAGAGCTACACTTTGAAACATTTCCGGAAAATGAAGACAAACTATTAGTATTTGGAAATGTAGATTTATTATACAGTGCCATCAGAAATATTGTTATAAATGCCTGTAAGTATTCACATAATCATACTGCAAATGTTTCGCTGGTATTTTCTGAAAATGAGTTGAATATTATGGTCAGTGATAACGGACCGGGCATTCTTCAAAGCGATATTGATCTTATTTTTCAGCCTTTTTATCGGGGCGAAGAAGGGGATAATAAACAAGGTTTTGGTTTAGGCCTCCCATTGGCACTCAGAATTATAAAAATGCACAAGGGTAATATCATCATCAAAAGTGAAAAAGGAAAAGGCTCAGAATTTACAATTATTCTACCCATTGGCAGGTCATTCCATCTTATTTAAATTTCTAATTGCTTTCTAATGCAATACTAATTACCGATTAATTGTACCATTCTATCTTGCATCCTGTTGTAAAAAAACAACCTTTTCAAAGCATATTAAAAGTACATTTTGTTGTATTATGTTTTGAAAAGCTGCATGAAAAAATTAAATACACCACAATGAAACTTCCCAGTCTTTTACTCATTGCTTCCTCTCTTATTTTATTTGGAGCCTGTGTTAGCCCCAAAAAATTACGTACTGCCGAAGCCAAATACAATCAATTAGATTCCGCTTATGTTGCCAAGCAAAATGAATTAAGGGAATGTCAGGGTAATATGAAAAATCTGAATGATCAGGCAAGCGATTTTGCCAAACAAAAAGCAGCTTTACAAGCCAGAATTGATGATTTGAATAACCAGATTGGTTATCTGAAACAAAACAGTACCAGAGTACTCGATCAGTTAAAAGATCTTTCTGTTGTTTCCGGATCTCAGGCAGAGAGTATCAAACAATCATTGGCCAATTTAAATGCAAAAGATTTGTACATCAACAACCTGCAAGCATCTTTAGCCCGGAAAGATTCTTTAAACATGGCATTGGTAATGAATTTGAAAAGTGCTTTAAGTGATATTAATGATACTGATATTAATATTAAAGTTGAAAAAGATGTAGTGTACATTGATATTTCTGATAAATTATTGTTCAACAGTGGTAGCTACAATGTTACCAACAGGGCAAAAGAAGTATTGGGTAAAGTAGCTAAAGTTTTGAATGCACATCCTAATATTGATTTTATGGTAGAAGGTAATACCGATTCTAAACCTTATCGAAATGGATTATTATTAGACAACTGGGATTTAAGTGTTAAACGTGCTACTGCTGTTACAAGAATTTTACAACATAACTATCAAATAGATCCTAAACGAATTACTGCTGCCGGTAGAGGTGAGTATGTACCCGTTGCATCTAATGATACCAAAGAAGGCAGAGCTTTAAATAGAAGAACAAGAATCATTATTTTACCACAATTAGATCAGTTCTTCAAATTACTCGAAAAAAATAACCAATAAATATTTAAGGTTTTCTCATATACTCAAGCAGGGTTAATTAAAAGCCGCACTTTTCTAAGTGCGGCTTTCTTATTTTATGTTTAATATACTTCTAATTTCACACTAATAGCCTGTTAATTTCGGTAACGTATGTTTGTTTTGTTTAAATTATGTAAATGCTGCCCTTCCAAAAAATATTAATTCTCATTCATAATAATATTGATGCAGAAATTGCAATTCATAAGTTAAAAGATTTGTATGAACATCCCTGCACCGAACTGCATTTTGTTTGGGTAATTAAATATTTTAGCTGGAGAAAATTTATTGGCCTTAAACCGCAACAACAACGAGCTTTAAAAAATAGCCGTATCAGGCAAAAAAAAATTGAAGCAGAAATGTTGTTGAATGAAATACAGGCCAGGGTATTTCAGGCATTTCCGGATGCAATCATATATACTCAGATTGTTGTAGATGCCTCTGTTAATCATGCATTGGTGCAATACATCAATCTCGCATCTATTGATCTGGTATTGTCTATCCGTCAAACATTAAAAAATATTTTTTACCAAACAGGCATCAATATCAATTATATTATCCAACACGCAGGCTGTCCGGTTTTAAGTGTGAATGCGGGAACCATGAATCATTCCATCAAATCTATTTTAATACCGGTATATTCGTTTTTGCCCGATAAAAAAATAGAATTGGCTTCTGCTTTTGCAAAGAAATACAATGCTCAGATTTATATTATCACCATTTTAAATGATAATGAAGCCCAGTCAAAAATAATAGCAGATGTGTTTTATTTAACGTATAAAAAATTAAAAGACGAGGGGTTCAATCCCCACTATAAAATGCTTTCTGGCGTATATGCACCTGAAATATTAATTAAATATGCGCATCAGGTAAATGCTGACATGATTCTTATTAATCCTGAAAAAGGAACACCCGGTAAAAAAAGTATTATTAAACGTTCATTGGCCGATTTTTTGAGTCCGATATCTCCTTTGCAGGTGTTAATGCTGCAACCTGCCATTTAATTAACCCAGCTTAAACTGTTTTCTATATTGAGATGGGGTTACCTGTTTTACCTGTTTAAATTGTTTGCTAAAATGTGCCCAACTATTATACCCACTGTTATAACAAACATCTAAAATATTATGATTACCTGTTTGTAAAAGTTTACAGGCATGTCCAATACGCAGCTCCTGTAAAAAATCAAAATAACTTTTTTTAATATTTTTTTTAAAAAATCGGCAAAATGTTGGAATGCTCATTTCTGCAATGGCTGCAACTTCCTCCAAAGTAATATGTTTCAGGTAATTTTTTAATGAGTATTCAAATACTTTTTCAATCACTGAGTTTTCTTTGGAAGAGGGAGTTAGCGAAAAGTTGGCAGTGATAACCTGATATTCGTTTGATGTGCTAATAGCATGCAAACAATGCAATAATTGTGTAATACTGTTTAATCCGTTTAATTTTTCTAAGGCACTTATTTCTTTTGCAATCTTATTTTGCAAAGTTTTTTGAAGTTGCAATCCATTATTATTTCCAGTTAGTAAATGATAAACGCTTTTTAATTCGGGTAACATTAAAAATGACTCTCCTAAAAAATGTTTGGTAAAATGCACAACAATGGCACTGCCTATCATTTTATGATGTGCTTTTCTAAACCAGTGTGGTAAATTTCCGGCTAAAAAAAAGATATCTCCTACTGTATAATTACCAACATAATCTCCAATTAAGGCCGTTCCCTGACCTTCGGTAATTAAAATTAATTCATATTCTTCATGCTGGTGCCAATTGGTTTCAAAGTTTGGTGTTCTATAGGTTCGGCACGCAAATGAGCTGTCTTGTGCAATATGAATTTTTTGAATGAGTGGTTGCATAATTGAAAATAACCTCTATTTTATCAGAAAATATTCTGAAAATTAGGTAAAAATGATAAGATAGAATATTTCTTTTTAAAAATAGCAGTTGTTTCAATCTCTGTGCACCACCTACTTTTGAATTGTGTTGAACAGCAAAATTTGATTGCCATATTGAAAATGTTTTATTATGTATGTGTTAGGAATAGATGTAGGAACTTCCTCCATTAAAGTTTCAGTAGTTGAAATTGCAACAGCACGCATTGTTGTAACAGTGCAATATCCCGAAAAAGAACGTGCTATAATTTCCCCTGAAAATGGATGGGCCGAACAGGCACCCACCCAATGGTGGGAGGATGTTCAACAGGCTATTTTAAAAGCCCATGCTACCCAAAAGTATGTTCCAAAAGAAATTAAAGCCATTGGAATTGCCTATCAAATGCATGGATTGGTGATGATTAATCGAAAGCATGAGGTAATCCGAAATAGTATTATCTGGTGCGATAGTCGAGCCGTAACTATTGGCGATACAGCATTTCAAGCAATGGGTGAAAATTATTGTTTAACGCATTTACTCAATTCACCGGGCAATTTTACTGCTTCTAAATTAGCCTGGGTTCAACAGCATGAACCACACCTCTACAATCAGATTTATCAGATACTTTTACCAGGTGATTATATTGCATTACAATTTACCGGACAAACCACAACAACGGTATCAGCTTTGTCGGAGGGAGTTTTTTGGGATTTTCAACAGTGTCAACTATCTGCTGCTGTTATGCATTATTTTGGTTTTAGTGCAGATTATATTCCCACTGTTCAGCCTGTTTTTGGAGAACATGGTACATTGTTACCCGATGTAGCCGCACAACTTCAATTGCAACCCGGCATACCGATTACTTACAAAGCCGGCGATCAGCCTAACAATGCACTTTCTCTCAACGTATCTGAACCCGGCGAATTTGCTGCCACAGCAGGAACATCGGGTGTTATTTATGGGGTTACCGACCAGCTTGTTTTCGATCGGCAATCCCGCATCAATAGTTTTGCGCATGTAAATTATACCAATGATGCACAACGTATTGGCGTATTGCTTTGTATTAATGGTACAGGCATCTTAAATAGTTGGTTGCGAAAAATTAGCGGTGCGTCTATATCTTATGCAGAAATGAACCATTTGGCTGCACAAGTTTCGTTTGGGAGTGATGGACTTTTGATGTTACCATTTGGTAATGGTGCCGAACGGATATTGCAAAATAAAACCCTACAGGCGCATATTGCAAACATTGGTTTGAATATACACTCTTCAGCACATTTATATAGAGCAGCACAGGAAGGTATTGCATTTGCTTTTAAATATGGCCTAAACATAATGCGTGAAAATAAACTGGTACCCAAGGTTATCCGTGCCGGAAAAGCCAATATGTTTTTGAGTGAGGTGTTTGCTGATATTTTTGTTCAAAATACCGGTGTGCCCTTGCATTTGTATAACAACGATGGAAGTATTGGCGCAGCCATGGGCGCAGCAATTGGAGCAGGTGCCTACAACTCTATTCAGGAAGCAATGCAGCATCAGCAACCCGTTGCCGTTATGATGCCCGATAAAAATAAAATGGAACTATATAGTCAGATTTATAACCGGTGGGAAGCATTATTAAATGAAAAATTAAGCAATCCTATTCAATCACTTTAAATTGTAATAATATGAATGTAGTAACAGGAAACCAATTGTTTTTTAAAGAAACCGGCGCAATAAAATATGAAGGGCCGGAAACCGACAATCCACTTGCTTTTAGATGGTATAATGCTGAAAAAGTAGTTGCGGGCAAACCCATGAAAGAATGGTTACGTTTTGCTTGTGCTTACTGGCATTCGTTTGTTGGTAATGGCGCTGATCCGTTTGGTGAGCCAACACATTTGTATCTCTGGAATGTGAAGGCAGATCCTATAGAACGTGCCAAAGATAAAATGGATGCTGCTTTTGAATTTATCACCAAAATGAATATGCCATTTTATTGTTTTCATGATGTAGATGTGGTAGACTTTACCAATGATTTGATTGAAAACGAAAAGCGCTTGTTAACAATGGTTGAATATGCAAAGCAAAAACAAACAGATAGTGGTGTGCAATTATTGTGGGGTACTGCTAATTTATTCAGCCATCGCAAATACATGAATGGAGCAGCTACTAATCCTGATTTTTTAGTGTTAACACATGCTGCTGCTCAGGTAAAAGCTGCATTAGATGCTACCATTGCTTTGGGCGGTGCCAATTATGTGTTTTGGGGTGGAAGAGAAGGCTATATGAGCTTGTTGAACACAAACATGAAGCGTGAAAAAGAACACATGGCCCGCTTCTTACATACTGCAAAAGATTATGCCAGAAGAAATGGCTTTACCGGCACTTTCTTTATTGAACCCAAACCTTGTGAGCCTACCAAACATCAATATGATTATGATAGTGAAACAGTGATTGGCTTTTTACGTGAATATGATTTATTGAATGATTTTAAATTGAATATTGAAGTAAATCACGCTACACTGGCCGGACATACTTTTCAACATGAGTTACAAGTAGCGGTTGATGCAGGTGTATTGGGCAGTATGGATGCCAATCGTGGTGATTATCAAAATGGATGGGATACCGATCAGTTTCCCAATAATATCAATGAAATAACAGAAGCTATGCTGGTTATTTTGGAAGCAGGTGGATTTAAAGGCGGTGGTATTAATTTCGATGCGAAACGCAGAAGAAATTCTACCGATAACCTTGATTTATTTTATGCCCATATTGGTGCCATGGATACATTTGCCAGAGCTTTGGAAATTGCCGATAAAATTTTAACCCAATCTGATTACAAAAAAATACGTACCCAACGGTATGCCAGTTTTGATTCCGGCGAGGGCAAAGCTTTTGAAGAGGGTAAATTATCATTGGAAGATTTAAGAAATTTTGCTGTTAAACAAGGAACACCTGCTACAATTAGTGGTCAACAGGAATATCTTGAAAGCATTATTAATCGTTATATTTAATTTGTTTATTCATCAATAAATCCCAAGTATGCAAGGCCTTCATTTATTCGATTACTTAGTTTTTTTATGTTATTTTATTATTGTTTCGGTATATGGATATTGGGTGTATAAACGAAAAAAGAAAGTAACCACCACTGCCTCACACGATTATTTTTTGGCAGAAGGTTCTTTAACCTGGTGGGCCATCGGTGCATCATTAATTGCTTCAAATATTTCAGCCGAACAGTTCATTGGCATGAGTGGTAATGGGTTTAAAATGGGCCTTGCAATTTCTACTTATGAGTGGATGGCTGCAGCTACTTTAATGATTGTGGCCATTTTTTTCATACCTGTTTATTTGAAAAACAAGATTTACACCATGCCTCAGTTCCTTAGCCAGCGTTACAATGGAACCGTAGCAATGATTATGGCGGTATTTTGGTTGTTGTTGTATGTAGTGGTGAATCTTACCTCCATTTTATATTTAGGTGCTTTGGCTATTAACAGCATATCGGGTATTAACACTACTTTTTGTATGTATTTATTGGCCGTGTTTGCCATCTTTATTACGCTGGGTGGTATGAAAGTAATTGGATATACGGATGTTATTCAGGTTTTCTTTTTAATATTAGGTGGATTGGTGACTACCTACCTTGCTTTAAATTTAGTGGCCGATAAATTTGGTGCAACAGGTTTGCTAAAAGGGTTTCATTTAATGATGACACATGCCAATAATCATTTCCATATGATTTTGAAAAGAGATAATCCGAATTATATTGATTTGCCCGGATTAACAGTTTTAATTGGCGGTATGTGGATCGTAAATTTAAATTACTGGGGTTGTAATCAATATATTACCCAACGTGCATTAGGAGCCGATTTAAAAACTGCACGTGGTGGATTATTGTTTGCTGCTTTTTTAAAGTTGTTGATGCCTGTAATTGTGGTATTACCCGGTATTGCTGCATTTGTTTTATACCAACAGGGCGATTTTCAACATGCTATGTTACAGAATGGCGAAGTAAATACCGATAAAGCTTATCCTGTTTTATTGAATTTATTACCGGCAGGATTAAAAGGGCTTGCTTTTGCAGCACTTACCGCTGCAGTAGTAGCTTCATTAGCCGGTAAAGCCAATAGTATTTCTACCATTTTTACATTAGATATTTATAAGAAAAAAATTAATCCGGCTGCTACTGAACAAAAAACAGTTGTTGTAGGAAAAATTGTAGTAGTAGTGGCAATGATACTGGCTATCATCATTGCGCCCTTAATGGGCATCGATAAAAAAGGAGGCTTTCAGTATATTCAGGAGTATACTGGATTTGTATCACCGGGTATTTTTGCCATGTTTATACTGGGTTTTTTCTGGAAGAAAACCACTTCAAATGCAGCTTTATTTGCTACCATTGGCGGCTTTGCTATGTCAATTGTTTTTAAATTTTTGCCAATGCTCATAAATCTGTCTTTCTTGTCACCTTATGGGTTTGCAGTACCTAATGAATCAGGTGTTTTTGAAATTCCATTTTTAGACAGAATGGGTCTTGTATTTGTGATTTGCATTTTTGGAATGTATGTTATCAGTACGATTGAAAACAGGCGAGGCGAAACTACCAAAGGTTTAGAAATTGATCGTTCCATGTTTAAACTAAGCCCCGCTTTTACGGTAGGGGTATTGATTGTTTGTGGCATTATAGCGGCATTGTATACCGTTTTCTGGTAGCAATAAGTATACAAGTTTTTTGAATAAAATGGCCTGTTTTTTAATGCAGGCCACTTTCAATATAAGGGATATTGAAAGTTATTTTTGGTGAGTCGTTTCCATTGCCCATTTATACGCAATGTTTAACTGTTCTTCTTTGGTTAAGTTGCTGTTATTTAATTCCTTAGCATCATTTGCCTTACGTAGTGGGCTTTCCGTTCTGTTGGTGTCAATATAATCCCGCATTTCTAAATTGGCTTTTACATCTTCAATCGTTATATTTTTGTTCTGTGCAAACAATTCTTTAAAACGGCGTTCAACCCTTATGGCAGGATCGGCAGTTACAAATATTTTTAATTCTGCTTGTGGAAATACAGTGGTACCAATATCTCTGCCATCCATAACAATGCCTTTTAAACGGCCCATTTGCTGCTGTTGTGCAACTGCAAATTTTCTAACGGCGGGTATAGCGGCCACTTCACTCACTTTTGCACTTACTGCCATATTTCTTATTTCGGCTTCTACATTGATCCCATTCAGTAACATGTTATTTTGTTCTGTTTCCGGATGAAACTCAAATGCCAAATGAATATGTTTTAAAGCTTCAGCAACTTCGTTTTCATGATTGGTTTTAATTTTATGTTGAATGAAATACAAAGTAATGGCTCTGTACATAGCGCCACTGTCAATAAAAACATAATGTAATTTTTTAGCCAATGCTTTGGCTAATGTGCTCTTACCGCAGGATGAGTAACCATCTATTGCTATGATTATTTTCTTCATACAATGCTTTAGAATGCGCAAACAGTAGAAAACGGTTTGCTACTGAAACTGTTGCAGCCATTTTTGTATTTTCTGGTCTAATTCTGTGCTTACAGGCACCACCGGTAAACGAACGGAATTTTCAATCAGGGTTAAATGATGCATAAATGCTTTTACACCTGCCGGATTATTTTCAACAAACATATAATCGAATGCCTGTAAAAGTTTGAAGTGTAAGGGTTTGGCCAAATTAAAATTGCCGTCAAGGCAATACCGTATCATAGTAGAAAATTCTTTTGGGAATGCATTGGCTGCTACGCTGATAACACCGTCCATTCCCAATGCAATCAGTGGTAAGCTTATAGCATCATCGCCGCTTACTACTAAAAAATCAGATGGTCTGTCGCGTAAAATATCCATACATTGTTGAAAATCGCCACTCGCTTCTTTCATGCCTGCAATATTGGGTACTTCGTGTGCCAGTCGCAGTGTAGTAGCTGCCGTTATATTTCTGCCGGTACGGCCGGGTACATTGTATAAAATAACCGGTTTGGGTGCAGATTGGGCAATGGCTTTATAATGCTCATAAATACCCTGCTGGGATGGTTTGTTATAATAGGGTGCAGCACTCAAAATAGCAGCGGCTTTTTCAAGTGGATAGGATTGTACATCATCTATTACAGATTGGGTATTATTTCCACCAATACCTACCACTACAGGAATCCGGTTGTTTACTTTTTCAAAAGTAAAGTGTACAATTTCAATTTTTTCGTCTTTGGTTAAGGTAGGAGTTTCTCCTGTTGTGCCTAATGTTACAATATATTCGGCACCACCGGAAATAATATGTTCAATTACCCGGCCAAGTGCAGGATAATCTACAGCTTTTTGTGCAGTGAAAGGGGTAATAATAGCAACACCGGTACCTTTCAATATTTGATGTAGAGAGTTCATTGTATAGAATAATGATGGTTAATTGTTGTTTTGTTGCATGGTGTACTGTAGTACAAGTGTGCGACGCAAGGGACGATACTTATTGTGCTTCAGCCGGCTCAACAGGCAATTCATCCCAAAAGCCCATTTTGCCAAATTTTTCAATTCTTTGTTGAATGCGTATTTCCGGGTCTGTATTTTTCACTAACGCTAATGCATTGCTGATAGATGTTTTTAAAAGAGCAGCTGCCTGATTATAATCCCAATGTGCACCACCTATTGGTTCAGGTACAATTTCATCTACCAGTCCAAATCCTTTCATATCAACTGAAGTAAGGCGCAATTGCTCAGCAGCCACTTCTTTTTTATCCCAGCTACGCCATAAAATAGAACTACAGCTTTCAGGCGATATAACGGTGTACCAGGTATTTTCCATCATGAGTATTTTATCGCCCACACCTATGCCGAGTGCACCGCCACTGGCACCTTCGCCAATGATGACACAGATAACGGGAACTTTTAAACGAATCATTTCATAAATGTTACGGGCGATAGCCTCACCTTGTCCACGTTCTTCTGCTTCTAATCCTGGATAGGCACCGGGTGTATCAATAAAAGTAATCACAGGTTTATTGAATTTTTCTGCCAACTTCATTAACCGAAGTGCTTTTCGGTAACCTTCCGGATTGGCCATACCAAAATTACGCTGTTGGCGCATTTTGGTATTAATACCTTTTTGTTGCCCAACTACCATTACTGTTTCGCCATCTAATTGTGCAAAACCGCCAATCATGGCTTTGTCATCGCGAAAGTTTCTATCACCATGGAGTTCTACATAATTGGTTAACATTTTTTCAATGTACTTATGAGTGTAGGGTCTGTCGGGGTGGCGGCTCAACTGTACCCTTTGCCATGGTGTAAGCGAAGCGGTAATTTCTCTTCTTTTTTCAATGATAGCATTCTCTAATTTCTGAATGCTGTCACTCATATCTATTTTGCTTTTTTCAGCAGTTTGTTTTAATTTTTCTATTTCTTCGTACAAGGTTTTAATAGGTTGTTCGAAGTCGAGGAATTGTCTGTTGGGGTATTGTGGCATAGTTAAAAGTATGATTGATGCGGTAAAATTAGGGTTTGTAATTTTTTTTAGAAAAGATTTGTTTTGAAAATATCAATCCCCTTATCTTTGCCGTCCCGAAAACAGGAGTAAATACCTAAAAATGGGAAAAGGATCGGTAGTTCAGTTGGTTAGAATGCCGCCCTGTCACGGCGGAGGTCGCGGGTTCGAGTCCCGTCCGGTCCGCAATAAATGCCTTGTAAATGTATTATTTACGAGGCATTTTTGTTTTTGAGATGAAATGATTTTTGCTAAAAATAATGGGGGTATGATTTTGCTCAACAAATCATGATACTCGACTAAAAAAATGTTGATTTAAGATTGATGAATTATTGGTTCTGTATACTATCCTTCTTTTGCTGTGCTTTTTCCATATTTTTTCGGGAAATTTCTTCTAAAACTTTTTCCTTTCTGTTGCCTTTTTCATCTAAAATTGGTGCAGGTAAATCGGATTGATTTTTATCGAAAATGATATTTTGAAATGGATTGTTTACATACACCCAAAAACCATTCACCCATCTAAACCCTTCATAATCGCCATAAGGAATTAAGTTATAGGTATTTTTTTCATCGGGCGATTCACTTACCAGCCGGCTAAAAATAATGGCATGGTATTTTGCATCGTAATTCATGCGTACGCCTGCATCTTTTTTATATTCTAAATAAAACCGATAAGCAGGTTGCGGTGGTTTAATTCCATCTGCCGGATATTTAAAATAATTGCCACCAAACTGTGGCAGACCATCGGGTTTAAATGTTAATACTTCTATCCATTTCTTCTCACTGCGTGCATTGTTTTCATCTAATCCTAACAGTGTATAATATTTTTTATTTTGATACGTAGTAAGGATAATTTTATAATATATGGCACCAATCCAGTTATTGTTGGTGCGTATGGAATCGGTAGGCGATTTGGTAAATTCGGAAGCATCGAATAAAGGGAATAATTTTAAACTGCCATCTGCAGTGCGCATTTGAATGGCCCCTCTTTGCCGGTAATAAGAATAATCTTTCATTACCTGCCAGGTAAATATTCTGAAGCTGCTATCCGGCGCATATAGTTTGGAAATGTTTTGAACCGAATCGAAAGGATAATAAAATGAGTATGGTGTTTTTAATGCTTTTACAAAATTTCGTATAAATGCACTATCGGCCTGAAAACGTTCTAACCAGTCGTTGGCATATACAATATTGTGCGCATCTTTTTGTAGCAGGTTTTCTATTTTTTGAATGGCTTGTATAGAAGTTGCCGGTATTTCCTGCGTGAAGGAAAAGAAGGGTAGAAGCATTAAAAATACAATAACAGTACTGCGCATGTTGATAAAATATGCCTCTAAGATACAACACCACTCCTGCTTATTGATTTTGATGCAAAAATGAGGATGAATTTTATGCTTTTATTAAAGCCTTTGCTACATGGTATAAATCATCAAATCTTGCATCAATCAGTGGATGTGGATATGGTGTTTCAGGATTAGTAGTTGCAACAAAAATGGTATACATTCCGGCATTTTTGCCAAATGCCATATCTGATAATTTGTTGCCAATCATCATACTTTTTGAAAAGTCTATTTCAGAAAAATCTTCTTTTGCCTGAAAAGCCATTCCGGGAGCGGGTTTTCGGTTGGGTGAATCATCCGATAAATCAGGACAAAAATAAATTTTATCTATCCTGCCCCCTTTTTCCTGTATTTCCTGCAGCATATTTGTATGAATGATATGAAGGCCATCTACTGTTAACAAGCCTTTTCCAATACATTTTTGATTGGTTACCACTACAATTCTTTTAAACAATGGGTTCAATAATGCCAATGCTTCTTTTACCCCAGGTAAAAAATGAAATTCGTTCCACGACAATACATAATCGTCTTTTTTTTCGGCATTGATTACGCCATCTCTGTCTAAAAATAAAGTCCATTCCTGGCTAATGTCCGGTAAATGATTCATTAAACTGTATTTAAGGTTGCCAATGGTTAACTGAGTTCCGCTTGTGCTTTTAAATAATCATCCGGAATCCCGATATCAATAAAATATTCATCCTGCACATAGCCAAACAATTCGTTCTTGCCGGTTTTTTGTTCAAGATAATCTTTTTCAAAAGAAAATTTTTCAGGCAATTTGTTGGCTAAAAACCGGTGTACATTTAATAAGTATACGCCTCCGTTTATCAGGCCTTTTTCTGTATGTTTTTTTTCATGAAAGGCAATAATTTCATTGTTTTCATTGATGGTAACGGCCCCGTATCTATCAAAGTGTTCCATTGGTTTTAAACAAAGGCCGCAAGCAGCTTTTTTGTTAAGATGGAACTGCATAAATGTTGCAAATTGGATGGTATAAAGGGTATCTCCATTAGTAACCAATACATTTTCTGATTGTACAACCGAACAGGCCAACTGAATAGCGCCACCGGTGCCTAAAGGTTCCTGCTCTGTTACAATGGTATAGCTTTCTGCTGACAAATGTTGTTGCAAGTACTCCGTAAAATATTGGTGTTTGTAGCCCAAAGAAAAAATAAACCTGTTAATACCCTGTTGTTGCAAATGGGCTATGATATATGCAATAAAAGGTTTGCCGTTTACCGGAGCCATACATTTGGGTAAATCGGGCACAGCGCTTTTTAATCGGGTACCTATGCCCCCTGCAAGTATAATGGCTTCATTCATGTTGTGCTTCTAAAATGATTGCGTTAAACCGGTTGCTTGTTTATAAAACCGGTGTAATAGTGAATGTAATGGGCGGTTGTTTTATGTAAACAAATTCGCTTCTACCATTTCACAAATAATATGACCCAGCATAATATGGCTTTCCTGAATACGTGGTGTATCAGTTGAAGGCACATTGAATAAAATATCGCTACAATCTTTCATTTTACCGCCGGTACTGCCGGTAAAGCCAATAGTTATCATTTGGTTGGTTTTTGCGGCTTCAAATGCTTTTAAAATATTGGGTGAATTGCCCGATGTACTTAAACCTATCAATACATCACCCGGTAATCCGGTACCCTCTATAATTCGGGCATAAATTACATCATAACTATAATCATTGGCAACAGCAGTAAGGTATGAGGTATTGCAGTGCAGGGCTTCAGACGGTAATGCCTTTCTGTTTTTATAAAAACGGCCTGAAAATTCTGCTGCTAAATGTTGTGCATCGGCAGCGCTGCCTCCGTTACCACAAAACAAAACTTTATTGCCATTTTTAAAGGCATTGGTAATTAACTCAATGGCCTGCTCTAAATTTTGCAGCATATTGGCATCCTGCAATATGGCTTGTTTTACCTCAATTGAGGCGTTGATAACTTCTTTAAATTTGTTTTGCATAATACATTTTTTTATTGAACCGTCCAGCTGGTTAGTCCATGTTGTGTAAACTGATAGGGTTTTACAATTCCGCCAAAATTATTCAATACATCAATAACTTTATAACGGGTATTATTAGGGCAATAAAAAGTCATGAATCCACCACCGCCGGCACCACTAATTTTTCCGCCGGTAGCGCCAGCCAGTCGGGCGGACTGATAAATATCTTCAATAAAAGAGTTGGAGATATTGTGTGCCATTTTTCTTTTTTCCTGAAAACCAAAATCCAATATTTCTCCAATTTCATGTAAACGGCCTTTTAATAAAGCCTCCTTCATCATTTTAGATTGTTCTTTTAATTGATGCATGGCTTCAATACTTTTTTCATTTTTGGCATGCACATTTTTTTGTTGCTCTTTAATAATATCAGCCGATTCTCTGCTGGTTTGCGTGTAATACAATACCAAATTATGTTCTAATTCATTCAAATACTCTTGTTTAATGCGGAGTGGATTTACAATTACTTTATCTGATGCATAAAATTCCATAAAATTTACACCACCAAAAGTAGCTGCATATTGGTCTTGTTTACCACCTGCTAATTTTAAATCGTTTCGCTCAATATCATAAGCATAATGGGCAATATCATAATCGCCTAAGGGTAATTTCAGCATTTCTACAAATGCACCTATAATAGCCACTACAAGGGTAGAGGAGGTGCCCAAACCACTGCCGGAGGGTACATCAACAAAAGTGGACAATTTAAAACCGGTAAGCGGCAGCCCGTAATCTTTTTGAATTCTGTTGTAAACACCCTTGGCTAAATCTAATTGCCCGTCAATTGGTAATTGCGGCATCCATTCAAAACGTTGCTCTTCCCTTCTGTCAATGGCTTCTATTATAATACCATTTTCCTGAATAGGTTCAATAGAAGCATATGCATACAATGAAATAGTGGCATTTAGAATAGCACCGCCAAATTCATCGCTATATGGACTTACATCGGTACCTCCACCGGCAAGGCCTAACCGTAAGGGCGTTTTACTTCTGTATATCATACCATGGAAGGTTATTGTTTCATACAATCATTCTCTGCTAATTGCAGCAGGGCATTGCTTAACTGAGCCCAACTGTATTTTTTCTTTTCTTCACGAAGTTGCGGTAAAAAATAAGATTCTCCTAATGTATACAGTTGAATAATACCTGCTGCAATGGCTTCCGGGTTTGGTTCCGTAATAATTCCTGCTTTTAAATGGGGTACCAAATCGGGTAAGCCACCCACATTGGTTACCAGCATAGGTTTTTCAAAATGATAGGCCAATGGGGTAACGCCACTTTGGGTAGCATTTTTATAAGGTTGTATAACAAAATCTGCAGCACTTAAATAATATTTTACTTCACTATTCGGAATGAAATCTGTGCGCAAATACAATTGCGATTGTAAAGCCAGGTTTTGAATGATGGCATCATATTTTTGCCTGTCTTCATAAAACTCGCCGGCAATTAGCAATTTAATATTGGCTTGTTGAATAGCAGGTTCATGCATAGCCTGCAATAATATATCAAGCCCTTTATAGGCTCTGATAAAACCAAAGAACAAAATAATTTTTTCTTGTTCAGGTAAATGAAGATGCACTCTGGCCTCATTTTTAGGAATAATACTTCCAAAAGTATCGTATAGCGGATGCACTACTTTTAACGCAGGTTTTTGTGTAAATTGTTTTAAATCTTTCAACACCTTATCGCTCATGGTTACAAAACCATCAATCGTTTTGGTAAAGTATTGGGTAAAAGCTGTATCGCCCGGCCTTTTTTCATGGGGTATTATATTATCGGCAATACAAATAATTTTTGTGTATTTGTTTTGATGGGCAATACGTAAAATAGTACCCAGACATGGGCCCATAAAAGGCAACCAATAGCGCACTACAATGAATTTTGGACGCATTTTTTTTAACTGTAATCCAACGCGGATCCAATTGAATGGATTCACGGAGTTTATACACACTTTAATAGCGATATCTTGTGGTGCAGGTTCGGCTGAGTATTGCGTAGTTCCGGGAAACAAAAAAGAAGGATATTGTAAAGAAAAGGTATAAATGGGGGTATTAAAACCTTCTTCTTTAAACTGGCGTGCCAGCCTTTCATTAAAAGATGCCAGTCCACCTCGTAAAGGATATGCGGGCCCTATGATGATTACTGTTGCTGACATGCGATTAGATGCGTATTTTTTCTTCTATTAAATAAACATTTCTTTCCGATGCATTGCGGGCAATCAGCTCTCCAATAAAACCGGCTAAAAATAGTTGCATGCCAATTATCATTGAAGTAAGGGCAATATAAAATGAAGGTCGGTTGGTTAAAGAAAAATCAGCCTCCATAAATTTTGCAATGATTAAATAGATACTGCTAATGAAGCCAATGATAAAAAACAAAGTACCCCATAATCCAAAAAAATGCATGGGTTTTTTTCCAAAACGGCTTACAAAACTAATAGTAGCCAGATCAAGAAAGCCATTGATGAACCTTTCCCATCCAAATTTTGAAACACCATATTTACGGGGTTGGTGGGCCACTACTTTTTCCGTTATTTTTCTAAAGCCCGCCCATTTGGCAATAACTGGAATATAACGGTGCATTTCGCCGTATACTTCAATACTTTTTACTACCTTTTTTTTATAAGCTTTTAATCCACAGTTAAAATCGTGTAAAGGAATACCGCTGCTCCATCGGGCTGCAGCATTAAATATTTTAGAAGGGATATTTTTTGTAAGTGTATTGTCGTATCTTTTTTTCTTCCAGCCACTCACTAAATCAAATCCATCCTGCACAATTAATTGCCGAAGTGTGGGAATTTCATCGGGCGAGTCTTGTAAATCAGCATCCATGGTAATAATTACATCACCTTGCGCAGCTTTAAATCCCTCATTTAGCGCAGCGCTTTTTCCATAATTCCGTTGAAATTTAATGCCCTTGATATTTGTATTGGCAACTGATAAGTTCATAATTACTTCCCAGCTATTATCGGTACTGCCATCATCTACCAAAACAATTTCATAACGGTATTCATTTTCCGTTGCCACTTTATCAATCCACCGGCATAGTTCCGGTAGTGATTCTGCTTCATTCAGTAATGGTATTACAATTGATATATCCATTCTATTTTTATTGAGTAGTGGTTGTTTGATATTTTTTAGGTACTGCCACAGCTGCCAATAATGCACCCGCACCTCCGGCTAATAAAAATAAAATTAATACCCCTGTCAATTGCGTATTCATCCAAATTTGTTTAGCACGATTTATATTGGCCGGTAAATTAGTAATGGCCTCTCCATGTTTTTTTACTTCCTCTTGTAATAAACTAATTTGGTGGTTTACATAATTCGGAAACAAATAATGCATAGCTATAAAATTATACACAAAAAATAATGCAGTAGCAACGGCCACTGTTTTAAAGCCGTGGCTTAAAATCAATGAAAAACCTTTTACCCCTTTTGTTTGATGGTTAAATAACCAGGTACTGATGAAGGCTGCAACAATAAATACCGATAAAATAATAAAGCCATACCAGGGCAGATAAATAAGTTCTGTTATCTGGCCAATGGCATTGAGCAGCATGATAAGCCCAGCGATGATAATGCCCTTTTTAATATGTGATGTACACGAAACCTCCATACTTCAACTGATTAATTCAAGTGAATTTGATTTTTGTGAATAATGCCATAAACTTTTCCTGTAAGCGGTATATTGAAAAAGGGGCTATTGGCCGATTTACTTTGATTGTGCTGTGTAGTGAATACACTTCCATCATTTGTATTGAATAAAGTAAGTTCTGCAACATTGCCCGGCATGATAGCTGCATCGGGTAAATTAAAAATACTGCGTGCACGATTACCTAGCCAATCTGCTAGCAAATCCGCATTGGTATTAGGGAATAAACTGTTTATAATGGTATAGGCTGTTTGTAACCCTATGATTCCCGGTTTGGCATATTCAAACTCACAAACTTTTCTGTCGGTTTCCAATGGTAAATGATGCGTGCTGATACAATCAATTGTTCCCTTCAATAAGCCTTCGCGTAAAGCCAGCATATCGGTTTTTGTGCGCAATGGGGGATTTACTTTTAAATGGGTATCATAATCTTTTAAGTCTTCATCACAAAAAAATAAATGATGAGGTGTTACGGAACAGGTAACATTTAATCCTTTTTGTTTTGCAGCGGCAATTAAATTTATTGAGGCTTTAGTACTAATACCCGTAAAATGAATGGCAGAGCCGGTATATTGCACCAGATCAATATCTCTGGCAATTATCAGGGTTTCTGCTATAGCCGGTTTGCCTGGAAGTCCTAAGCAGGTAGAAACAACACCTTCATGCATCAATCCGTGTGGTGCTATGGCTACATCTTCAGGTATCTGAATAATAATACCATTAAAAGCTTTAATGTATTGCAGCGCTTTTACCATGAGGCCTGAAGATTGTATGGGCAACAAGCCATCTGAAAAAGCCAAAGCCCCGGCTTGTTGCATATCGTACATTTCAGCCAATTCTTTTCCTTCCAGATTTTTGCTAACCGCTCCCAAGGGGTGTATAGATATTTTGGTTGAATGCGATGCCTGAATTAAATAATCAACCTGTGTTTTATTTTGAATGCAGGGAATGGTATTGGGTAGGGTAGCAACCCTTGTAAATCCGCCTGCTGCTGCTGCTGCTGCACCGGAATGGATGGTTTCGCGATGTTCTAAGCCTGGGTCGCAAAAATGAACAAACGGGTCTATCCAGCCCTGCGATACCGAACAATTGGGCAATGCAATGACCTGATCTGCATCCTGATGCAGGTTGGGTTCAATGGCAATAATTTTTCCATTTTCAATAAAAATATCCTGAATGGTACCATTATAAGAGCTATTATTATCTGCGATGGCAACCTGTTTTAAAAGAATTTTCATGGATTGCTGATAAAATTTTGTGCAATATAGCCTGAAAAATTCTTTTGTTCTTATATTTGCCGCCCCTCGGGGAAGAAACCCAATTAGTTCGGGTGGTGGCGCAGCCCGGTAGCGCACTTGCATGGGGTGCAAGGGGTCGCTGGTTCGAATCCAGTCCACCCGACTTTATTACCTAAAAGGCAATCTTGCAAAAGGTTGTCTCTTTTTTTGGCTGTAATACAATGGTGTTGAGCAATGGCGGAGAATAGGGTATTTATTATGGAGGTTCAAACTGTGTTATTTTTTTTATCGTACACCATTCCATCAGGGAATATGAGATATTGCAACTTTTTCTTTTCCAAATATTTTGCTGTAATCCACATCTGGCTTATGTTTTTAGCAATTTTCAATCCTTTATCAATAGCTTTTTCAAGGTTCGAACTCATGTTTTGTTTTTGTTCTAATTCTTCGCTAAGTTCTCTAATAGCATCAATGTATTTTTTTGAGAATTTTTGGTATTGCTCTTTTGAAATTTCATTGATTACCAAACGTTCTTCCAGCATTTCTAATTGATGTTCAAGTTGCTTTGATGATAGCTACAATTGTATAAGTAATGATGGCGATATAGAGATATAGATTTGAGTTTTAACCGCATTTGCAGAAGCATTCGTTGATCACAGAGCACCCCATTTGCTTTATCATGTTTCTCAGAAGAGACTCTTGTAAATTTAAGATTAACTTTTGCACGGATTACAAAAAATGCATCATGCTTATCAATAGCCGATAAGCGATTAAAACCAATGTAACCACGGTCCAGGGTATAATACCTGCCTGTTTCAAAGGTGAGAAAATCTAATCCATTTACATCACGAACACTTGCTGGCGTGATATGCATGAAGATAGGAATAGCAGTTTTTATATCAAGTAATGTGTGCAATTTAACTGCACCTTTTGCTCTTCTAAAAGTTGCCTAACAAAAAACATTTAGACAAAGATCAATAGTAGAATCAAAAACGTAAACATTACCCTTAATTAACAAATTAAAATCAGTATAAGAGATACATATTTTCTGAGCTTCTGCAATCATTTCAAAAATTTGCTAATTTCGTTTTTCGTTTACTTCGGATAGATTTGATCTGGAAATACTTCTGCCCAATCCTAAATGATAGTGCTTTGTTTTATGTGCAGTTAATCAAACAAGTAAATCACGCAGGCTATCACGATTACTTAATTGTCCAAAAATCATGCACATTAACTGGTTCCAACGGTAAAATGCTTGACCCATTTATCTCCTTGGAAAGAATTAACACAACGATCAAAAATTCGAGCAGGAAGAAATGTGACAATTTGAGAAAAAACATATTTGCCCTGATTCACTTAATTTCCCATGAAACATATTTATACTAAGATTCTCAAACTAATAAATATTTTTACCGGACACTAATGAATTTTGATTATAATTTTGTCGGACAAGACACTGTATGCTTTGTTAAGGTTTTTGGTCAATTTTACTTTGCCAAAAAATCTTCTATCATTCTGCACATAAAAAAATTGGAACCAACGGCCGCTAAATTGATTTGCAATCCATAAACTTCTCTCGTTCCAATTCATTCAAAAGTCAGAAAGATTGTTTATTTTCAACGATGCTATTGTTCTTGTTTTAAGAATTGTTGGCTCAAAATATGCATATGAAAACACTTTTATTTTCCAAACAATCTATCCATATTGGCTGCATAGCATTGATATTGGGTATGTTGATGGCTTGCCACTCTAAACAGTCGCAACAATATGCCTCCTGGCAGGTATACGGCGGCAATAAAGAAAACAATCATTATTCATCGCTCACGCAAATCGATACTAATAATGTTGCTTTGTTAAAATCCGTTTGGGAGTATCATTGTGGCGATGCCGGTGAATCTACCCAAATACAGGTCAATCCCATTATAGTAGATGGCATTTTATACGGTGTTTCTCCACAATTAAAATTATTTGCATTAGATGCAGCCAATGGTCAACACCAATGGAGCTTTAATCCATTATCAGATACGGCAGGAAACGACAAAACTTCCGGCTATTTTATGATGAATGTATGCAGAGGTGTTACCTATTACGCAAATGGAGCAAACGATCGTCGTATATTTTATGCTGCCGGTGCTAAATTGTATTGTATCAATGCATCCAATGGAAAGCCAATCCTGTCATTTGGCAATGGGGGTAGCATTGACTTGCATCAAAATTTGGGGACAAGGGCACAACAGTTATATGTGGCTTCCACTACTCCGGGTATCATTTACAAAGACATGATTATTATTGGTACCCGTGTTGCTGAAGAAATGCCTGCAGCACCAGGTGATGTGCGTGCTTACGATGTACATAACGGCAAATTGCGCTGGATATTTCACACCATTCCGCAACCCGGCGAACCTGGTTTTCATTCCTGGGATGATACCTCTGCTTACCGTCAGGTAGGTGGTGCGAATGCCTGGGCGGGTTTTAGTATGGATGAAAACAAAGGTATTGTGTATGTACCCACAGGATCTGCTGTGTATGATTTTTATGGCGGTTTACGCCTTGGGAATAATCTTTTTGCCAATACACTTATTGCTTTAAATGCCAACAATGGTAAAGAAATCTGGCATTATCAAACCGTACACCACGATTTGTGGGATCGTGACTTACCAACTGCACCGGCTTTGCTTACCCTTACAATAAACGGTAAAAAAATTGAAACAGTAGCACAACCCACTAAAACCGGTTTTATATTTTTATTCAACAGAATAAATGGTAAGCCGGTATTTCCTATTGTGGAACGGCCCGTACCCACTTTCAGCGAATTAACTGGTGAACAACCTGCACCTACACAACCTTATCCTGTTTTACCCGCTCCTTTTGCAAGGCAATCGCTTACTGAAAAAGATTTGAATCATTTAGTTCCCGATTCCTCTTTTCATGAACTGCAACAAAGGCTATCCAGTTATAAAACAGGCAGGCTGTTTATTCCTCCTTCAAAAGAAGGTACGATTATTTTTCCCGGCTTTGATGGCGGAGCAGAGTGGGGTGGGCCTGCAGCAGATCCAACAACGGGTATATTGTATGTAAATGCCAGCGAAATGCCATGGGTTTTAACCATGGTGGATGCAAAAAATAAGGTACCACCTGCCGGTGAAACCAATCTTCAGGCGGGTATTCGTTTGTACCGTACACATTGTATGGCTTGTCATGGTACGTTAATGCAAGGCAGTGGTAATTATCCTTGGCTTTTTCAAATAAATAAAAAGTACAATAAAAATCAATTTGAGGCATTGTTAACTTCGGGCAGAAGAATGATGCCTTCTTTTCAACAATTAACGCCGGAAGAAAAAAATGCATTGGCTACCTATGTGCTTGCAATATCTTCACAACAACATCAAAAATTTATTGCACCTGCTAAAACAACCACTAAATGGGATAATATGCCCTATACCTCAACGGGCTACAATAAATTCTTATCGCGTGAAGGGTATCCGGCAGTGGCACCCCCCTGGGGTACTTTAACAGCCATCAATTTAAACACTGGACAGTTGGTATGGAAAGACACTATAGGCGATTATCCTGAATGGAAAGCAAAAGGTATTCATACCGGTACAGAAAACTATGGTGGCCCTGTGGTAACGGCCGGCGGCTTGCTGTTTATTGCTGCCACCAGCGATGCTAAAATTCGTGCATTCAATAAAACGAATGGCAAGTTATTGTGGGAGGCTGATTTACCTGCATGCGGCTTTGCAACACCTGCCGTTTATGCAGTTAATGGCAAACAATATGTAGTTATTGCCTGTGGTGGAGGAAAATTAAAAAAACCTTCCGGCGATAGTTATGTGGCATTTGCCTTGCCTGATGCACAAAAATAATTTTGTTACCGGCTTTTTGTTGGTATGGCAACAACTGTTGCGTCGCACACTTGTACGCCAGATTGTAGTGGCAACTTTTCTACGTCAATAGTTGAACATTAGTTTAAAATAATTGAAACGTTTTTCATTTTCTTAATCCAAATGCAATGGCTTTCTGTTTCATTTTCTGGGTAAGTGTGTGTAATACTTCTTCCGATAATCTAAAACGTTCATACGTATCAATATCGCCCGATTCAATTTTTTCTAAACGTTGGTACCAGTCGCCGGGATTTACCATATCACCCAATCTTCTGGGTACTACATGCATATGTAAATGTGCAACCGATTGTCCGGCAACTTCCCTTTCCTGAATAGCCCAATTAAAAGCGTTCGTGTTAAATACCTTGCACAATAAGGCTGCAGTGGTTCTTCCCAATTGCATAAATTTTGCTAATTCATCATCTGTTAATTCAAACAAACTTTCCTTGTGTTGTTTCGGAATTACCAATGAATGCCCGGGAAGTATTGGAGATATATTGTATATTACTGCAAAATTTTTTGTTTCTAAATAGAAATCATTTTTTTGTTTGTTGCAAAAGGGACAATCTTGCATAGATTTTTTTTATTCTTACAAAATTAAACAAACTTGCCCAAATGCACCACAGTGCAATAGTTTTAAAACCCTTGGTTAAATGCTTATATAAACCGATGAAAAGTAGTGCCGGATATACCTTATTGTATTACATGCAAATAAAATATTATTTATATTTTAGTAACATATTTTCCCAATATGTTACGCACATTATCGTACGAGTTGTATAAATATTTTTGAATCTCATCCTTTTGAATCCAATGTATCCATTCTATTTGCTCTTTTAATTCGGGCATCACATCTAAATGGGTGATTGTTTTCATTTCAAACCAATGAATTTCTTTGATGGCTTTCTGGTGTAAAGTATTGTCAAAATATTCATAATGTGTTATACCTGCACTACCGGTAATTTCAAGCGTTTTTAATCCGGTTTCCTCTTTTACTTCCCGCAAAGCACATTGTTCGTAGCTCTCATTCATTAGTAAATGACCTTTGGGTAAATCCCATTTTCCATATCTGAGTAACATGAGTAATTCATCGTTTTCATTCCAAACAATTCCACCGGCAGCATAAACAGTTGGTTTCATAATTTTATTTTAATGGTATAGCAAAAGTTCGTTTTAAAGGTAGTATTTTTTGCATGTATGTAAGGCTCATTTGCCTATTTTATTCAATCCTGTTTTTTAGGTTGCATTAGTTCAGGTAATCCTGTTTTTTTAAATATGGCCAGACCTAATCGTTGGTTTGATAAGCCGGGTTTGCATTTGTAATCAAAAATTAATTTATCACCTTCTTGCCTGGTTTCAAAATAATAAAATACAATTTTATTATTCGTATGTAAACTATCATATACCTCTGTTAAATGCGTGGCGATAATAAAAAAACTTTTTGCCCATTTTAATGCTAATTGTGTAAATAAAATGCTACAGTCTAAAGCATCTTTAATATTTGTACCCTTAAATGGTTCATCAATAATTACTGCCATTTGATAGTTCTTTTGTAATGAATTTGCCAAAAATTGAATTCGGTTAATTTCTGCCTGAAAATAACTTTCTCCTTTTGAAATGCTGTCAGTAATACCTATAAATGAAAATAAATCATTCACTATTCCTATTTTCGCCGCACTTGCAGGAATACCCATACCTATATGCGTTAATATTATGGCATGGGCAATTGCTTTTAAATAAGTGGTTTTTCCGGCCATATTTGGTCCGGTTATAAACATTACATTTTGATTTGTTAATGAAACATTATTTACAATAGGGTTTTGTACAAGTAAATGTTGTAGTTTACTTATTTCAATGCCACTTTCTTCACTTATTTCAGGAAATTGTAATTGATAAATGCTACAGGCTGTAGCCATAGACATGATGGCATCAGTTTCATATATCCATTCTAAAATATTTTTAATAGAATCGGCTTCAGTACTTCTTAACAATTTATCTATATAAAGGGTGGTAAATGCACTACGTTTTGCTATGTTGGCAGAATGCGGTTTTATAATTTTTTCTAAAATAGTTTTTATTTTATGTTGTATAGTGCTGGCAGATAAATGGTTTGAAAGTGAACTTTTGGAAAGAAAATCATCTAAACTGAAAAATAAGTTTTGTAGCGATACAATGTTGGTATGCAGGTAATGAAAATAATCGGGATGCTGCCATTGAAACAACTTTGCGCTGCACTTATCAATAAAACTTTCTTCTAAAATAGTTATTTGGATGTTTGATTGCAGATATAATTCAGCCATAACTATAATTCGTTCTGATATGATTTGTTTCCATTGGAGCACAAATGGCATGCAGTGTTGAATTGCTGCTTGTGTTTTATGTATAGCTTGTACAGATAAAAATGGTTGCACCAATTTTTGTTTTAAAATATCTTCGCCACCTTGTGTAATGGTATGGTTCAGCAAATGGAATAAATGATTTTTTTTTCCATCTGTTGATTCCAGTATTTCTAAATCTAACAAAGTTTGCGAATCCATATTAACCGGTTTTGGAAAAATCGTTTAACCTGCTTTTCATATTTTCTAAAGCGAAAATAGATTCGTGGGTATTGAAATTTAATGCTTTTGTTTTTTCTATGGTTATTCTCATTTCCTGTTCCAATGTTTGCAGTAATTGTTGCACCCTTATTTTAAAATCTGCATTGAACTTTCGAAACGATTCCTGTATTTTATATTGCGTCTCGTAAATAATAGAGGCAGTATTTTGAACAATAATTTCATGGTATTGCTGCAAAACAGATTGCACAATGTGCTTTTCTTTGCTTTTTTTGGTGAGGTAAAAAGGTGGATTGCTTTTAGTAATGATGGCTTCTTTATCAAGCCCATTTAAAGTAATATAAGAAGCAGTGTATGCGTTCCAGTCAAATTTTTCAACAATTGTTTCAATACCAGTATTCAGATAATCGGAGAAATGAATGGCAATGTTGTGTAAAATGTTTTTTGCGTTAAATAAATATTGTTCAAGTATTTGTTTGAATTGGGTTTTGCTGCTTTGTTCCAATTGCGTTTTCAACTGTTCAAACCCTGCTCGTATTATTTGATTGAGCGCTTTAATTAATTTATGCTGTTCCGGCTTCTCTAATAATTGAAAAGAGGGATGTAAATAACTTTCAATACAGGCTATGATTTCTGTTTCAATTGCTTTAGCTGCGTCATTACATTGGGTATCAACTGTTTCATTGAGTTTTTGAATATAGTGTTGCAATATGGCATGAAAGCCTTCTATTTCATTCAATAAAACAGATTTGGTGGCCTGAAAATTGCTGATTCGCTGGTTCAATTCCTGAACAGGCATTTGCAAATTATCAAGTCTTAATTGAATGAATAAACGAATGCTTTGTTCAATCAATGCCAATTGCCTTTTTGTACTTTGTTGAACAATGGTTGGTTTGTTTTGTGCAATATTCTTTTCCAGTAACTGAAGTAGATTATCTATTCCGGAAGTAGCCATATTTCCGGCTAAATGAGTATTGGCCGAAACCGGTATAATGTCTATTTCTGCTATGGGTATGTTGCAATGTTCCGCAATAATTTTTTTATTATGCGCCAGCACTTTTTCTAAATCGGATATATTGAGCAAATCTTTTTTGTTTTCAACAAAAACAATATCATTTACCTGCAATTTCAGTTGTGCTAAAAATTCAATATCTGATTTTGAGATGGGCATATCGGCGCTTAGTACAAATATGGCTACATCAATTTTTGTTAAAAATTGCAGGGTGGTATCGGTATTGTGTTCCAGTGATGAGCCTACACCCGGCGTATCGACTATGGTAATTTGCTGAAGTATGGATGCAGGATGGTACACAATAACATGCGATACATTTTTTATATTCTCCGGATTTTCTTCTTCACTCACATATTGCTGTAAACAGTGAAGGTCATTTTTTTCTGTTTGGTTATTTTTGTACACAATTTCAATTCCGGGAAAAGCAGCATACTTTAATAATGTAATAATGGCTGTAACCGGAACTACACCGGTGGGCATTATATTTTGGCCAATAAGCGCATTAATGAGTGAAGATTTACCTCTTTTAAAAAAGCCGGTAATCACAACATTTATTTCTGCGCTACTCAATTTATGCTGTAATTGCATAATTTCATCAGCCAGGTTTTGCTGCTCTAATTGAATGGCAGTTTGATGTAATAATTGAATATTTTGGGCACCGGTTGACATAAGGGTTATCCGTTTAATAGAAAATTATTATATGCATCTGATAAACCGAGCGAAGCAATTTTTTTGATAACTGTTTTTACAGGGTAATGTACAAATTCAAACTGTACATGAACTGCAGCTGGTTCAGACAATGCTGCATCATTCTTTATGTTTAACAGGGTATAACAAGCTCTATTATTCTCTTGTTTGGGTTTGCCAACGGAGCCTACATTGACGGCATGTCGGTATATTTTTTTATTTTCTGCTTCACAAAATATAGGCCTGTGCCAGGGTTTGTGCGTATGTCCCATGCACAAAATATCCGCTTCAATACTTTCCATCATTTCTAATAAATAGGCATCATCTGTACTTTCTTGTACATATTCTAAATTTGAAGTAGTGCTGCCATGCACCATTGCAATGGTAATGGTATGATACAGCCCCTTGATTTCTATTTTAAAAAGGAAAGGTAAATTTTGTAAATAAGCCCTGTTGCTATTGGTTATATGTTCATTCACCCAACGGATGGAATCGATTCCAAATTGTTGTTGGGCTTCGTTGGCAAAAGAATAAGGAAATATTTTTTTTAAATAACCAATGCCTTCATCATGGTTGCCTTGTAAACAAGGGATATTATTTTTTCTAATCAGGTCAATCACTTCATTATCCCATCCTGCAAAATTTACCAAATCGCCCAGGCAGAAAATAGCATCCGGTTGTTGTTTTTTAATATCGTTGAGTACAGCTTTTAAAGCCGGTAAATTGCCATGTATATCGCTAATCAATGCTATTTTCATAATTATCTATTTTTGATTTTGTTCGGCCACTCATGTTATTAGTATTTGAGTAATCTTACCGCATAGTAAATATGTAAGGGGCTGTTTTTTATTCCTTTAATTACGGTATCAATATCATAATCTAACCTGTAAAAATTTACTTGTAATGCTTCAGGGTTATATTTAATATCTTTTTTGGTATCAATTTCAACTATGGCATAACAGGCATGCCAGCTCCCATCTTTAGGGCTGCCAACTGAACCGGGATTAATAATGTGCTGGTAGGTTTTTTTGCCATTGATGATTCTTTCTATTTGTTTGTGAAATGATGTATGTGTGTTCCCAATCATCAAAACATCTACCGCTTCATCATCTAATATTTTAGATAGTTCTGCTTGTTTGTAGAAACGATAAATGCGTTCTGTATTACTTTTGGGGGTGCCATGTGCAAACAATAAAGTTCGTTGCTGTTGTCCTGTTAATAATTTTACTTTTAGCTTTAAAGGTAATGCACGCAAAATAGCTTTACGATCTTCTGTTATTTGTTGTAATGAATATTGAATGGCATCCAATCCCCAATCAATTTCTTCTCTGCTGCCATACGAAAATGGGTATTTTGCTTTATTGTTGCCAATACCTTCATCATGATTGCCCAATACACTAGGAATATGATGTTGCTGCATAAAATCAATAACTTCATTATTCCAAATGTTTTGGTTTACCCAATCGCCTAAACAATAAATTGCATCCGGTTGCTGTTTTTCAATATGCGCATATACTGCTTTTAAAGCTGGCAGGTTCGCATGCACATCACTAAATACAGCAATTTTCATCATAAATTTTTTAAATAGATAATTAAGTTACCTGAATTAGACTCAGACATTGCAATGGGTTAATTCAGGTAATTTATCATTGTTTCAGCCGATTCTCACCATTATTGAATACCAAATTTTTCTTTATACAACTGATGACTTCTAACTGCACATTCCTGTGCTGCTTTTTTTCCATACATATCACCAACGGTAACCACTTTGTTTTCCAAAGCTTTGTATCCTTCAAAAAAGTTTTTTAATTCTACCATGTGGTGATCAGGTATATCTGATAAGTCTTGAATGTGCAGATAAGCCGGATCGTGGTGAGCCACTGCAATTATTTTATCATCAATACCATTTTCATCTTCCATGTGCATGATGCCAATAATGCGTGCATCTACTACACAAAGCGGCTGTATATCGAAGGAACACATCACTAAAATATCGAGTGGATCGCCATCATCAAAATAGGTTTGTGGTACTAAACCATAATTCATGGGATAATACATGGAAGAATATAGTACTCTGTCTAATCGCAGTAAACCCGAAGCTTTATCTAATTCATACTTCATTCTGCTGCCCTTGGGTATTTCAATTATAGTTGTTACTACATTGGGAACATTATTGCCAATTGAAATATGCCAGGGGTGTTGTACTTGTAGAATAATTGTATCACTCATATTATTGGTTTTTAAATGCTTTAATGCCTGCAAATTTTGCTGCTTTGCCTAATTCATCCTCAATACGGAGCAATTGATTGAATTTGGCAATACGTTCACCTCTGCAACCACTGCCTGTTTTTAAATGACCTGCATTGGTAGCTACTGTTAAGTCTGCAATGGTGGTATCTTCCGTTTCGCCGCTGCGGTGTGAGATAAAGCAGTTATAATTGTTTTTGTAAGCCATTTGGATGGTATCAATGGTTTCTGTTACGGTTCCTATTTGGTTTAGTTTAATTAAAACAGAATTGGCAATACCTTCATCAATGCCTCTTTGTAAAATGGATGGGTTGGTGCAGAATATATCATCACCGGTTAATTCAACTTTGTTTTTTAATTGGTTGGTTAATAATTTCCAGCCCCCCCAATCATTTTCAGCCATACCATCTTCCAATAAAATAATAGGGTATTGTTTTATCCAGCTATCCCAAATATTTAAAAGTCCCTCTGAGCTCATTTTTTCTTTGGTAGATTTAAAAAACACATAGTGTCCATCTTCCCACATTTCGCTGGTAGCAGGGTCAATACAAAGCGAAATATCTTTTCCGGGTGTATATCCTGCTTTTTGGATAGCTTCTAATATTACTTCAACCGCCTCTTCATTCGATTTTAAGTTAGGCGCAAAGCCACCTTCGTCACCCACACCGGTGAAATACCCTTTTTTATTGAGGATGGATTTAAGTGCATGAAATGTTTCTTCACCCATCCTGATACTTTCTTTAAAAGAAGGTGCATTGTGGGGTGCAATCATGAATTCCTGAAAATCTACATTATTGTCTGCGTGTTTTCCGCCATTGATTACATTCATGCAAGGAACGGGCATGGTAAATTTTCCGGAGGTATTAAAATACCGATATAAAGGCATGTTTAATGTAGCTGCCATTGCCCGGGCATAAGCCATTGATACAGCTAAAATTGTATTGGCGCCTAATTTGGCTTTGTTGGGAGTGCCGTCTAATGTAATCAGGGCATTATCAATGGCCTGCTGCGATTCAAATATTTTACCTGTAAATTGTTTGGCAATGGTTTTGTTTACATTGTTAACAGCCAGGGTAACGCCTTTGCCGCCGTATCTTTTAGGGTCATTATCGCGTAACTCTACAGCTTCCAGTTCTCCCGTGCTGGCACCGGATGGAACAATGGAGCGGCCTTTAATGTTACGTACCATTTTTTTACTGCCTTTCAATGGGGCTTCAATGGTAACCTCTGCTTCTACGGTTGGATTACCTCTTGAATCTAAAACCTCTCTTGCATAAATTTCTGAAATTTTCATATTGTTGTATTTATGTGTTTGAATAAATAAAATGAATTGCTCAGTTTAAAATGTGTATCATTTCATTGATACCATCCGTAAATGCATTAATTTTTTGTTGGTAATCGTCCATCAATTCAGGGTCAGTAATGCCATATCCTTTCATCGAACCGGCTCTCGCACCGGTAATATCTTCCCACAAAAAATTAGCTTTTACATTTAATTCTTTTTTAAAATTTATTGGTTGGGTGGGTATTTGATAGGCCATACAAAATTCTGAAAGCAATTGATATAATGCGTTTAATTTTTCATGTATTTGTGATAGCAATTGTGCATCCGCAAAATATACATATTGAATAGACACCTGCTTCAATGGATGTCGGTGTGCAAGCAGTTGTAGCTGCATGTCTAATAATTTTTTTTCAATCATGTAGGCTACTGCATTGAATACATGTTGTTGATTTTCCGGAATTTTATACATGTGTTGCATTTGTTTGTTGTGTGATAAAATAATGTTGAATTTTTCCTGAAATGGCTAACAACAGCACTACAGCAATGAGTTGGGCGATTATGGAAAATGCTACCAATATTGGGATAGAATCATCATATAAATAGCCCATAAAAGCACTTCCGGCAAACCAAAATAATCCAAATACGGCATTAAATATCCCGAAGGCTGTTCCTCTTTTTTCAGGTGGTATAAAATGTGCAACCGTAGCTTTTACGATCGATTCCTGTGCCCCCATGCCAATACCCCATATTACCATGCCGGCAATGGCCCATTTTATTCCACCCAGAAACACCATGGGGGCAAAAAACATAGCAATGAGTAAAGCAATGATGAGTGCTTTTGTGCCTACTTTATCAAATACTTTACCTAAAATTAAAGCAGCAATTCCATCACTGGCCATTGCCAATGCATACAGCAAGGGTATTACGTCATCCGGCATTAAATTGGCGCTTTTGAAGTGAAAGGCAATGAGGGGAAAATCGGCATATCCGAGTGCTATAAAGGCAATGGTCAGTAAATATTGCCAATACAGTTTAGGGTATCCTTTGGTTTCAAGCGATTTTGTTTTAATCTCTAAATTTTCCGGATGCGGATAAATGCTTTTTGCAAAAATGATAAGACCAATGGCAATAATGGCTGGTATAAATAAAATGATATATGCACTTTGATAATTATTGTTTTTGATAAACAATGCTGCACTTACCAATAATGGCCCAATGGTAGCACCGGTTTGGTCTAATGCTTCGTGCAGGCCAAATCCCCAGCCTTGCCCCATCTGGTGTGCGCCGAAAGAAAGCATGGCATCTCTGGCAGGTGTTCTGATGGCTTTTCCAACGCGTTCTAATATCATTAGCATAATGGCGAGTTGCCAAAAACCTGCAAAAGCGAGTAATGGAACTGACAATAAATTAATGAAATAGCCCACTACTGTAATGGTCCAGTAATTTTTTGTTTTATCACTCAAATAACCTGAAATCACTCTTAAGCTATAACCCAGTAATTCTCCTAATCCTGCCATCCAGCCAACTGTTGTTGCTGAAGCGCCCAACACTTCCAGATAGGGTCCATTGATGCTTCTGGCGGCTTCATAAGTCATGTCAGAGAAAAGACTGGTGCATCCTAAAAGGATTACAAAAACTGTGGCTCTTTTTAATTGCATTTTTTTTAATTGGATGAAATAAAATGACTTTTTAAGCATCCATCAAAATATATCCAAGTGTATAATACCTGCAATATTTGAGGGATGTTCAAAAAGAAAGCCAGGCGTCATCATCCTTTGTAAAAGGCGGTTAAATTGGGTGGAACGCCATCACCTGAAAATTAGCAATGTGTGTTTCATAGACTTTATTTATGTCATACGAGGTGGGGTAACCAATACCGGTATGGTAGAATGCCGAATAATATATTCAGCCGTAGAGCCTGTTAAAATTCTGTCTAATCCACTGCGGGCATGGGTACCCATTACAATTAAATCAGCCTCCCATTCCGAAGCAATGTTTAAAATTTCTTTTTCCGGAATACCTTCGGGTGTAAAACGAAAAACCTCTGTTTTGCCATCATACAATTCAATATATTGCTGAATGGTTTTATCTGCTTGCTGTAACAGCAAAGTTTTGCTTTGTTCCGGGGTAATGCCCAAATCGGCACTCACTACTTCTTTCGATTTATTAATCACGTATACAACACCTACCACAGCTTCTAAAGCCTGTGCCAATGTAAAACCGGCTCTGGCTGCTTTTATGGCATAAGCACTATCATCAACGGCAATTAATATTCTTTTATATTCCATAAATAAAAATATTTCATGTATTTAAAATTACCGAATTAAAGTAGTTCCTCCAAATGTGGCTAGTATACCGATTGTTAAACTTAATAATGCATACAGAAAAAAGTAAAATAAATTACCCTGTCTGATTAAGCTGATACTTTCATAAGAAAAACTTGAGAATGTTGTAAAGCCACCGCAAAAACCGGTAATCAGTAACAGGCGCCATTCTAAAGTTAGCCAAGTGTATTTATTAGCAATACCATAAAGCAGGCCGATGATAAAACATCCCAAAATGTTCACTAAAAAAGTTCCCATTGGGAAACTGAATGAGCCAATTTTGTTCACCATTACCTGGCCCAGGTAGCGTAAAATACTACCCACTGCACCACCTAAAGCTATAATCAGCAAGTTCTTCATAATCATGAAATTGAAACAGATTAATCAATGTCCCAAAATTCAACTTCTTTGTAAATTACAATTTTTGATTGTAACAGGTCTTTGTGTTTCAGGAAAAAATTTTCTAATTTTTCTTTTTTGTCAATTAATTCCACACACATGGCCAGTTTTGAATTATCGCCTTCAGCACTAAAAGTTATAATATTACCATCTGTGCTAAAGCTGGTATGGGTACTATGTGCCGATGCATTGATAATACCATCTTTTTTTGCCTCAGCTACAATATGCATGTAGGCCGATTTTGGAAATAATTTTCTGAATAAGGTTCTGTCACCATGTCTTACTTTGTGGGCCGGCTCAATGTAAATCTCTAATTTTCCAAGAGAGTGGCTCTTGATTTTTTTTAACCATTGTTTTCTTTTTTTAATACGTTTATCTCTTACATCGTGTAAGGTTTTATCTGTATAGTGTTGTAAATTTCCTACTTTAGAAACTGCTACTCTTTGTGCATGGTAAATGCCTGAATGGCCGCTGAAATAATAGGCAGTAAAGCAGGCAACGGCATAGTATATTACATTTTCGCCGCCAAATAATTCAATGCCCATAAATGTACAGGCAATTGGCGTATTGGTAGCTCCGGCAAATACGGCAATAAAGCCCAATCCGGCCATTAAATCAATAGGGGCACCTGTAATAACACCCAGTGTATTACCCAATGCAGCTCCTATAAAAAACAGAGGAGTTACCTCACCACCTTTAAAACCCATTCCTAAGGTAATAGCAGTAAACAATAATTTCCAAAACCAACTAAAATAGGTGGCACCTCCTTCATGAAAACTGCTGATGATGCTTACCCCATTTTTGTTGGGGTTGGTTACTCCTAAACTTAAATAATCCTGCGTTCCAATAATATAGCTAAGTGTAATAATGATCAGGCCGCCTGCTACCGGAATCATCCATTTTTGTTTTATCCATTTATTGCTGTAATTTTTAATTGTATGTGCTGTTTCAGCAAAAGCAAAACCGGCTAATCCAAATAAAATACCAGCTCCAATTACTTTGAATAGCAGCAATAAATCGAAGTGAACATATTTAAAGTAAGTTTTATCTATTGAAGCAAACAGAATATGGTATTGGGTATGATGAATGCCCCAGGCGCCACAGGTAATATCGGCAAGAAAACTGGCAATAAAGCAAGGCAGTAGTGCATCATGTTTAATGCGGCCTAATGCTAATACTTCTAATGCAAAAATTGCACCTGTAATGGGTGTGCCAAATACGGCACCAAAACCGGCTGCAACACCGGAAGTGAGTAACATTCTTACATCTTCTCTCGTTAATTTGAATTGCCTTGCAAAGAAATTTGCCAAACTGCCACCCACCTGCACGGCAGTACCTTCACGACCGGCTGAGCCGCCAAAAAGATGTGTGATGATGGTGGCAACAATAACCAATGGTGCCATTCTTGCCGGTACGCCACCGCCGGGTTCATGAATTTCATCCATAATTAAATTATTACCGCCCTCTGCATTTTTACCGGAAAATTGATACAAAAAATGAATGGCAACACCTGCAACAGGTAATAACCATAGGAGCCAGAGATGTGTGTAGCGGAAATGAATGGCTTTATCCAACAGCCATAAAAACCATGCAACCAAAGTACCTACCGAGAGGGAAACCGGGATTACAAACAGTGTCCATTGAATCAGGTGTGAGACAATAAATACGTGCTCAAAAGAATTTTTTATTCGCTTCATTCCTACAAATTAATGAATCTTTAAAAATATTTTCGAATCTTAATTTGTAGGCGCCATCATCCCTTTTATCGGGCAGTTAATCGGTGGACACCATCACCCTTGTAAATATGCTGCAAAGATACAATGCAATTGTGTCAGAAAAAAATGGAATAATCATTTTTCTTATTTCTAATTTCATTCTAATTTTTTTGAAATGTATAATTTGTTTATTCTTTTATTTAATCGTAATATTGCGATATTATTTTAAACACTATCAATGGGCATTTCAAAAATAGAATTATTTACTAAGCAGCAAAATGAAATTGCTGCAATAGCCAAAGCATTGAGCCATCCTGCACGTATTGCTATTATTCAGGCTTTATTAAAAAAGAATTCCTGTGTTTGTGGCGATTTGGTAGAAGAAACCGGTCTAGCGCAATCTACTACATCACAGCATTTAAAAGAATTAAGAAATGTGGGTATTATTCAAGGTACTGTGGAAGGCGTGAATGTATGTTATTGTATTGATTTAAAAACTTGGGCAAAGTATAGCGATTTATTTGCTAAATTTTTTGCTGCAGCATCCGATTTAAAAGACCAATGTTGTTGATTATAAAAATTAAAATAATATGAAAACTGATAATGAATTGAAAGAATTGGTAAGGCAAAAATACAGTGAAATTGCTTTGCAGGATAAAGCTACTAATGCCGCTTCCTGTTGCGGTGCCGGAGGCTGTTCAACTGAAGTGTACAACATAATGAGTGATGATTATACTACTTTAGAAGGATATACTTCTGATGCTGATTTAGGTTTGGGATGTGGCTTGCCTACGCAATTTGCACAAATTAAACCCGGCAATACTGTTATTGATTTGGGAAGCGGTGCTGGTAATGATTGTTTTGTTGCAAGAGCAGCCACTGGTGTTTCAGGAAAAGTAATTGGGATTGATTTTACACCTGCTATGATTGAAAAAGCACGTGCCAATGCTGAAAAATTAGGTTTCAACAATGTAGAATTCAGACAGGGCGATATTGAACAAATGCCCGTTACTGCCAATGTTGCCGATGTAGTAGTAAGCAATTGTGTATTGAATTTAGTACCCAATAAAGATGGTGTGTTTAAAGAAATTTTCCGGGTGTTGAAACCGGGTGGCCATTTTAGTATTTCTGATGTGGTATTGGTAGGAAATCTGCCTGAAGCATTACGTAAGGATGCTGAAATGTATGCAGGCTGTGTATCTGGTGCTATTCAGAAAGATGTTTATTTGGAATTGATACGGGTAAATGGATTTGAAAATATTACCATTCAAAAAGAAAAACCAATCATCATACCCGATGATATTTTATTAAATTATTTAACTCCGCAAGAAATAGCAACCTTTAAAAATGGCACTACCGGTATATTTAGTATTACTGTATTTGCACAGAAGCAGGAACAAACCGCCGGCTGTTGTGCGCCGGGTTGTTGCTAATTGAATTTGTAAATTTTATTTATGTATACTGCTATTCAGTCTTATTGCGAAACATTAACGCAACAATTCCATTCTATTGCTGCAGAAAGAAAACCATTGCTTTCAAAAATCTGCGATTACATGTTGCAGCAACGTGCTGCCGGTAAATCGGTAAATCTGGTGTATATCTGTACCCATAATTCACGCCGAAGCCATTTTGGACAGGTTTGGGCAGCTACAGCTGCTGAATATTATGGCATACCCAATATCCATACTTTTTCGGGTGGAACAGAGGCAACTGCTTTTAATATCAATGCCATTCATGCGTTAGAAAAAGTGGGGTTTATCATTCATTCAGATGGTCAACCAAACAATCCGGTTTACAAAGTTTGTTATGGTGAAGAAGCATGTACAACCTGTTTTTCTAAAGTGTATAACCATCCTTCTAATCCAAAAGATAACTTTCTAGCGATCATGACTTGTGGTGAGGCAGAGACCAACTGTCCGTTTATACCGGGAGCTACCGGTAGAGTGGCTACCACCTATGAAGATCCTAAATTATATGATGGTACCCCTGAACAAGATGCAGCTTATGATGCTCGTTGCCGTCAAATTGCATTAGAAACATTGTATGTTTTTTCGCTGGTAAAATAGTGTAGTATTGAAACAACAATGGGATATCGTTGTGTTTAATGATATCCCATTGAATTAAAACAAAAGCCTTTTTACAACATTACTATTACATATCCCAAACCAAGGCAGATGCACCCAAAATGGCAGCATCTGATTCGTTAAGGTGACTCACCAAAATTTTTACTTTGTTTTGGAATACCTGAATCAGGTTTTCTTCCATATGTTTTTTAGTAGGGCTTAAAATTAAATCGCCGGCTTTGGTAAGTCCACCGAACAATATAATCGCTTCAGGGCTGGAGAACATAATGAAATTTGCCAATGCCATTCCTAAAATTTTACCGGTAAATTCAAAAATTTCCTGAGCCAATCTATCACCTGCAATAGCGGCTTCATAAACTTTTTTAGAATCTATTTTTTCTTTCGGAATTTTTCTTAAAACACTTTCTCTTTTACTATTGGCCAACAATTCATGTGCAGTGGTAGTAACGCCGGTGGCTGATGCATAACTTTCCAAAGACCCCTTTTTGCCGGTACCCGGATGGTATCTGCCATCGGGAATGATGGTGGTATGACCTAATTCACCTGCAAAACCATCGTGACCATAAATGAGTTTACCATTGGCCACAATACCACTGCCCACACCGGTACCCAAAGTAATCATAATAAAATCTTTCATTCCTTTGGCAGCGCCATACATCATTTCGCCTAACGCAGCAGCATTGGCGTCGTTGGTTAATACTACCGGCAACTTAAATTCATCCTGAACCAATTTTGCCATTGGCAAAATACCTTTCCAGGGTAAATTAGGCGCATATTCTACTGTGCCGGTGTAATAGTTGCCATTAGGAGCACCTACACCAATACCTTTAATACGGCCAATGCCTCCTGCTTTTTCAATAAGCGGAGCTAAATTTTGTTGCAGGTCTGCAATAAAAGTTTCAATTTCAGTGTGTTTCTTTGTGCTGATTTCTGATGAAAACAAAACATTTCCCAAACGGTCAACAATACCAAATTTAGTTCCGGTACCGCCAATATCTATACCAATGGCCAATGAATCAAGTGTGGAAGTTGAGGTTGACATGAATAATACTTTTGAAAAATTATAATTATAGATTAATGACCTGATGCCACTTGTGAATCAAAGTCTAATCCCTGTGCTTTTAAAACAGATTTTAATTTAATAGCCAAAAATGCTAATGCAGCAAAACAGCATGCGGCAACAATATAGGAAGGATGCATACCAAAGGCATCACCCAATGCCCCTTGAAATGGAGGAATGACCGCTCCCCCTAAAATCATCATAATTAAAAAGGCAGAACCCTGGCTGGTATATTTGCCCAATCCGGCAACACCCAGCGAAAAAATACAAGGCCACATAATCGAACAACACAATCCGCCAAATATAATGGCATACACAGATACAATGCCTGATAATGTAGTGCCAATAATCATAGAAATGGTTCCTAATACTGCCAGTGTTAATAAGGTTTTTGCAGGTTTTTCCTGTCCGTAAAAAAATGCGGCAATGGCAATAACTATACAAATAGTATAGGGTAATAATTCCATAATATCATTTCCATATAAATGGTTTACAAACAACACAACGCCAAATGCAATAAAGGGTACAACAATTGTGGCAATTTTTTTACCCATGTTCGATAAATTAAATACCCCAATAGCACCTGTCCATCTTCCAATCATTAAACTACCCCAGTATAACGAAACAAATTTTGAAATTTTACTTTCATCTAAACCAATTTGTGTTAAGTAACCCGGGGTTTTTAATAAAGCACCAAAATTATTATCAATAGTAACTTCTGTTCCTACATATATAAAAATTCCTATCATGCCATATACCAATTGCGGATATTTCATGGCGCCCCATCCTTCATTATTTTTTATGGCTTTGTTGTTTGAATAAAATAAGGTAAAGAAAACAACGAATAAGGTTACAATCAGTAATGGTAATTTTTCAATGTTGGTTAACTGCCCTACAATAATGATGGCAATAATTAATCCGGTAAGAATCATTAAAGATTTAGATGCATTTTTTGAAGCTTCAAACTTTGCTTCATTTTTGCCGTCGGGTAATTTTTTTGAAAGTGCAAAAAATAGTGCCACTGCTAAAAATACGCCGGCTACTATTAAATATAAATTATTGATATTGGTTACAGTTACATTCTCAATGGCTGTTCCAACTGAGCCAAACAGAAAAAAGCTGACAATAATGGGGCCCAGTGTGGTTCCAAAAGAGTTGACACCACCGGTAAGATTTAAGCGGTGCGAGCCTGTGGCCGGGTCACCCAATGCAATGGCGAAAGGCTGTGCTGCAGTTTGTTGCAATGAAAATCCTAAGGCCACTACAAAAAAAGAAACCAATATTGCAGGAAATGAGTTTGCATTGGCAGAAGGTATAATGGCCAATGCGCCTACAACGGAAATGAGTAGTCCGTAAATGATGCCTTTTTTATATCCAATCTTGTTTAAGATATCGTACCCCACCATGCTGGAGATAAGGTACAACAACAATGAGCCAATAAAATAAGCGCCATAAAACGATGAACCAATAAGCTGTGATTCAAATTGCGAAAGATGAAAATGACTTTTACAAAAAGGAATAAAAATGCTGTTAGAGGCAGCAATAAATCCCCAGAAAAAAAATACCAATGCCAATGAGGCCAGGGCACTTCCATTTGTTTTAATTTTTGGAGCGTCAGGTTGGTTCATAACAATCGTTAAATAAGTTTTTAAAAAATGGGTTGCTAATTATGGCTGTAAAGTAAGATACATTTTGTAATCCTTAAAAAATTAATTGAAAATATGCATTAGTATCTATTTCATTCTTAACTTCAAGCAGATAATTAATTGATTGCTATGGAAATAATTCATGTAAGTGCAGAATGCTATCCCGTTGCAAAGGCTGGTGGATTGGGCGATGTGGTTGGGGCATTGCCAAAATACCAAAATAAAGCCGGGCATCATGCCAAAGTGGTAATGCCTATGCACCGTACCAAATTCTTATATGAAAACAGCTGGGAGGTTGATGCAAAAGGATATTTAGCCATTGGCGGACATTATTATAATTACACCATTATAAAGGAAGCTACCCATAAATTAGGTTTTGATTTATATTTAGTTGACATCAATGGTTTATTAGATCGAGATAAAATTTATGGTTATGATGATGACAGTTACCGTTATCTCGCCTTTCAAATTGCCATTTTAAACTGGTTGAGTTCCTGGGAACACCGGCCCGATATTATCCATTGCCACGACCACCATACCGGGCTTATTCCTTTTATGATTAAAAATTGTTTTGATTATCGAAAACTCCAATCAGTGCCTACTATACTTACCATTCATAATGCACAATACCAGGGTTGGATGGGGTGGGACAAAAGCCATTGGTTACCTGCTTATGATAGTTGGAAATGGGGTGATTTAGATTGGAATAATACCATCAACCCATTGGCAAGTGGCATAAAATGTGCATGGAAAGTTACCACCGTAAGCTGGAGCTATTTAAATGAATTAAAATACAATAGTAATGGTTTGGAAGCCTTGTTTGAATATGAAAAAGGGAAATGTATTGGCATTTTAAATGGAATAGATAATGATGTTTGGAACCCCGATACCGATACCTATTTAAAACATCATTATAACGTAAAAACGGTTGATAAAGGAAAAGAAAAAAACAAACAGGCACTTTGTAAGCAATTTGGTTTAAATGAGGCAGTTCCATTGGTTATATTTATTGGAAGATTAGTAGGAGAAAAAGCCGCCGATATTTTGCCTGAAAGTATCAAGGTTATTTTACATGGTATGAAAGATTCAGTTGCTTTCTTAATTGTTGGTACCGGCGATACAGCCATTGAATGGCAGTTGAGTATGATGAATAATTTATATCCGGGATATTATCATGCAGTAATTGGCTATAATGAAGCCTTATCGCATGAAATGTATGCCGGTGGCGATTTTTTACTCATGCCCAGTAGGGTAGAACCCTGTGGTTTAAACCAAATGTATGCCATGCGTTATGGTACTGTGCCCATGGTGCGCAGTACGGGTGGCTTGCAGGATACGGTAATTGATATGGGCGATTGGGAAGGATTTGGCATTCGTTTTAATCATGCCAGTATTCACGATATTTATTATTCTATAAGCCGTGCTGTAGGCGTGTATCAGGATAAAGTGCAACTATCGCTTATGCGCAAAACAATGATGAATATTGATCATAGTTGGGATAAAACTGTGAATGAATACATTATGGTATACCAATCTGTTTTGTAATGTTTTAGAATACTCAATTTTATATACATTCATCTAACCTTAAATATTGAATTTTATGTCAACGCTTAGTCAGTCTGTAGTAGCCGTTATTTTAGGAGGCGGTGCAGGTACCCGGTTATATCCACTCACTGCATCCCGCTCAAAACCTGCGGTACCTATTGCAGGAAAATATCGGTTGGTAGATATACCTATTAGTAATTGTATTAATTCCAATATCAACCGCATGTTTGTATTAACACAATTTAATTCAGCATCGTTGAATAAACATATCAAAAACACCTACCATTTTAGTGCTTTCAGTACAGGGTTTGTAGATATACTGGCTGCAGAACAAACACCCGATAATCCGGGATGGTTTCAGGGTACAGCCGATGCGGTACGCCAATCGCTACGCCATATTGATAATTTAGAATTTGATTACATATTAATTTTAAGTGGTGATCAATTATACCAAATGGATTTTGATGCCATGATTGCAGCGCATAAAGCCAAAGAAGCTGATATTACTATTGCTACCATTCCGGTTCCTGCACGAGAAGCATCAGAGTTTGGAATCATGAAAACCGATGAAACAAACTGTATTACTTCATTTATAGAAAAGCCGAAACCGGCATTATTGGGTGAATGGATTAGTGATACAGGGGCAGAGATGCAACAACAGGGGCGTGTTTATCTAGCCTCAATGGGTATTTATATTTTTAATAAGCAGGTGTTATACAATTTGTTGAAAGAAGTATATCCTGAAGCCACTGATTTTGGAAAAGAAATTATGCCACAATCTATTGCAAAATATAATGTTTTGAGTTTTCAGTATGATGGATATTGGACAGATATTGGAAATATTTATTCCTTTTTTGAAGCTAATTTGGCGCTTACAGAAGAAATTCCATTGTTTAATTTGTTCGACAATAGCAGAATTATTTATACCCGTGCCCGGATGTTGCCACCTGCAAAAATCAGTGGTACCACTTTAGAAAAAACCATTATTTCAGATGGCTCCATCATTTTAGCCAGTAGAATGGAAAAATGTGTGGTAGGTATTCGGGCTAGAATTGGGCATGGTTCAACTATTGTAAATGCGTACATAATGGGTAATGATTATTATGAAACCTTAGAAGTGATGGCAGAAAATGTTAGTAAAGGCATTCCGAAAATTGGTATTGGAGAAAGATGCTATATTAAAAATGCCATTATTGATAAAAACTGCCGTATTGGTAATGATGTACGCATAAATGGGGGTAGCCACTTAGATAATACGGATCATCCTTTATATACCATTAAAGATGGTATTGTGGTTGTAAAAAAAGGCGCCATTTTACCCGATGGTTTTGTAATATAATTGTATGTTTGAAAAACATCTTTTTAACAAGATGTTTTTTTGCTATTTTTATATTTGTGTAAAAAATACATATTAATTTAAACGATTGTCATGCCAAGTGCCCAGACCCCTGCTACTTCCAATTCTGTCTCCTCAAGCAAACCCCGATTGCGTTTTTGGCAAATATGGAATATCAGTTTCGGATTTTTAGGTGTACAAATTGGATATTCTTTGCAAAATGCCAATACCAGCCGCATACTTTCTGCTATTGGTGCCGATCCGCACCATTTAAGTTTGTTTTGGTTAGCCGCACCTTTAGCCGGTTTTTTTGTACAGCCGATAGTGGGCTTATCCAGCGATAAAACCTGGACTCGTTTGGGCCGAAGAATTCCATTTATTTTAGGTGGGGCTATTGTTTCGGCAATGGCGATGTTTTTTATGCCCAATTCTGAGCATTTTGCCGAATTGTTGCCGCCGCTCTTTTTTGGGGCTACCATGCTATTGTTAATGGATACTTCTTTTAATGTAACCATGCAGCCTTTTCGTGCATTGGTGAGTGATATGGTTTCTGAAAGCCAACGTAACGAGGGTTATGCTATCCAAAGCTTTTTAATTAATGCAGGTGCTGTTCTTGGATCGTTGCTTCCTTTTATTTTAACTACATTAGGCGTTGCCAATGAGCCGGGCCCCGGACAGAAAGTGGCCCCTACCGTTATCTGGTCGTTTTATTTTGGTGGCGGTGCATTGTTGTTAAGTGTTTTATGGACATCGCTTCGTACAAAAGAATATCCTCCTGCAGAATATGCCCAATACAACAATATTGATGAAAATGAAAATAAAGAAAAAGTTAGTTTTCTAACCTTAATTAAAAACATTCCGGCTACCATGCTGCAATTGGCTGTAACGCAATTCTTTTCCTGGTTTTCGCTTTTTTTAATGTGGGTGTACACTACACAGGGTATTGCACAACATATCTGGCAAACCACTAATCCGGAATCGAAGGAATACAATGAAGCCGGAAACTGGACAGGTGTAATTTTTGCAGCCTACAGTGTATTTGCTGCTTTATACTCGCTGATACTCACTCCATTGGCGAACCGCTTTGGCAGAAAAAATACTTACATGCTTTCATTAATGGCCGGTGGAATTGGTTTAATATCTATGATGTTTATAACCGATAAGTATTGGCTTTTACTGCCTATGTTGGGTGTAGGCATTGCATGGGCTGCTATTTTGGCTTTGCCTTATGCAATTTTATCTGCTTCATTACCTGCCAGACAAACCGGTGTTTACATGGGAATTTTTAATGTTACCATTACTGTGCCGCAAATTGCTGCCGGCTTATTGGGTGGTATTGCACTTACAGCGTTGGGAGAAAAACCCATCCATGTAATTGGACTGGCAGGTGTTTCTATGATATTGGCCGGCATCTTCGCAAAAACTGTCATTAAAACAACAAATTCCTGATTGATTTTAAAATTATACTGTTATGCTCAAAAACAATTTATGGTATTTCGTTCTCTTCGTTCTATTTGTTCCTTCAGTAGTCTGCGCACAGGATGCAGCTGTTTATCCATCCAACTGGTGGGTAGGCATGCAGCAGCATCAAATTCAATTGCTCATTAAAAGTGCTACGCCCGATGCCATTGCAACCGGTCAAATTCAAATCAATTATCCGGGTGTACAATTGTTGAAAGTACATCCATTAGATAATAAAACATATGTAGCAGTTGATATTAATATTACCGAAGCAGCTAAACCCGGTATGGTACCTATCGTTTTTTGGGCGGGCAATTCAAAACAAACGCTTCAATGGCCATTGTATGCCAGAAGAAAGGGTAACGGTACACAGTTTGCGCAAGGTGTAAATGCCGCCGATTTTATTTATCTGGCTATACCAGACCGTTTTAGTAATGGCGATACCACCAATGACCGAATTCCGGGCATGCGCGACCAATCATTGAATCGCGATTCTATTTATTTAAGGCATGGTGGCGACTTTCAGGGAATCATCAACCATTTGGATTATTTAAAAAATATAGGAGTAACTGCATTATGGCTTACACCGGTTATTGAAAATGATGAACCTAACAGAACCGAGCATGGTTATGCTTTTACCAATCATTATAAAATAGAACCCAGATTAGGTGGAGAAAAAATGTACCTTAAACTGAGTGATGAACTACACAAACGAGGTATGAAATTAATTCAGGATGCAGTGTACAACCATGTAGGCAGTAAAAACATCTTTTTCTTAGATCCACCAACTAAAGACTGGTTTCATCAATGGCCAAAATTTACCCAAACATCGTATAAAGATCAACCATTATACGATCCTTATGCAGCTGCTATCGATAAAAAAATTACCAGCGATGGATGGTTTACAGAAAAAATGCCCGATTTAAATCAAAACAATCCTTATGTAGCCAATTTCTTAATTCAACATGCCATTTGGAGTGTTGAAAAATTTGGCGTTGATGGCTGGCGGATTGACACTTACATTTATAATGATTTAAATTTCATGAACCGTTGTAATGCAGCTTTGGAAAAAGAATTTCCAAAAATTACCATGTTTGGCGAAACATGGGTGCATGGGGTATCCAGTCAGGCCTATTTTGTTGATAATAAAATTCAAATACCTTTTAAAAGTAATTTACAGGGTGCAACCGATTTTCAAATGTTATTTGATGGTATTTTACCCGCAGTGAATCAGCCTTTTGGCTGGACGGAAGGTGTAAACCGATTGTACAGCACACTGGCAAAAGATTTTTTATATACAAACCCCATGCGGAATGTGATTTTTTTAGACAATCATGATTTGTCCCGTTTTTTTTCAGTAGTGAAAGAAGATGTTGCCAAACAAAAAATGGGTATTGCCTGGTTGTTAACCTGCCGGGGAATACCGGAAATGTATTATGGTACTGAAGTACTCATGAAAGGATTTACCAATCCGGATGGATGGGTGCGTTTAGATTTCCCGGGTGGATGGAAAGGAGATAAGAAGAATGCATTTACCGGAGAAGGACTTTCAAAAGAGGAATTAGAGGTACAGCAATATACCAGAACGCTGGCAAATTTCAGGAAAACATCACCTGCAATAACATCAGGTAAGTTAATGCAATATGTGCCGAAAGATGGGTTATATGTGTACTTCAGATATACACCCAACCAAACCATTATGTGTGTAATGAATACCAATGAAAAATCTCAAAAAATAAAATTCAGTAATTATGCGGAACGCACGGCGGGTTTTACAAAAGGGATTGATGTAACAAATGGTAGTACTGTTGAAAGTAATTTTGAAGTAATGCCAAAAACTTTGATGGTTATTGAATTGAAAAAATAATTCATGATTTTTTTCCAATCATTGCCCGGAAGCAAAAATTGCTTGCGGGCAATTTTATAATAATGCATTCCAAACATATTTAGGGCCTGATTTTCCCCAGTCACTCATCCCTTTATTCAGATCCTTTTGCAGGTTCAGCCAATTGGTTATTTTACCTTTTAATTTAGGTTCAGCAATACTGCCAGCAGGTTCAGTTAATTCTAATTTAGTGGCAAACCAGGTAGTATACAATCGTGGTATGGCTAAGCCTAAAATTAAACCTGGTAATCCGCTAAAACTTTCCGGGCCACTGCTCACCGGAATTTGATCGGTATAAAATGCAACAACATATACTGAATCGCAAATTTTAGTAACCGCTTTTTTACATTCAAATCCGGCAATATCTCTGGTTTCGCCGGTAATACGCCATTCTAATTGTCGTAGCGTATCTTGTAAAAAATAGGTCTGTTCAAAAACATCGCGCTGCATATCTATTCTGTTTTTGGATAAATCTTTCCATATCTTATCATTCTCAGAGGGCTTCATGCCAAAAATATATTTGGTATCATCATTTTCTTTTATGAGTTGGAATAGGCTATAATTTTTATTAAAGTTTAGTACATAATCGTTCACCACTATTTTAGGCATATTTTTTTTCATCAGCTGTGCCCATTCATTATCATTATCCATATCTAATAGCTGGTATTGGTTTACCCGTTTTTCATAATATACTTTTCCTGCATATATAAAATTGACTTGTGCAGATACCTGTATTGCCAATAGCAGGAGTATAAAAAAAGAAAGGATGTTTTTCATAAATATTTTCGTCTGGTTATTTTTATTGTTGATTCAATACAGTTGATGCAACCTATTTTTTTACTGAGCGGGTTTACCATTTTTATTAAAATTATAAGCAAGACTCAGCAAAAAATATCGTTGAATAGTTTGTTGCGTGGTCTGCGCAATAAAGTTACTGCTGATATTTCTGTTGATACCTTTATTTTGATTCAGCAAATCATTCACAGAAAATTTTAGCTCCCAGTTATCATTTTTGGTAAATGTTTTTTTGAGGGATGCGTTTACCAGATACACATCTGCATTGCCGGTAAACACACTTGTTTTTTGATAGATGGTGATATTACTGTTTGCTTCAAAATATAACTTAGCCGGTAGTTTGGCAGTGAAGTTAATGTATGGTGTGTATGTCCAGTAACGGGTAATAATGTTAGGGCTGATGGATGAACGGGAATAGTTCCTGGTAAAATCGGCATTTACATAAAAATTTACTTTCTTAGCGCTCCATCTGCCAAAATAAACCCCAATATTTATATTTCGGTTGTCGTTAATATTTTTTTCACCGTTAATAAAATTGATATACCGATTTATGCCCGGTGTACTGCTGAATCCGGCAATCCATGTAGGTACTATTTCAAAACTATAGAACATAAAAATATTGCCACTATAGTTTCCGTTTACATTTACCGCCTGATTCACTCTTCGGCCTGAACTATCTACCACACTTGATGAGCTGATGGCATTGTTTGTTAAATTAAAATTTCCACTAATGTAAATATTTCTGCTTTTTAAAACTTTAAAATCTGATACTGATAATTGAAAGCGATGATTGAATTCCTGTTTTAAATTGGGGTTGCCAATATTAATATTTAAAGGATCGGTATTGTCAACGAATGGCTGAATTTGAATCAGGGTAGGGTTTCGGATAGAACCCGTATAGGTTAAACTTATTTTTCTTTGTGCTTTAGGAGTAAAGTTGATGGCCGCTGTGGGCAAAAAATTGGTGAACTGAATAGTACGATGGGTATTTTGCAATATATCATTTAAATTGAATGTAGTTATACCTATACCGGAACCTGCAAAAAAATTAAATTTCTTTGCATTGTACCGGAAAGTGGCGCCGCCAGACTGGCTATTGATGTTGTATTTAAAATGATTGGTCAGCGAATCAACACCAATATCATATTTCCCATTAATACTATCTTTTGCAAAGGTGTTTCTTTGCGCATCATTACCTGAAAAGCCAAAACGATAATTGAGTTCTAAAAATGTTTTTTTCCATAATGGTTCTGTGTACACCAATTTACCATCTACCCCGGAAAGATTTTCATTGTTGGTTTTATACTGATCAATATTTTGTGCCGTTGATAAAAAACCGGTTTTGTCATAAAAGCTGTTTTGTGCTATTAAAAAGCCGGTATTATTTCTGCCTGAAAAATTGAGATTTCCATTAAAAGAGATGGTACGTCCAGCTTTTTTAAATTTTTTTCGCCAGAAAAAATTACTTAAAAAATTATTTTCAGTACCATCTAATGTAGTGGTTCTATCGGTTTGATTGATAATTTGTCCTTCCTGGCTAATTGACTGGCCGGTGTACAGGTTATTGTCGTTCTTTTTAATCTGCGAACCCGTTAATGTAACTTTTAATGAACTGGTTGAATCTATCTGCCATTCATACACAGCATTCATCCGATGCCTTTGCCGGGTGTTGTCGGCATTTTGTTGCACTTTATTAATAAAAGTAGTATCAGGTAAAATATACTGTGTAATGGAATTGGTTTGACCAATGATATTTAAATGATTGAACTGATAAGTGCCATTAATGTTTTGTTTGTCTTCATTCCATTTATTTCCATAAGTAGCACCTGCAGAGGTTGAATTAGGCAAGCCGGAGCCGTTGCTAAACTCATCACTCATTTGGCTAATCCAAATACTGCCATCATCCTGCACATCGGTAGTTCTGTTTAAGTCATTACCATAATTACTTTTTTCGTTCCAGTTTAATGATTCGTAACGTGTGTTATCATTGGTAACATAAGCTGCAAATTTTCGTTTCTTTTGAAAGGAGTTCACCATGGCTTTTTCATAATGATATTGCGTGGCATCGCTTGCGGCTTCTACTTTTCCAAAATAGCCTTTCTTTTTATCTTCTTTTAAAGTTAAATTAATGGTTTTGGTTTTTTCTCCATCATCAATACCCGAAAAAACGGCTTGTTCACTTTTTTTATCGTAAACCTGCACTTTGTCTACATAATCTGCTCTTAAATTTTGTGTTACAACTGCAGGGTCATCACTAAAAAACTCTTCCCCATCCACCAATACTTTTCTAACCCGTTCACCTTGTGCCGTTATTTCACCCTTGGCATTTACCTGAATGCCGGGTAATCGTTTTAAAAGATCTTGTACATTCGCGTTGGGGCCGGTATGAAAACTATCCGCCTTAAATTCGGTAGTATCACCTTTTATTTTTATGGCAGCAACCCGTTGTTGCACAATCACTTCCTGCAGTAAATGGGCTTTTGTTTCTAAATAAATATTGCCTAAATCAATAAGGATTTGTCCCGGTTTTATAAACAGTGTATCAATAAAATCAGCATAATTCGGATACGACACCATTACAATACTTTTTACGGCAGGTATTGCATTCATTTCAAAGCTTCCATTTTTATGTGTACGGGTAAAATGCAGTAAAACAGAATCATTGGCTCTTAAAACTGCAACAACTGCATTGGATAATGTGATATGTGCAGTAGTATCGGAAATAGTTCCTTTAATACGGATGGTTTGTGCAGCCGAATGCAATGAAACAAATAGCAAAATGGATATTGGCAAAAATTTTCTCATAAGCACTGTTCATGTTAATAACTTCAATTCATTTTAAAAGCATAAATTGTAGTCCGGAATACGCAGGTTAAACAAAGGTTAGTTATTTTTAATATTCGACAAAATAAGTAATATGTCTAATTCTACAAAAAAAAATATTAAAAATGGAGGCAATAACCAAAATTTGGTTGGTGTTGTTGCTTTAAAAGCCGGATTAATGCCACCCTATGAAACGGTTCAATTCGTTGATACACAGCGTTCAGTGTGGAATTATTCACTTTTTACAGAAGATGATATTGTCAATTTTCAACAGGGAACACATTATTGTTTATATCATTTATTCGGCAATAAACAAATTGAAGTATCCGGTACAAAGGGTACTTATTTTGCTGTTTGGGCACCTAATGCAACGTATGTTAGTGTAATTGGATATTTTAATCAGTGGGATAAAACAGCGCATCCTTTAATGGTACGGTTAGATCATTCCGGTATTTGGGAGGGGTTTATACCACATGTGGAAGCGGGCGAAGCCTATAAATACCACATCATTGGTTACCAGAGTTTAGCATTAGATAAAGGAGATCCGTTTGCGCATTATTGGGAAAAAAGGCCATTTACAGCATCTATTGCCTGGCAAACCGATTATAACTGGGGGGATGCCGAATGGATGAAAAGCAGAAAAGAAAAAAACAGTTTAACTGCACCCATATCTGTATATGAAATGCATTTGGCCAGTTGGATGCGTCCCGATAAAAACAATGAAGAAATATACAATTCTTATGATCAAATTGCAGAACGTTTGGTGCCGTATTTAAAAGAAATGGGGTTTACACATGTTGAGTTTATGCCTGTTATGGAACATCCATTTGATGGAAGCTGGGGGTATCAGGGTACCGGTTATTTTGCACCTACTTCACGCTTTGGCAACCCGCAGGAGTTTGCCCATTTAATTGACGCATTGCATCAGGCAGGTATTGGTGTTTTTTTAGATTGGGTACCTTCTCATTTTCCTTATGATGCACATGGTCTGTTTTTGTTTGATGGAACACATACCTATGAGTATGCAGACATGCGCAAAGGTTATCATCCCGATTGGAGCTCCTATATCTTTAATTACAAACGTGGTGAAGTAAAAAGTTTTTTGATTAGTAATGCCAGATTTTGGTGTGATGCATTTCATGCAGATGGCTTACGTGTTGATGCGGTAAGTTCCATTCTTCGATTGGATTACAGTAGAAACGAAGGTCAATGGGAACCCAATGAATTTGGAGGAAATGGTAATATAGAAGCCATTGCCTTTGTAAAAGATTTAAATGAAACATTGTATCGTGATTTTCCGGATATTCAAACCATTGCCGAAGAGGCAACAGACTGGCCAAAAATCAGCAAACCAACCTTTGAAGGGGGTTTGGGATTTGGAATGAAATGGATGATGGGATGGATGCACGATACTTTAGACTATTTTAAAGTTGATCCTATTTTTAGATCTGCACTACAGGATAAATTTACATTCAGCATGATGTATTTTTATGACGAAAATTTTATGCTTCCTCTTAGTCACGATGAAGTGGTGCATGGCAAAAGCCCCATGATTTATAAAATGCCGGGCGATGAATGGCAAAAATTTGCCAACCTAAGAGTACTCTATGTATACATGTTTACCCATCCCGGTGCGAAATTATTATTTATGGGCAATGAATTTGGCGTAACCAATGAATGGAACTATAAAAGTGAATTGCAATGGGAATTGTTACAATATGCGCCTCATCTGGGTTTGCAAAAATGTGTACAGCAGCTCAATCAATTATACAAAACAGAACCTGCCTTGTATGAATTACAATTTTCATCTGAAGGGTTTGAGTGGGTTGATTTAAATCACAGGTCAGAATGTATCATGGCTTTTAAACGAAAAGGAAAAAAGGCTGCTGATGATTTGCTGATTCTACTCAATATGACGCCGGTGGTGCATCATAACTGGGAAGTACATGTATATGGCAAACAAGCATGGAAAGAAATTTTTAATAGTGATAATAAAGCATTTTATGGCACCGGCGATATACAAAATACAAGTATTGTAGGCGAAAAAGTGTATATAGATGAAGAATGGTATCGTATAAAAGTACATTTACCGGCACTTTCTGCCATAGTGTTAAAATAACCTTGACTGAATCCTCAAAAGCAATCAATTCAATCGTTTTTTAACAGGATTTGTGCAGTGAATTGAAAATTAAATAAGTATTTTTCCGGCTTTTATTAAGGTGCAACTTTACACATCCGGCAATTTTTTATATGGATATTGAATTATTAAACTGGCTCAACCACCATCGTATTGTATGGCTTGATCCTATCATACATTTTATTACGAACACTGCTTATGTATTTGCAATAGCAGTTCCTGTTATTATGCTGATTGTTGGCTATTGGCAAAAAAATAAATTCATTCAATTCAGAGCGTGGTTTATTTTGTTTGCAATGTTGCTGGCTGAAATTGTTTCCACTATTTTAAAATTTTCCATTAACCGAACCAGGCCTTTTAAAGTGTATCCTTTTATTGAAAAGTTAACGGCCGGAGGAAGCCCATCTTTTCCCTCAGGCCATACAACCGATGCTTTTGTAATTTGTGTCAGTATTATTGTGGTGTATCATAAATGGCAATACACCATTCCTGTTTTAATTTGGGCAATGTTGGTGGGTTATTCCAGAATGGCACTGGGTGTACATTATCCTACCGATGTTTTAGGTGGCATTATAATTGGTGCTGCTGCTCCGCTTGTTTTAAAATATGCGGTACCTCGTTACAAAGCGCAATTTAAATATTAGTTATGTTAGAATATTTGGAACAATTAGACCGAAAAATATTGTTATTTGTAAATGGACACCATAATGCTTTTTTTGATGGGTTTATGTACTGGTGTAGCGGGCAATACTCCTGGTTACCATTTTATGTATTGCTATTGTTACTCATCATTTCAAAATTGAAGAAAAAGGCCATACCTTTTGTATTACTAGTGGCAGTATTGCTCACTATCAGCGATCAAATGGCATCTTCTGTTTTCAAACCCATATTTCACCGTTTCAGGCCCAGCCATGAACCGGGATTAGAAAATTTGTTGCATTATGTAAATAATTACAGAGGTGGTATGTATGGTTTTGTTTCCTCACATGCAGCCAATACATTTTCACTGGCTTTTTATTTTTTCTTTTCAATAAAAAAACAAATGCCCAAACTTACACTCATCCTGTTTTTATGGGCTGCATTGGTATCGTACAGCCGGATATATTTAGGTGTACACTATCCCAGCGATGTGGTAGTTCCCATATTCATAGCCGTAGCCAATGGTTTTATTATTTCCCGATTGTATTTATGGATTGAAAAACGTTATTTTACAACCACACCAATGGTTTAATTCAATAGAAATTAACCCCTGCAATTTCTGAAATTTATACCGGTACTTGTGGTATATTCAGAATAGAAACAAATAATAAATTATAAAGCTTTTCAGCCAAATAAGCATCAGATGATACAGGTACCGGTGTGTTTGGGCAAAACAATACGAAAAGTGGTGCCTTTACCCGGCTGACTGTTTAAAACAAAAATTTTGCCCTGATGGTATTGTTCAATAATTCGTTTGGTTAGGGTTAAACCAAGTCCCCATCCTCTTTTTTTGGTAGTAAATCCAGGCTTAAAAACAGCAGGCAAATTTTTTCTGCTAATACCTTTTCCGGTATCACTCACGTCAATCAAAACCTGTTCATGTGCTGTTTTTAATTGAATGGTAATTTTTCCTTTTCCTTCCATAGCATCTAATGCATTTTTTAGCAGGTTTTCAATTGCCCAATCAAATAAAGCAGGCGATATATGGGTGATTGCAGGCGCTTCAGATATAATCATTTCAAATTGTATTTGTTTGCCAGAGCGTTTTTTGATATAATCAACCATCTGCTCAATTTTCAACACTAAATCGGTCGGTTCTAATGCCGGTATGCTGCCAATTTTTCCAAAGCGGTCTGTAATTAAAAGCAGCCTGTTCGCATCTTTATCAATTTCGTTCACTATTTTATCTGTGCCGGGTATTTCTTTCAGCATTTCAATCCAGCCTTGCAAACTGCTTACCGGCGTACCCAATTGGTGTGCAGTTTCTTTGGCCATGCCAATCCATAACTGATTTTGGTTGTTCTGATAGGCCGTTCTTTGCGCTACAATTAAAAATATAAGGAACAATCCCACAATCATCAATTGTACAATGGGGTAATATCTTACCTCGTTCAATAAATGCGATTCGCCATAATAAACAATATTTTTTTGTGTGGAATCTAACGGGTTTTTCCATTCAATAGGTGTATGCAATGCTTTAAATGTATTGATTTTTTTGTGCAAATAAGCCGGATTTTTGAGTTGAATGGAATCTAAATTTCTACTATCCAATAAAACGCCTTTTTCTGTAACAACAATAATGGGAATATCCTGACTGTTTTCGGCTAATATCCGGCTACTTAAATTGGTGTCCGTTATAAGGTTAGAAGCATTGCTTTTAACCGCTTCGGCCCATTGCTCAATTTTAATTTGCTCTTCCTGTTTAATTTTATTGGCTAAGTAATTGGAATAGAAAATAGTGCCACTAATAATAAAAAGGGCAATAAGGGCAATGAGTGATTTCCAGTTTAGCCAGTATTGAATCATAAAGCAAATACGTATTAAAAATAGGCAAAATAAGCATATTTGTAATTTGCCTGCATAGCGTTGTTTTTCCGGTAATAACGCGTCAAACAACCTAAATTAACGAATTAACGGCTTAACCCTTAGTTTTGCAGCCTGTAAAACCCTAAAAAGAATGATTAGTGTTAGAAACATTACACTGGCTTATGGTAAGCGTGTTTTATTTGATGAAGTAAATGTAAATTTTGTTAAAGGAAATTGTTATGGTGTAATTGGCGCAAATGGCGCAGGAAAATCAACTTTTCTTAAAATTTTAAGTGGTGAAATAGAACCGAATAAGGGAACCGTTGATATTACTCCGGGTGAGCGGATGGCTGTTTTAAATCAGAATCAATTTGCTTTTGATGATTATACGGTTCTTGAAACCGTGTTAATGGGGTACAAACGTTTGTGGGATGTGATGCATGAACGGGATGCCCTTTATGCAAAAGAGGATTTTACGGAAGAAGATGGCATGAAGGCCGGTGAATTGGAAGCCGAATTTGGTGAAATGGGTGGTTATGAGGCCGAAAGCAATGCAGGAAGCCTTTTAAGTAGCCTTGGTGTTAGTGAAAATATACACCAAAGTTTAATGAAAGATATTCCAGGTACTTATAAATTACGGGTTTTACTGGCACAGGCACTATTTGGTAACCCGGATATTTTGTTATTAGATGAGCCTACCAACGGGTTAGATATTGAAACAATTGGCTGGTTGGAAAATTTTTTAGCTGATTATGAAAATATTGTTTTGGTTGTTAGTCACGACCGGCACTTTTTAGATGCAGTTTGTACCCATGTAGCTGATGTTGACCGCGCTAAAATTAAAGTATTTACCGGTAATTACACTTTCTGGTACGAATCCTCTCAGTTAATGCTTCGCCAGATGAGTGATAAGAATAAAAAAGTGGAAGAAAAACGTGCTGCCTTACTTGATTTTATTGCCCGCTTTTCGGCCAATGCCAGTAAAAGTAAACAGGCTACTGCACGAAAAAAAGCATTAGAAAAATTAACTATTGAAGAAATTGAACCTTCCAACCGTAAATATCCCGGCATTATTTTTCAGCCCTTACGCGAGGTGGGTAATCAAATATTAAATGTTGAAAACCTTTCTGCGAAAATTGATGGCAACCTGCTTTTTTCAAAAGTGAATTTTACGGTAAACAAAGGAGATAAAATTGCTTTTTTTAGCAGAAATCCAATGGCTGTAACCCGTTTCTTTGAGATTATTAATGACCATTTAAAACCGGAAACAGGCAAATATGAGTGGGGTACCACCATAACCAAAGCTTATCTTCCATTAGAAAATAGTGAATTTTTTGAAGACGGGCTTACATTAATGGATTGGTTGCGCCAATTTGTACCGCCGCATGTTACCGATGCGGATGAGCCTTTTTTAAGAGGATTTTTAGGAAAAATGCTATTCAGCGGGGATGATATTATGAAGAAAACGAATGTTTTAAGTGGTGGTGAAAAAGTGAGGTGTATGATTAGTAGAATGATGTTGCAAAATCCGAATCTCATCATTTTAGATCAGCCTACCAATCATCTTGATTTGGAAAGTATTCAGAGCTTTAATGAAGGTTGTCAGAATTTTTCGGGAATTGTATTCATTACATCGCACGACCACACTTTTATGCAAACTGTTGCTAACAGAGTAATTGAGTTAACACCCAATGGTATTATTGACCGCCTTACCACATTTGATGATTATATGGAAGATGCACGTATTCACGATCTAAGGGAACAATTGTATAAATTGTAAAATGAACTGTATGCATGAAAAATGGCAGGAACTGCGCATTGCTATTGTTACAGGTACTTTTGCAGAAAATGTTTAGGATGTTATAAAACTCGTCTTATTTTCGTAAAATGAATGGTTTGGAAAATTTTCCAACAGTAGCAGTAGTAATTCTCAATTATAATGGTGCACATTATTTGCAGCAGTTCCTGCCTTCTGTATTGGCTTCTACCTATCCCAACAAAAGGATTATTGTTGCCGATAATGCTTCTACAGATCATTCTATCTCAATTGTACAAGCAAATTTTCCGCAGGTTGAAATTTTGATGAATCAACAAAACGATGGTTTTGCGGGAGGTTACAACTGGGCTTTACGCCAAATTGATGCTGCATATTATATTTTATTAAACTCAGATGTATCGGTTACACCGCAATGGATTGAACCGGTTATTGCATTAATGGAAGCAGATGATACGATTGCAGCCTGCCAGCCCAAACTGTTATCTTATTATGCACCAGAACAATTTGAATATGCAGGTGCTTGTGGTGGATGGATGGATGCTTTAGGATATCCATTTGCAAGGGGTAGGGTTTTTGATAATATGGAAATCGATGCCGGTCAATACAACACCGTTACACCTATATTCTGGGCAAGTGGTGCTGCATTGTTTATTAAAAGCAAAGTGTTTCATGCTTTTAATGGTTTTACCGACTCGTTTTTTGCACATCAGGAAGAAATTGAATTATGTTGGCGCATACAACTGGCAGGGTATAAAATTTTTGCATGCCCGGAAAGTGTAGTATATCATGTTGGGGCAGGTACTTTGCAAAAGGGTGGGAGAAAAATTTATTTAAACTTTCGCAATAATTTAATGATGTTGGTAATGCATTTACCACCAAAAGAAAAATACTGGAAATTAACACTCCGCTTTTTTTTAGATGCATTATCTGCATGGAAAAGTTTGCTGAATGGCAATACTGCATTTTTTACTGCTGTTGCTCAGGCTCATTGGTATGTACTTAGGCATTTACATAACATAAAAGCACAAAATCAATTAAAAAAACCATTGAAGTCATTGCAAGGTGTATATTCGGGCAGTATAGTATGGCATTATTTTTTTAAACACAAAAAAACCTTTGCAGAAATTGTTGAAAAGAAGCGCTCATAATTTAATCAGGTACCTTATTTTTGCACAGCAATTGAAACACTATGTTACAAGAAATGAATGAAAACGCCAAGAAAGATGTTACCCGCAACTGGGTAAGTACTTCCAGATTTTTATTTTACCTGCAGGTATTTTGTATTGTAGCCTTCTTTTTAGGAGGTTGTTATAAATTGTACCAAAAACGTTACAAGGGTAAACCGGATGTAGAAATTCAGGGTAGCACAAAATATACACCCGAATACAAATAATTTTTACAAAAAAATTTTGTTGGGAACATTAGATACCTAAATTTGCACTCCCAATAAATTAGTTCTTACAAAAATAAAAAGCGGAAGTAGCTCATTTGGTAGAGCACAACCTTGCCAAGGTTGGGGTGGCCGGTTCGAGCCCGGTCTTCCGCTCTGAAAAATATTCCATCGTTTTTTGGATGGAATTTTTTTTGGAAGCCCTGGTGGTGGAACTGGTAGACACGCAGGACTTAAAATCCTGTGGTCAGCAACGGCCGTGCGGGTTCAAGTCCCGCCTGGGGCACAAGAAAGTCGGTGATAATTTCTATCCCGACTTTTTTTATTGCTGCAATGCTTCTAAAATTTATTGGTGATACACGTATTTAAATCGCGCTACCAATTGGTTTTCTTTGTTTCTGCAAATATCCTCTTCTTTTAAACCTGCACTATTGTAACTGTAATTCCATACCAAATAACTATTATTGTTTGGAGAAATCTGTGTCATACTGCTTAACTGTCGCATTGAATTGTATTCAAACAAATAATCCGGTAATAATTTTCTGGCATTTCTGTTAAAACGAACAATATCTGTCAGCAAGTGCATATCGTTATAATAGTAATAATATGTTTCTATTAATCTTCCCATTCTAATCCATTTTTCCTCTGCTACATTGCCATGCTCATCATACGTAAAATGAACAAAAGTAGTATCTAAATTATTTTTAATTTTAATCATATCTGCCGGTGCACCACCAGATAAATAATGCCAGATATGTTTTTCTGTATTTTGGTAATGATAGATACTGTCTTTTGTAACAGATAGAATTTCGGTTATATTATTTTTTGCATCATAAGTATAGTTGGTAGTTGTTTCAATGTGGTTGGTACGTTCAATCGTATTGTTCACCAAATTGTTTTTATAATAGGTGATAAGCGTAGATTTTTCTCCGGTAGCATTTTGTGTACTGAGTATCATTTTAGTCCAATTATTTGTAAATAATTGTTGTAAAGCAAACCCTTTGGCCGGCTCATTATTTTCATCAAAGCTTTGTACATCTATACTTTTAATTTTTTGGTTTTTGATGTGTATATAGTTTTGGATACTTTGTTTGGCAGCTATAATATCGTTATAATAATATTGTGCATGTGCCCACTGGCAGCTCATGAATAGTATAATCAAACTGAAGTAATGCATGAATGTTTTTATATCAAATGTATATCTATATTATACAAACTCAAAAAAATGCAAAACTATGCACGCTTATAACCAATTTGTTGTGTACTTTTAATGAACCGTAAACATGCTCCTGTGTACTTGTTTGATATAGTTTTTTAGTGCGGTATGCTTGATAATAAAAACAAATTTATGGCAGATAATGTTGATTTACAAAGATTGGTAACCATCATGGATGAACTGCGAGAAAAATGTCCATGGGATAAAAAACAAACACTTCAATCTTTAAAACCAATGACCATTGAAGAAACCTATGAATTGGCAGATGCAATAGATACCGGCGATTGGGAGTCTATCAAAGAAGAATTGGGCGATCTTCTGTTGCATATTGTTTTTTATTCAAAAATTGCAAGTGAAATAAATGCATTTAGTATGCAGGATGTAATTGAAAAGATTTGTGAAAAACTAATACATCGCCATCCGCATGTTTATGGCAATATTGTTGCCAAAAATGCTGAAGATGTGAAAAAAAATTGGGAACAAATTAAATTACAGGAAGGTAAAACAAGTGTACTTTCTGGTATTCCGGCAGCTATGCCCGCATTAATAAAAGCTACCCGAATACAGGAAAAAGTAAAGCAGGTAGGGTTTGATTGGCAGCAGAAAGAGGAGGTTTGGGATAAGGTAACAGACGAAACCAATGAATTGCTAGAGGCTGTAGCTTTAAATGATGCAAAGCATATTGAAGAAGAATTTGGAGATGTATTATTTAGTCTGGTAAATTTTGCACGATTTTTGAACGTTGATCCGGAAACAGCACTGGAAAAAACCAATAAAAAATTTATACGAAGATTTAAGGGTATGGAAAAAATTGCAACTGAACAAGGGCAAAATCTTGCTGATTTAAGTCTGGCTGAAATGGATGTGCTGTGGAATCAGGTTAAAGCGCAAATTAAAAATGAACCATCTTGATTAAGATAATTAAACATGCAGCATACCGGCATGGCTATTTGATGATTATAGCTGCATGGTTGTTTACCTTTTCATTTATATTATCTAATTATTTTACCTATTATACTTCTCCGGTAAAAGTTCAAACAAAAATTCAACAATATTTATCGCATAGGGAAAATTCATTTATACAATTATCTTCTGATAAAGTATTATTAAGTGGATTATTGAGTGATAGTGTTTTATTGCCCTCTGAATCTAAACCACTGAACCAAAATTTTGGTTTTTTTATCTACACGTTTAATGATTTAAACCATGCTATTTTAAGCTATTGGAATACCAACCAATACTATGTAGATGATGCAGATTTGTATCATCCAAATACCATTCATTTTGTAAACTATCAAAACGGTTATTTTGAATTAATTAAGAAATACATTTTTTTAGGAGGCAAAAAAATAATGGTGGTTGGTTTAATTCCAATATACCATGCCTATTTTATACAGAACAAATATTTACAACCTGATTTTGATGGTTTTCAAGGTTTGGGAAAATTATATGAAATCACTAGTGTGCAGGATGGATATCCCATTTACGGTTTAAATGGAACAGCACTTTGCGGCATTCAGCTTCAATCAGGCAAAACGTTTTCTCCCTATAATACCACCACCATCATTCTAAGAACCCTGAGTATTATACTACTATTATTTTTTTTAAATGCCATTGCTATTGAATTGGCCGGGCATGAAAAGGCTTTACAGGGTTTTGTTATTTTATCGGTATCTGTTATCACACTGCGTATACTCAGTTACTATTTTCCTTTTCCTTTTGATTTTTCTCAACTGCCGCTTTTTGATCCGGCTATCTATGCATCCAATGCCATCCATCCCTCATTAGGCGATTTATTAATTAATGTAGTGATATTATTCTGGCTGATTAATTTTTACAAGAACAATTTGCACCTACAGTTAAAACTTCATTTTTCTGAAACTGTTATGACCATAGTTGCATATGTGCAAATCATTATTCTGGGTGCCATTTGCTTTCTGTTTGCAGGTATTATTAAAAGTCTGGTACTTGATTCTAAAATTTCATTTGATGTAGCAAACTTCTTTAGTCTGGATATATATACCGTAGTTAGTTTTGCCATTTTATGTTTACTTACGCTTTCATTTTTTTCTGTTGCTCAATTATTATTAGGAAGGGTGTATTCCAGAAAAATTCCACTGAATATTCAATTGTTTATTATAGCAGTAGAGGGTTTATTATATGCAAGTATAAAAATTGGGGGATCATCTACCATTACCAATATTGCAGTATTAGCCTGGTTATTGGTTTTTTTTATTATTTTCTACTACCGGCAACATGATATTGACAGACCATTGTATCACACTACATTCTTTATTTTTTGGGTAATGTTTTTTGCTGCATCTGTTGCAGCTATGGTCATGTATCAAAATAAACTGGTTGAAATAGAGCAAAGAAAACGTATTGCAGAAAAATTAGCATCGCAGGCCGATCCATCCGGAGAAAATTTGTTGAATATTGCCATGACCAATTTTGATGACCGGTTTTTATTACAAAATTTTGATCGGTTAGATTCTGATTTTACCAATAAGTATTTAAAAGATAGTCTTATCAGTAGTAATTTCTCTGGCTATTTAAATAAATATGAAACACACATCTATACTTTCGATAGTTTATTCCAACCATTGTATAATGATGATTCAACCAATTATGCAACCATCCGCACCATTGTATTGCGCAGGGCAAAATCTACTTCTATTCCGGGTTTGTATACTTACACTACAAATGGCAATCGGTTAGGCTATCTTTTTGAAAAAGATATTAAATCATCTGAAAATAATGTGCTTGGTTATTTCTTCGTAATTGTGATTCCCAAAAAATTTGCCAGTGAAGCATTATATCCGGAATTGTTTACACAAATAAATTATTTTTCTAATGAATTAAATGGGAATTATGCCTATGCAGTGTACAACAATGGAAAAATAGTGAGTAGTTATAATGATTACAGTTTTCCTATACAGGTCAATAAACAAATGAGTAGTTTGGCGCAGTTTAATGTAATCAATAAAAATGGTTATAATGAATTATGGTATAATGCCGAAAATGGCAGGCAGGTACTCATTGTTCGGAAAAACGAATGGATATTAGAATCACTCACACTATTTGCCTACCTGTTTTGTTCATTTTTATTATTAATATTTTTATTAAATACCGTTCAGTTTCTGTTGTTAAAAAGGTTTAGCTGGAAGGAAATTAAAACATCATTTGTTTTCGATATTCGTTCTCAAATCAACCTTACCATTATTTCTATTAGCCTGTTTTCATTCATTGTAATAGGTGCTGCCACCATTTCATTTTTTATAAACCGTTTTAATAAAAATAAAGAGGATAAACTGTTTAAATCGGTACAGCTCATCGGTACTGAAATTCAAAATAAAATAAATGCTGAAATGGTGTTTGATGATGGTGTGGGAGTGAATGATTTTACTACCGGTGGTGTGCGTGAAAAAAAGATTATTGACATTGCAGAAATGCATAATGTAGATATAAATTATTATGATGCTGCAGGAAATTTAAAAGCATCTACACAACCTTACATATACAACAAGCATTTATTAAACAGCAAAATGAATCCACTTGCTTATTATGAATTGCATCATCTAAAAAAATCTCGATTTGAACAAGATGAGCATATTGGCACCCTCAATTTTTTAAGTGTGTATACTCCCATTATTGATGAACAGGGTAATACCTATGCTTATTTAAATATACCATACTTAAATTCACAAGCTGAATTGAAGCAGGAAATCTCTGGTTTTTTAGCTACACTGATTAATTTGAATGCATTTATATTTTTAGTAGCCGGAGCCATTGCATTTTTAATTACGAATAGAATAACTGCATCTTTTTCATTGATTGCTGATAAAATGAAGGCTATATCGCTTGGGAAAAAGAATGAAGAGATAACCTGGAAAAAGCAGGATGAATTAGGCGTTTTAATTCAGGAATATAACAGAATGGTGCACCAGTTAGAGGAAAGTGCCGATGCATTGGCTAAGAGTGAACGGGAGGGAGCATGGCGTGAAATGGCAAGGCAGGTTGCACATGAAATCAAAAATCCTTTAACTCCCATGAAACTAAGTATTCAGTTTTTGCAAAATGCCATTAGCGATAAACAACACGATCCGGAGCAACTGAATAGTTTAACCAATCGGGTTACGCAAACTTTGATTGAACAAATTGATCAGTTATCTAAAATTGCCGGCGATTTCTCACAATTTGCAAATATTGGTAATGTACAATTAGAAAAATTTGATGTTTCAGATGTGTTGCGCAGTTTGGTGCAATTACATAGTGCAGACAATTATGTAAAAATTTCATGGAAAAAAGAAATGGGTAATTATGGGTTGTATGCCGATAAAACGCAAATACAACGATTGTTTACTAACCTTATCAAAAACGCATTTGAAGCAGTAGAAGGTGTCTCCACCCCAACGGTGCACGTGTATCAGGCAAATGTTGCCAACCATATTTTAATTTCTGTAACCGATAATGGTTCCGGAATTCCTGATGAATTCATCGGGAAAATATTTTCCCCAAATTTTACTACAAAATCATCTGGTACAGGTTTAGGTTTGGCTATTTGCCGTGGTATTGTAGAAAAAGCAAATGGTAAAATTTGGTTTGTAACCAAACAAGGCATTGGTACTACGTTTTATGTTCAAATTCCTATTCATGCAGCAACAGATTAGCCATTTCTTTTTTTGTGTTGTTGTGCAATAAAGCTTTCAAACTGTGCTAAAGAAAAACTACTTAGATTCTGTGTATGAGTTAATCCGGCTTTTTGTGCAACCAATACCCCATATCTACAATCATCAAAACCTTCAATAGCATGCGCATCAGGATCAATTGATATCAAAACGTTTTTTTGCAACGCTGCATCTATGTACCTCCAGTCAATATCCAACCGTCTGGGGTGAGCATTTAATTCAATGGCTACCTGGTGCTTCGCACAGGCATCTATAATGGCAGTATGATTTATCGGATACCCTTTTCTGCTTAATAATAACCTGCCCGTTAAATGCCCTAAAATACTGGTGTATGGGTTTTCAATGGCCTTCAATAAACGGCTCATTGCTTTTTCTTCCGTCATTTTTAAATTAGAATGAATGGATGCAATTACAATATCAAAAAGTTGCAGAATGTCATCTGAATAATCCAATGATCCATCATTCAGGATATCGCTTTCAATACTTTTAAAAATTTTAAATGGTGCTAATGATTGATTTAAAACATCAATGGCTGCGTGTTGTGCCCGAACACGTTCTTCCTGTAATCCATTGGCATAAAATGCAGATTTTGAGTGGTCGCTAATTACCAAATATTCATACCCTTTTTCTTTGGCAGCAATGGCTATCTGCTCAATGGTATGTTGCCCATCACTCCAATTGCTATGGCTGTGTATAATACCTTTTATGTCATTGATCTGTATAGGTGTTGCAATTTTTGTGGTTTTATATTGTTGGATAATTTCCGGAAGTTCTCTTTGATAAACTGGTATTACTGCAATACCGGCTGCTTCAAATATTTTATTTTCATTTTCATAGTATTTGTCATCTTTCCATACAAATTGTTTTTCCCATTCCACTAAAAATTCATTACTGCAACTGGTAATAAAATAATGGTAGGTGAGTTTTTGCTTAGAAGTTAAATAAAAAATTAATTTTATATTTTCGGTTCCTTTAAACACTAATTTATCGGGTGTGTCAACCTCAATGGTATATTGGTTTGTTACAAAAAAATTTTTTAAGGCATCGGGTTTTGTTGTAGTAACCCATTCTGCGGCATCAATGGTTTCTAATTGCCGTTTGAAAGCGCCGGTTAATACAAATGAATCTTCTGGAAATACTTTGGTTAATTTTTGATGATAAGCCTGAATATAAGTTTCAACTTGTTGATACAAAAAATTACCCAGATTATTTAAATAATAATTGATGTTTTCTTTAATACTTTCCTGCGTTTTTGCGCCAAAGCCTTTTAATAAGGTTAGTCTGTTTTCGTTGCATGCATACAACAATTCACCAATAGTTTCTATTTCTAAATTTTTCCAGATACTGTTAATTTTTTTTGGTCCCAATCCTTTTATTTGCAGCATTTTAATAATGCCGGGCGGTGTTTTTTGAATATATTCCTCTAGAATTTGTAATGATCCGGTTGTTAATTGTTCCTGAATTTTATTCCCAATGGCTTCACCAATACCTTTAATATTGAATATTTTATTGGCAGGTAATTGAGAGAGTTGTTCGGGCAATTTTTCTATTACAAAAGCTGCATTGGCATACGATTTTGATTTGAAACTGTTTTCTCCATGTATGTCAATTAATTTAGAGAGCAAGGTAAAATTATCTGCTATGGCATAGTTGTCTAACATGAGCTGAGTAGTTAAAAATGAGTGATAAATGTAATAAAAAAAGTCCCGATAAATCGGGACTTGTTAGTTGTTACTTCTTTTACAAGAAGATTACTTCTTTTTTGCAGCGGCCTTTTTAGGAGCGGCTTTTTTTGCAGCGGCCTTTTTAGGAGCGGCTTTTTTTGCAACTGCTTTTTTAGGAGCGGCTTTTTTTGCAGCAGCTTTTTTAGGAGCGGCTTTTTTTGCAGCAGCTTTTTTAGGAGCAGCTTTTTTTACAGCTTTTGCCATAAGTTGAAATTTAATGGTTAGTTAATAACCTAAAATTAACAACTATTCTGGTATTGCAAAATTTTTTTTTATGCAGTAGCTTCTACAGGCAAAACTGAAATGATGGTTTTGTTATTTCTAGACTTTTTAAATGCAACAATTCCATCTGTTAATGCAAAGATGGTAAAGTCTTTTCCAACACCAACATTTTTTCCAGGATGGTAACTGGTACCGCGTTGACGTACGATGATGTTTCCTGCGATAGCAGGCTGGCCACCAAATATTTTTACCCCTAAGCGCTTACTGTTCGAGTCGCGACCATTTTTTACACTGCCTTCACCTTTTTTGTGTGCCATAACTTTTTTGATTTTGAAAATTAAAACGGTATCAGATTATGAAGTCTGAAATTGTTTTAACAATTTAAGCAATACTTTCAATTTTAATTTGAGTATAGTGGGTACGGTGACCATGCTTTTTACGAAAACCTTTTCTTCTTTTCATTTTAAAAGCAATAATCTTATCTCCCTGCACCAATTCATTTACAATTTCAGCTTTAACTACAGCATTCACTGCATTACCTACTGAAAGTGTGCCTGCATTATCTACCAGTAAAACGTCTTTAAATTCAACTTTATCACCGGTTTTGGCTGCTAAGCGGGGAACATACAAACTATCTCCTGCTTGTACTTTAAACTGTTGACCTGCGATTTTTACAACTGCTAACATAACTATCCAAAATTAGGACGGCAAAGGTAATGTTTCAATACCAAAAATTGCAAATTTTTTCAAAATAATTGTTCTTCAACCCTTATTTTCTGATAAAATTAATACCTTCTTTGATAGAAAGGTGTTGTATAATGCTATTTTTGTGCTTTTTATAGTAGATGCATACCCTCCATTATGAATTTAAAATCGTTATTAGCCCGTCCGTTTGCTTTTCATATTCATAAAACCATTCGTAAAAGTATGCTCAGTGCTGTGGCTGATCAGGAAGCCATTTTCAAAATGCTTTTAAAAGTGGGCAAAAACACCAAATTCGGTAAAGATCATCAAATGCAGGAAATTAATAGCTATGCTGAATTTGCTGAAAAAATTCCGATTCGGGATTATGAGCAGTTTAAACCCTACATCGAAAAAATAAAAGAAGGTACCCAAAATGTTTTGTGGAAAGGCAAACCTATTTATTTTGCAAAAACCAGTGGCACTACCTCGGGAATTAAATATATTCCCATTACCAAAGATTCTATTCCTAACCACATTAATACTGCCCGTAATGCTTTATTATATTACATGGCCGAAACCGGAAATTTTGATTTTGCAAAGGGAAAGATGATTTTTTTAAGTGGTTCGCCGGTTTTGGAAAGGGTAGGCGGTATTCCTACCGGCCGGCTAAGCGGTATTGTAAACCATCATGTACCCAGGTATTTAAGAGCCAATCAATTACCCAGCTTTGAAACCAACTGTATTGAAGATTGGGAAATGAAATTAGATAAAATAGTAGAAGAAACCCTGCATGAAAATATGACGCTCATTAGTGGAATTCCCCCATGGATGCAAATGTATTTTGACAGGCTTATTGAAAAAACAGGAAAACCAATTGCAGAAGTATTTCCAAACTTCAGCATTATGATTCAGGGTGGTGTAAATTTTGAGCCCTATAAGCAGAAATTGTATAATAGCATTGGTAAGCAAATTGATTGTTTGGAATTGTTTCCTGCCAGTGAAGGTTTTTTTGCTTTTCAGGATGACTCCAATGCACCGGGTTTATTACTAAATACCAATAGTGGTATTTTTTTTGAATTTGTTCCGGCCAATGAAATTTTCAATGAAAAGCCTACCCGGCTTACCCTTGCTGATGTAAAGATTGGTGAAAACTATGTTTTAATTATAAGCAGCAATGCTGGATTATGGGCTTATAATATTGGTGATACGGTTAAATTTGTCAGCACCAATCCATATAAAATTTTAGTAACCGGACGCATTAAACATTTTATCTCTGCTTTTGGGGAACACGTTATTGGGGAAGAGGTAGAATATGCTTTAATGAAAGCAGCCAATGAAGAAGGAATAAAAATTATTGAATTTACAGTTGCGCCCAACATTGCAAAAGAAAAAGGCAATAGTTTTCATGAATGGTATATTGAATTTGAAGAAACGCCGAAAGATATGGCGGCATTTGCCTTAAAAGTTGATAATAATTTACGCGCCAAAAATGTGTATTATGATGATTTAATTAGAGGAAATATTTTGCGTACATTAGAAATAAAGCCCTTACAAAAAAATGCATTTATTGATTATATGCGTTCTATTGGAAAACTGGGCGCACAGAATAAAGTGCCTCGTTTAAGTAATGATAGAAATATTGCCGATGCATTACAAGCCTTTGTAAAATAGAAAAACCATTTGCTAAACAACGGTATGCACCAAAATATAGATACACAAAATGCCTGTTAGTGCATATTTGTGGTAAATACCTTATTTTGTACTTCTTTGCGTACTTTTTTAATTCTAAAATTCAATGACAATAAAAAAAAGAATTGCTTTATTTGGCTCAACAGGCTCAATTGGTACACAGGCATTAGAAGTGATTGCAGCTAATCCTGATAAATTTTCTGTTGAAATATTAACTGCCCAAACCAACGATACATTATTGGTGCAACAGGCAATTCAGTTTAATCCAAATTGTGTAGTAATAGCTGATGAAAGAAAATATATTGCAGTGAAAGAGGCATTGGCACATACTCCAATAAAGGTTTTTGCAGGTGAAAAAGCTTTGGAAGAAGTAGCAGCAATGAATTGTTATGATATGATGTTGGCTGCTATTGTGGGTTATGCAGGATTAAAACCCACACTCACAGCCATTAAGCATCAAAAAGCCATTGCACTGGCTAATAAAGAAACATTGGTAGTAGCAGGAGACATCATCATGCAAAAAGCATTAGAAAATAAAGTGCCTGTTATTCCGGTTGATAGTGAACATTCAGCTATTTTTCAATGCCTTATTGGCGAAGGAAGAAATAAAACTGAAAAAGTGGTGCTTACTGCAAGTGGTGGCCCTTTTTTAGGGAAAAAACCAAATTTTTTGGTGAATGTAAAAAAAGAACATGCATTGCAGCATCCTAATTGGTCAATGGGTGCAAAAATCAGTATCGATTCTGCTACTTTAATGAATAAAGGTCTGGAAATGATTGAAGCAAAGTGGTTGTTTAATTTATCTGCTGATCAAATTCAGGTAGTGGTGCATCCGCAAAGTATTATTCATAGTATGGTGCAGTTTGAAGACGGGAGCATCAAAGCGCAGATGGGCCTACCCGATATGAAACTACCTATTCAATACGCATTGGCATTTCCGCAACGAATTCCCAATAATTTTCCCCGTTTTGATTTTAAAAAAGCAGCAACACTTCAATTTGAAGAGCCTGATTTACGCACCTTCCGCAATTTGGTATTGGCAACGGAAGCACTATTTAAAGGCGGTAATCTTCCCTGTGTAATGAATGCAGCCAATGAAATTGCAGTATATGCTTTTTTAAGAAACAGGATTGGATTTTTGGATATTACTGAAATGATTGAGCAAACCATGAATAAAATTACCTTCATTGCTCAGCCCACCTTGGACGAATACTTTGACAGTGATGCCGAAGCGCGTAATTTTGCAGCTTCTTTAATTCAGATGTAACGGAACTTATATAAAAATAGGTTCAAATAATCAACTGAATGGCAATCATTTTGTTGTATAAAAATTAAAAGTCAACTAAATATTAAAATTGAATGAGTCTTTTAGTAATTGATTGGAGTGTAGTGGGAATTAAAGCAGGACAATTTATCCTGTCATTTTCTATCCTTGTTATTTTGCATGAGTTGGGGCATTTTTTACCTGCAAGATGGTTTAAATGCAGGGTTGAAAAATTTTTCCTTTTTTTTAATCCCTGGTTTAGTTTATGGAAGAAGAAAATAGGTGAAACGGAATATGGTATTGGTTGGGTTCCTTTTGGCGGCTATGTAAAAATTGCCGGAATGATTGATGAGAGTATGGATAAAGAGCAAATGAAAAAACCACCTGAGCCTTATGAATTTCGTGCAAAGCCCGCCTGGCAACGGCTAATTATTATGTTGGGTGGGGTAACAGTGAATATTTTATTGGCCATTGTTATTTTTGTTGGTATTATGTATACCTGGGGCGAAAAATATATACCTGCACAGAATTTAAAATATGGGGTGTATGTAGATAGTCTTGGGAAAAAAATTGGAATGCAGGATGGCGATAAAATAGTGGCAGTAGCAGGTAAACCTGTTGAAAAAATTGGAACGGTAGGTTCATTAATTATTCTAAACCAGGCTACAAATATTACCATTGAAAGAAATGGAAAAGATACCATTTTAAATGTACCTCCCGGATTTATTGAACAGTTAAATAAAAATAAGCTGGGTGGGTTTACCTATGTTCGTATTCCATTAATCGTAGATACCGTGCTTCCCGGAACACAAATAAACAGTGATGCTGCTATACATAAAGGCGACAGGGTTATTGCCATTAATCAAATACCTGTTTCGTATAACAACCAGGCATTTGATGTTTTGAAAGATTTAAAAAATAAAAATTCCATTCAGTATACCCTGATTCAAAACAATACTGATACCATTCAGGCTACTGTTGTAAATAATACCAATCCTAAAATCAAATCCGGTATTGGCTTTCAGACACCTGACGAAGTATTGGGTACCGTGCAAATTAAATATTCTTTTTTACAGGCCATTCCGGTTGGTATTGAAAAATGCTACAGTACGCTCATTAATTATATTAGCAATCTTAAATTATTGTTCACTTCTAAAGAAGTAAAAGTAAACGATTCTTTAGGAAGTGTAATAAGTATTGGTGGTATATTCCCTGGTGTGTGGGACTGGCAGTCATTTTGGACCTTAACTGCCATTTTTTCAATTATCCTGGCATTTATGAACGTGTTACCCATACCAGCTTTAGATGGCGGCCATGCCTTGTTTACATTGGTAGAAATGATTACAGGAAGAAAGCCGGGCGATAAGTTTATGGAGTATGCGCAGATGGTTGGCATGATTTTGTTGTTAAGTTTAATGGCTTATGCACTTGGCTTGGATTTTTTACGAATTTTTAGTCATTAAAATTTTAAATAGCAGGTGTTTACAGAATAAAGTACCTTTGTATAAGAAATTGAATAAGTTCTTTGATTTTTTCAACTACCCGGGCCTGTATTGGTTTCGACAGCATAGGTTACGGTAAGTGGAAGCATGCAGTGCGTTGGGTAATTAGCACTTAAATCTGAATACTCAAACTTTAAATGGCAATACACAGTATGCCATGGCTGCCTAATTAGTAATTAGTCAGTCATTCGGGCCGCCGCACAGGTTTATCTGTTACCAGGTGCCGCCGCCGACTCAAAACAAACACAGGTTGCTGCAATAGAAGGCTGTGACTATTGCAAAAGAATATACAGCTAAGCATTGAATTGGTTTGTTCATTTCCGGTTCATTGCCGACAATTAATAATGAAATAAGCATGTAGAAGACTTATGGTAAATATGTTTGGACAGGAGTTCGATTCTCCTCAGGTCCACCTGAGGCGATTTTTGTCATGAAATCGCCTTTTTTTTGAATATCAAGGAGTTTTTTTCCTTGAGAATCAATGAGTTATGAGCGAACAATGGCATTATCCAAAAAGTTCGATAACACCCCTCAAAGTAGTAAAGCTTTCTATCGAACAATTTATTCAAGAGCTGCTGCTTCTCAGGCAGAGCTGCTAATTGGTATACATAATTTAAGTCGGTACATTTTTCAATATTGTTGTTTAAAATGAAATAAGATTGGTCTAAATCGCCAGTAAGCTTATTGATACGGTCTGACTATTTTAATAACGGGTGAAGCTTTAAAAAATGAACCACAATAACGCCAAGAAATATTAATAAGAGTAATGCCACAATAAGGATGATGTTCTGAAACTGACGTTGTTGGAAAAACTGGTATCTTTTTTTTCTGGTATGCTCTGTTCTTCTTCGTAATTGTTTTTGTAATTGTTTTACTGATACTCTTAACGCTTTTTTATCAGTAAAAGTTTCTAAACCTTCTATGGCTTCTCTTAAAAAAGCTGAAGATTCCATTTCTTCTTCAAATGCATGCATGGCCCTATCTGAAAGATTGCCTTCAAGATAGTGAAGAATTGTTTCTTCAGTAATTGGGAGCTGGTTATTTGTTTTAGTTGTTTTTTGTGTCATGGTATCGCATCTTTAAATGAAATCAGCTTTTGGTAAAATACTATTCAGGCTGTTTTCCCGATGGTGTATGTTGTTGTTTTTTTTCAACCAATAATTTTAAATTTCTTTTCCCATTTTGTATATGGCTTTTTACTTGTAATATGCTGTATCCGGTTATTGCGGCAATGGTTCTGTAACTTTTCTTTTCCAAATAAAAAAGGGTTATGCATTTTTTTTGTTCTTCATTTAAATCATCTAACGCATTTTCAATGCATTGCAATAGTTTTTCTTTTTCTAATAATTCAGCCAAATTACCTTCAGCTTCAAGTAGTGGTGCTTCTTCCTGTAGTGTATAAGTAATTTTTTTATCTCTTAATTGCATCAGGCAATAATTTCGGGCAATCATGTATATCCAACTTTTAAAATATTGTACTTTATATTTTGGCAGTTCTGTCATCACTTTCAAAAATATTTGCTGAACAGCATCTTTAGCTGCTTCCTGATTTTTTAAATATTTCATACAGGTACCCAGTAAGAGTATGGTGTACCGTTCTAATAAAATACCTATCCATTCTGTATTGCCATCAGCATAAAACTCTTGCAGCAAAGCTTCATCGTTAATATGTTGGTATTTATTCAACTTCACAATTTTAAAATAAGCATTTTTATTTAGATGCGCATTTATCTTTAATCCATAAATTGCTAAAAATTGATTCAATGAGTTTTGCAGTTTGTATAGTAGCCGTTGCACCTGTAAGAATAGAACCTACGCATAAAAGTGAGATGGTAACTGAGTTGTTATTTTTAGAATCTGTTACGGTATTAGAACGATTACAGGATTTTATAAAAGTGAAATGCCATTATGATGGTTATGAAGGTTGGTGCCAGCAAATACAGTTGGTTGAAACAGCATTTTTACCCGAAACATACGGATGGCATCATCAACCCATTAATGAGGTAATCATCAACAATCAGTTAACGAGAGTGAGTATGGGTACAACCTGGAATGATACAAGTATATCCTTACCTCCGTTTGATATTTCATTTAAAGAGGCAAAACCACCCGCTCATTTTGATTTTACGGAACAAAATATTCAACGAATTACCCGTGCTTTTTTGGGAACACCGTATTTGTGGGGTGGAAAATCTGTTTTTGGAATTGATTGTAGCGGATTTACCCAACAGGTGTTTAAGCTTTTCAATATAGTTTTACCGAGAGATGCCTATCAACAAGCAGCATTGGGTAAAAGTATTGGTTTTTTGGAGGAAGCCAATTGTGGCGATCTCGCATTTTTTGATAATGAAGAAGGGCATATTACCCATGTTGGTATTTTATTCAATACACACACTATCATTCATGCATCGGGTTATGTAAAAATTGATGCAATTGATGCGATGGGAATTATATCAACGCTGCATTCAAAGCGTACCCACCGATTGCGCTTGATTAAAACTTTCAGGGAATAGGGAAAGTATTGGGCGCTTTAAAATGAAATGGTGTTGAGGTAAATTTTATATAACATCTAACGCTTTTACAAAAAATGTGCAAACCAATGGTAAAGCCAACCAGAAATAGGGACGTACATCCGGAGAAATTAGCATAAAAATAATCAACACCAAAGAGAGTAAAAATAATATCCAGTATTTTCCGGTTGAAGTTTTATTTTCCATTTTGATGAATTTTTAGCAAAAATAAGGTTTCAGGAATTTATAAATCAAAAAGATTCTTTTACTTTTTTTCATACAATATTGGTACCAGCTAATAAACTAAAGGTGATAATTGCAAGTACCATAAGAGTGAGTAACATGTATAGCAAATCTTTTTCAATTAAAAAACCGATAAAAGAAAAAATAATTCGTGCAATCGGTGTAAAAATCAATACCATAATGCCTAATTGTATAATAGCCTGCCCTTTCCATTCTTTTAGACCCTTAAATATTTTTGTAACTGCATTAAACATGCTTTTATCACCTGTGAAAGTTGCATACTCAGGAATTTGCATACCATGTTTGTATAAGTAAATGATACCTCCAATTACAACAATGATGGATGAAATAATTACGCCCAATCTTAAAAGATTACCCATTGCAAATTCCAAATCATCATCTTGTAGAATCTTACGCATGGTTTAAAATTTTTTTGTAAAGCCGTTGTATAACATTTCCAGCGCAATGGCAATAATTACAAAGGCAAAAATATTTCTTAATCGGCTGGTTTTGGCGTTTGTTAAAAATTTTGAACCAATCCATGCACCACCTAATACACCCAATGTAACGGGAAAACAAAGACCCGGGTCAATATAGCCTCGGTATAAATAAATGCCGGCACTGGCAGCAGCGGTTACACCAATCATAAAATTACTGGTGGTGGTAGATACTTTAAAAGGAATACGCATAATATTATCCATCGCCAATACTTTTAATGCGCCAGAACCAACGCCTAACAACCCTGATAGTAAGCCTGCACCAATCATTGTAAAAAAACCGCCAACTACATTGGTTACAGTATATGCAATTTCGCCTTCAGGTGTAGGGTAGGTGCCATTTAATTTAAAAGTTCTGGCTAATTTACTTTTATCAGTTTGTTGTATGGCTTCACTTTTCTTTTGTAAAGAAACATATGCTGAAAACATAAGGATACATCCAAATATAATGGCGATTGTATTAGTAGGTGTATACACTGCAACATAAGCGCCTAAAACGGCTCCGGTAGTAGTGGCAATTTCAAGAAACATGCCCAGTCTGATATTGGTAATGCCTTCTTTAACATACGCAGCAGCTGCACCTGATGATGTTGCAATAACTGCTACTAACGATGCGCCAATGGCATACCGTATATCTACACCAAATAAAAGTGTTAACATGGGGATGATGACAAATCCACCACCCAAACCAGTAAGTGAGCCCAGAAAGCCTGCCAATAATGATCCTAAAAAAATAAGTAAGGTAAAGGTTAAAATAGTCATTGAATGCACATGTATGATTAAGCGATAGAATTAAGAAAGTGAAAAAATGGGTTATTTACCGAATTTAATCTTATAACCTTCTATCGCTTCTTCAATTACTTTTAGTGCTTTGGTTTTATCGCCAAATTCCTCTACTACTACTGTTTTATTTTCTAATTTTTTATATTCTTCAAAAAAGTGGCGGAGCTCATCAAAAAAATGCCGGGGCAATTCCTCAATGTTGTTATAATGGTTTACACTTGGATCGTTGGCAGCAACGGCAATGATTTTATCATCCGCATCACCACTATCAATCATTTGCATTACACCAATCACTTTAGCTTCCATCAATGTTAATGGGGTAACAGGTAGCGAGGTAATGACCAGAATATCTAATGGGTCTTTGTCGTCGCCATAAGTTTGTGGTATAAATCCGTAATTGACAGGGTAATAAAATGAAGAATAAATTACCCGGTCTAATTTCAATAAACCGCTGGGCTTATCTATTTCATATTTACATCTGCTGCCTTGAGGAATTTCAATCACTGCAGTTACAACTCTGGGTGCATTTTCTCCATAATGAACGCCATGCCATGGGTGAAGTACTGTCATCATATTCAATGGTTATCTTTTTTATAAATTACCGTCAAGTGTATATTTTAAATCAACCTGCCATTTCCCGTCTTTCAAAATTACTTTTACTTTATGCGCAACATTATCGTACGAGTTGGCATAATTAATAATGGTTTCTGTGGGCGCAACATCTTCTATGCTATTTATATTAATTGAAGCAGTTTGATATTGGTTCCTGATTTCAGCAGGCTTATTTTTGTATGTTATTTCAACTTTTCTTAGGATAGCATTATTTTCAGCATCCTGCAGCATGTAAAAATTAGCCTTTTTAAAATCACCTTTTAAATAAGCATCAATAAATTCCCTGCCTGCATCAAAAGCATTTTCTGCTGCGGGGTAATTTTTATTGGATTGGCAGGATATCAATACCAATGTAAAAATGAATAATAAATATTTCATATTGATTGAATGCTGCAAAGGTATGGTTTGATTTGCATACAAAATTAGTAGGGCATTCCGTTTCTGAGCAAAGAAGCAGAATTTTTTACCTATTGAAACTTGAGAATTGAATAGGAGATATCCGGTTTTCAAAAATTAATCATGTTTTTTTCTACTGAATTGATAGTGCACATAAAAGAGGCTGCAATGAAGCAGCCCCTTGTATACATTTCGATTGGTAGTGGAATTATTTAGTTGCCGCCACCCATCATATCCATGCTGCCGGTATCGGGGGTTGATTTCAAATTTTTTCTTTTAAACAGGCTGGCATCAAATTTCCCGAAGCGATAACTGAATGTTAAACGCAAAATTTGCGGGTTGCTGATGCGTCTGTTATCCTGATTAAATAAACCGGTTTGTTCTGAAAATGATTCCTGATAGTTTGTTCTAAATATATCATTCATACCCAGTGTTAAAGAGCCGCTTTGCCCTTTTTTCCATGTCCAGTCTTTTCTAATGGCAGCATCCATGCTCCAGCGTGGTAATAAATAGCCTTGCGCTGTTGTTTGAACCTGGTTAAATGGCCCACCGCCTCCACCATTATTACTTTGGGGCAAAACAGTTTTTGACTGATAGTTGCCACTGATTTGAAGAGAGTAACCTTTTCCTAATTTAAAATTATTGTTTATTTTAGCAAAATAGCTCAATATAGAATTGGTAGCTAATGCCACTTCGCCATTGCCATTATTGGCATTGATATTATTGGCATTAATTTTTGAATTGAATAAATTTAGATTCAGCAACAAATCCCACCACTTGGTTACAGGCATATTGTTGGTTAATTCCAAACCATAAGATATACCGCTATTAGCATTAATGTAGGTTGAATAATAAATACTGTCGGAAGTATTGGGGTTTAACTGGTCTTTGCCTCTGTATATGTATTGCGTAATTAAATTGGTGGTGTATTTAAAATAAGCTGTTGCCAGAAAATTGGCTTTTGGTTTGTAAGCATTGTTATAAGATAACTCCATTGAATTGGTGAATTCAGGGTTTAATACCGGGTTACCCACACTTACAGAAACAGGATAATTACTGTAATTAGGGAATGGAATTAACTGAAAGAAGTTGGGCCTGTTTACTCTTCTGGAATAATTAATTTGTACATCCTGCTTATCTGTTAATTTGTAGGTTAAGAAAGCACTGGGGAATAAGCTAACCGGATATTTAACAGAAAAATTAGAAGAATCTGCGCCATTTACGTTTAATAAAGTTCCGGTGTAACTGGAGCTTTCTGCTCTCAAACCAATTTGATAGCCTAATTTGTTGATTTTGCCTTTGTAATTAACATATGCGGCATACACTTGGTCATTGAATTTATAATTGTTGCTGATACCGGGTAATTTATCATAATTGCCGGTATTGTTGTTGTACTTTAACTGGGTGCTATTGTTTCCAAAGTCTCTGATAGCTGCTCTTACGCCTGCTTCAAACTTTTTGCTGTCTGAAATTGGATTCTCATAATCTGATTGTATAGTATAATATTTCTGAGAACCATCTGTTAGGGTTTGCTGCAGCAATGGTGGTTGTTTTTGTGTAGATGTATTTGGGAAATAAGTATAGATATTATTATTCGAATTACTATAATTGGTACTCGCATTGTAATTTAAATCAGCAGTAAGGTTTTCTCCATTTTTGGCAAAATTGTGTTTATAGCCTAATTGTGCACCTTTGTTTTCAAAACTACGGTCTGCATTACTGATGCCTTGGTTATTGGCGGCATAAATAGAACTAATTGTAGAGTCTGAATTTAGAGTAGTATTCGAATTGAATTGGCCTTTTACATAGTTACCTGCAATGGTAATGGTATTTCTGTTATCGGCTAAATAATCAAATCCACCGCGAATAAACTTAAATTCACCATTGTTTACAGCATCCTGAGTGGAGTATACATTACTGGGAGGATTGAAGAAATTATTCTGATCAGTGGTGCCGTTTGATTTGAATTTTCTCTGGTTATAACTAAAATTTACGAAGGCATTAATTTTACCCTGACGAACATTGAAATCACCACCTCCGTTAAATTTACCATAAGAGTCTGCACCTGTTCTAAATCCGCCATTATATCCGATTTTTTTATTCTTTTTCAAAATAATATTTATAATACCGGCATTGCCACCGGAAGCATCATATTTAGCAGAAGGGTTGGTAATAATTTCAATTTTATCAATAATGTCAGCAGGTATTTGATCTAAAGTAAGTGTAGTGGGCCTGTCGTCTATAAAAATGGTTGGTGTAGCATTTCTTAGAGTAACATTTCCATCAATATCTACATTTATAGAAGGTATATTTTTCATTACCTCTGTTGCGGTTTGCCCGGTGCTTTCTAAGTTTTTATCTACATTAAAAATTTTGCGGTCAATACCCAGTTCAAACTGTTGTTTAATAGGAGCGGAAACGGTTACATTGCCCAAATCGTTTGATTCAGATTCCATTTTAAGATTACCCAAATCTTTATCTACCATACCCAGCATTTGTTGCATAAAATTGGGATCCTGAGTAGCACCTCCTGCTGGAAATTTAATACCAAATGATAAATTTTGTGATAAGGCTTTATAACCAATTGCAGTTGCTGATAATTTAAAAGTTCCAAAAACTGGTAAATTTTCTAAGCTAAAATCGCCATTTGGTTTGGCTAATACAGTTGCCAAAATTACTTCCTTCATTTTTTTAGTAACTGTATCAAATTTGTTTCCAATCAATTGTACGGTTGCATCTACAATGGGCTTATTGGTCTTGGCGTCTACAAGTTTTCCATAAAAATGGCCAATATTTATATTTTGGCCGCCCATTCCTTCGCCACCGGGCCTGCCTGCCGGAAACTGGCTGTATGCAATTACAACAATAATAGTGAAGCTAAGTGTTAAGGTAATTTTCCTCATGGTGTTTGTAAATTTCAATTGCAAATTTCAATTACGTTTTTATATAAAATGTGCTAAGTATATATAAACGGTAATAAGACAATTTTGAATGGAATAAGTTCAACACAGTTACCGATGAAAAGCCTTAATGTACCGATGAAATGCTATAAAGCAGCAAAAGTTGGATACAGCCGATCAAAAAACCACTTATCATTCCCCACCACTGAAAAACTGCAACAACAGGTGTATTTTTACGAATCACCATTTCTATTGTTTGGTTGTCCATCTTTTTGAAATATTCCTGCAATAGTTGTGTTAATTGTTCTTTATTATTGAACTGTTGCATGTACTTCGTTATCATGGCAGGCAGCAGGGTGTTTAGCTCATCAATAAAAATTTTTTTCAATTCGTTAATTAATCGGTCGCTGACAAACATTGACAGCATGGGCATTTTTTCCACTAATTTTTTTCTTAAAAATTCATCAATGGCACTTTCAGCCAAAGGCATCATGTTTTCAATACTTTCTTTCGATGTACTTTTTTTTATAATGCTTTCTATGGGTAATTGTTCAATAATATGCTGGGCTAATAAAACGGATATTTTTTCTTTTTTTGAAGGCAAAATGCCTTGTATGGAAAAGAAAAGTACCTTTTTGAGTTGGTAAGGTCTAAATAAATATGTTAATAAAATACTATTAATACACCAACCGGTTAGTGCGGTAATGATAGGAAGCAGGTAATACCAGGTATGCATAGTATTGTTTTCAAAATAAAAACCCTCCTTCATGGAAGGAGGGCTGGGAGAACGATGGGTCTCGAACCCACGACCTACAGTGCCACAAACTGTCGCTCTAACCAACTGAGCTACGCTCTCCGTTTTATTGGGCTGCAAAAATAAGATAATTCAGCATTTCACAAAACACATTTTTTATTTCATGGAAAGTTTTAGATTCCAAAACCTTTGTTAATAGGGAAACGTTACTTTTACCACAGTTGTAATTCACCTATTTTTGAAGATTAATATGCAAAATTTTATAAAATTTATGAAGAGTCCTAAAGGAGTATTAGTAGCATTATTGGTTTTATTCGGTGCTTCTTTTGTAGCATTTACTACATTAAGCGCAAAAAATGACCTCACTATTAATCAAAAGCAAAAATTATTAGTAACAATTGGGCAACTATTAGAAACCGAACATTACAGTCCGCAAAAAATCAATGATTCATTCTCCGTAAAAGTATTTAATAAATATTTAACCGATATGTGGGCTGATGATGATAAAAGCATTTTTCTTCAAAAAGATATTGAAGCATTAAAAAAATATTCCACGACCATTGATGACGAAATTCATGGTGCACCCATTGCATTTGTACCAGCTGTGTCTGCCATTTATAATACCCGTGTGGCTGAAACTGTAGAATTATACAAGTCAATTTTATCACATCCATTCACTTTTACTAATCAGGATTCTATTATTACCAATGTAGATCAGTTAGATTATCCCCGAAATGAAGCTGATAAAAAAGAAAGATGGTATAAAAAATTGAAATATATTACGCTTAACCGGTTTTATGATTTGCAAAACCAGCGCCAGAAAGCTGTGGTTGATTCTATTAAAAATAAAACCGACCACCAGTTGGAGGCCGAGGCCAGGCAAAGTGTGTTGCGAACTGAAAATAAAATTTTTGAGCGCATTAAAGTTAAATTTAACGATGATGAACGGTTTAATTTATTTCTGAACACCATCTGCAGCCTGATGGATCCGCATACTGATTATTTCCCTCCAATAGAAAAAAGAGAGTTTGATGAAATGATGAGCAACCGGTTTTTTGGTATTGGTGCGCAGCTCACAGAATCAGATGGAAATATTAAAATCGTAAATATTCAAAATGGCGGTGCAGCCTGGAAAAGCGGTCAGTTGATGGCCAATGATATTATATTAAAGGTTGGCCAGGGCAATGCAGAACCGGTTGATATTGCAGGTTATGATGTTACAGATGCTGTTAAATTAATTAGAGGGGATAAAGGAACTGAAGTAAGATTAACTGTGAAACATCCGGACGGGAGTATTAAAGTGGTTTCATTAATCAGAAGTGAGGTTGTATTAGATGAATCATTTGCCAGAAGTTTAGTTATCAATCAAAATGGAAAAAAAATAGGATATATTTATTTGCCGGAGTTTTATGCAGATTTTGAACGTGCAAATGGTGCTCGTAGCTCGGAAGATGTGGCCAAAGAAATAAAGAAATTAAAAGACCAGCATGTTGATGGTATTGTGATGGATTTAAGGTTTAATGGCGGTGGTTCTTTGTATGAAGTGGTGCAAATGGTGGGTCTGTTTATTGGTCAGGGCCCTGTTGTTCAGGTACGGGATAAGGATGGCAGCTCAACAGTATTAACTGACAGAGATAATTCCGTTTTATACGATGGCCCATTGGCTGTTATGATTAATGAAGGAAGTGCTTCTGCCAGCGAAATTTTTGCCGCAGCCATTCAGGATTACAAAAGAGGTATTATTATTGGAAGCCGCTCTTACGGAAAAGGTACCGTTCAAAAAAATGTTCCGTTGGGTAAACCATTGGATAATTTTTCGGGCAGAACTGAAAATGGTGCAGTGAAATTAACTTTTCAGAAATTTTACAGAATTAATGGTGGCTCAACACAATTAAAAGGTGTTACACCCGATGTAATCATCCCTGATTTGTATGATTATATGAAAATGCGTGAAAAAGATAATCCATCTGCATTGCCTTGGGATGAAATTGCAAAAGCTGCTTTTCAAACCTGGCAGGAGAATTATGACCGCAATGCACTTATCCAAAAAGAAAATCAAGCTATTCAGGCCGATAAAACCTTTAGTTTGATCAACAACAATACAAAATGGCTGGCACAAAAAACAGATGCGCCGGTTCAGTTGAATTATGTTGTATTTAAAAAGGATCAGCAACAAATTATTGCAACTGCAGAACAAGACAATAATTTATTGAAATTAAAAACGCCAATGGATTTGCAGGTACTTCCATCTGATAAGGATATGTATTACAACAATTCCGATACAGCCAAAGGAAAAAGATACCAGGAGTGGTTAAAAGATCGTACAAAAGATATGTACATCTACCAGTCAGCAAAAGTAATTGCAGATATGATTGATGCCGGAAAGGCACAAACAGCCATGAAGCAACATTAAAACACAAAAAAATATTTGGGGGTTGCTATTCAACAGCAACCCCTTTCTTTTTAAAACATTCAAGGGATTGTTGGATAGCAGTGTTTGAAAAAAGAACTAATCTTACATTTGTAATTGAATGCAAAGCACTATGTTATCCAGAGAAAGAAAATGGTATGCAGTGTATACTAAACCCCGGTGGGAAAAAAAATCAGATAATATTTTATTACAGAAAGGAATTGAAAGTTGGTGCCCGGTACAGAAAGTAGAACGGCAATGGTCGGATAGAAAAAAAATTATAGAAGTGCCATTATTCCGCTCTTACGTGTTTGTCAGGATTAATGAAATGGAACGTATTGCTGTTTTAGATACAGATGGCATCATCAATTTTATTCATTATTTGGGCAAACCTGCCATAATAAGAGATGAGGAAATAGAAATCATCAAACAATATTTATTGATGCCCGGAACAACTATTCAGGTAACCGGAATGCAGGCATTAAAAGAAAAAACAAGGGTAAAAATTAAAGGCGGTATTTTTATGGATAATGAAGGTGAAGTATTACGAACCGGCAAGAAAAAAGTATATGTTCAGTTAGATACACTTGGACAGGTTTTGGTGGTTGAATTTTCAATTGAATACCTGTTGCCCATACAATGATGTATTAAAAATATTTTATGTATAAAAAAATTAAGTTGTTTTTGTCAGATGTAGATGGAGTAATGACCGATGCAGGCATGTATTATACTGAAAGTGGCGATGAATTTAAAAAATTCAATACCCACGATGGGATGGGTTTTAATTTATTAACCAAGGCGGGTGTTAAAACAGGCATTATTACTACCGAAGCAACTAAAATTGTAGAACGCAGGGCCGAAAAATTAAAGATTGATTATGTTTATCAGGGTAGAGGTTTCGGCAATAAATTAGATGCAGCTTTAGAAATATGTGAAAAAGAAGGTATTTCCATGAAAGAAACTGCTTATGTTGGTGATGATATTAATTGTATTGAACTTTTGAAAGCAGTAGGAGTAGCAGCATGCCCCGCTAATGCAGTCGAGCAGGTTAAAAATATAAAAGGCATTATTCATCTCGAGAAAAAAGGAGGTGAAGGTGCTGTAAGAGAATTCATAGAAATGTTGTTTAAGCAGGGTTTAATCGACGCTTAATTTTTTATCATGACATCTGTAAAGTTTATTTTGGTTGGATGCGGAAATATTGGTGTTCGGCATGCTGCTCTGATGCATCAGTTTGGTAAATTGGAAGGCGTTTGTGATGTGGATGAAAGCAAAGCCAAACAACTCGCAGAACAATATCATTGTAAGGCATTTGGTTGTTTGAATGATTTGCTTACAGCATGTAAAAATGCAGCAGTATTGGTAATCTGCACGCCGAATGCTTTACATGCTCCTCAGGCAATACAGGGCTTACATGCAGGGTTTCATGTACTGGTAGAAAAACCGATGGCACTTTCTGCTATGGATTGCCGTGCAATGATTGATGCAGCTTCGCAGGCAGGAAAATTGTTAATGGTGGTAAAGCAAAATCGCTTTAATCCACCTGTGTTAGCAGTTAAACATGCCATTGAACAGGCACTATTGGGTAAAATTTATTCTGTTCATTTAAATTGTTTATGGTATCGGGACGAGGCGTATTATATGCAAAGTAAATGGCGCGGAACAAAACAATTAGATGGTGGAATTTTGTTTACACAGTTTAGTCATTTTATTGATATTTTATTGTGGTTTATGGGTAGTGATGTGAAAGTTGTAGCCGCATCAGCAGCCAATCTGGCACATCAAAACATCATTGAATTTGAAGATACCGGTGTTGCGCAGTTGCAGTTTGCCAATGGTGCACTGGGCAGTATTCATTACAGTATTAATGCTTTTCAGCAAAATGCCGAGGGTTCCATATTACTGAATGCAGAAAACGGTATTATTAAAATTGGTGGAAAATATTTAGACAATATTGCATTCCAAACCTTGAAGCATGGAGATATTGCCTGCACTGAAACATCTGCCGAAGCGAATGACTATGGAAGTTATCAGGGTTCAATACGTAATCATGATAAAGTGTATGCCCATTTTATAGAAATATTACTGCACAATAAAGCATCCATTATACAAAATGAGGAAGCCATGCAAACAGTTGCATTAATAGAAAGTATTCACAAATGCATTCAGCATAATTCTTTTTAAAACAAATTTTTTTAATGCATCGCTATACTATTCAAGGGGTGATTGCTAAAAATAGGATGGTGCATTAACTTTATAAAAAAAATAGGCTATAGCTGTATCTTATCATTAATTTTCATTACAGTAACTTTAAAATTATAAAGCAAGTAGAAACTTACAGATATATGCCATTTATTTCTAAAAAAGTTGCCATTCACAATGTTCAGTTTGGAAAAAATGTTCAAATTGTAGAGCCTTGTAATTTGTACAATTGTTTTATTGGGAATGATTGTTTTATAGGGCCATTTGTGGAAATTCAGCAAAATGTAATAGTAGAACACAGCACAAAAATTCAATCACATAGTTTTATCTGCGAAATGGTAACAATAGGTCATCATTGTTTTATAGGGCATGGCGTCATGTTTATTAATGATGTTTTTGTAAATGACCGGCCAGCTGAAGGCAATAAAAATTTATGGAAAAAAACGAATATTGGTAATCATGTAGTTATTGGCAGCAATGCCACTATATTACCGGTATCTATTTGTGACGGTGTAGTAATCGGTGCAGGTGCAGTGGTAACAAAATCTATCACCCGCCCGGGTGTGTATGTAGGCAATCCTGCTAAGAAATTAAAAGACATCACTTAAATTTGAAAGGTCAATCAAGCTATTATTCTCTTTTTACAACGCTGTTATGTTTTCAATATTCAAAAAAAAGGTTTTGGGCGATTTTTCTTTTCTGCAAACTGATTTGCACAATCATATTTTACCGGGGGTAGATGATGGTGCAAAAAGTATCAACGATTCTATTGAACTACTGCAGCAAATGCAGCAGTTGGGATATAAAAAAATAATTTGTACTCCTCATATTTTAGGAAATATATATCCTAATAAACCAACTACCATTTTACCCGCATTGGAGAAAGTGAAGCGTGTATTGAATGAAAACAATATTGCTATGCAGGTGGAAGCTGCAGCAGAATACATGGCCGATGAAAATTTTGTAGAAGCAGTTGAAAAAAAGAAACCATTTCTTTGTTTCGGTGAAAAAAAAATTATTTTAATTGAAATGAGTTATTTAGCACCATCCCCTTATCTGGAACAATGTGTATTTCAATTAATTCTGGATGGTTATCAACCTGTTTTGGCGCATCCTGAGCGATACAATTATTATCATAAACAAATGAATAAATATGAACAATGGAAAGAAAAGGGTTGCTGGCTACAGTTAAATGCACTTTCACTAACCGGATACTATGGTAAGCATGTAAAGCAAGCAGCAGAAAAATTGTTAACAGCTCAATTAATAGATTTATTGGGTACTGATTTGCATCATGCACAACACATGGCTGCGTTACATTATTTATGTACTACAGCCTATTATAAGATGCTAAAGGTGTATCCTCATTTTAAAAACAACACCATCTAATTTTTATTCGCCCCAAATCCATTGCACTTGCTGTTGTGCATTTTTTGTATTGTTAAACATTTTTTCCAATACTGCTTTTCGCATAACGGTACAATCTGCTCTAAAAGGAGCGTTGAATAAATTTGAAATAACCTGGCAAAAGCTGTCTGCATCCGATGCAATATGGCAAAGTGTTTCCAGTTCACTTCCTTTTATGCTCACAGCATTGGCTACGCAATGCCTTCCGTTAAAAAGTGCATTGAGCAATTTGAGTTTAATGCCAGCATCACTTTCAGCATAAATTACATGAATATGTGCTTTTGCAATCATATCCTGCATTTCTTTTTCAGTAGGATTACTTACCAGACAGCAATGGGTATATTGATAAATTTTTGATTGGAGTAATTGAGATGGATTTTTGCCGGCTATTACAAACGGAATTTTGATTTTACTGAAAACATTTTTTAATAACCACAATACCGCCTGTTCATTAATAGAAACACTGAGATCGCCTTGATAAAGGCAATAACTACCCATGGCTGAAAGTGTTTTAACAACCCATGTATCGGGTAAATACACCGGTAGATAATCGATAGTAGTACAATGAAACTGTTCTCTGAAAAAATTTACATCCTGATGAGTAACACCCCAAAAGGCATTGGCTTCATTTACAATAGATGCTTCATATTTTTTTAAAAGTCGGCTCTCTCTTAAATAATACATTTTTTTTAAGTAGGAATGACTGGTATTGGCTAAATCCCGATAATACAAATGCTCGATGTTATGAATGCGAACAAATTTTTTTCTTGCATTAAAGCGTTTATCCTTCAGTAAATAAGTAGAGTGAACGCCCTCCATTAAAATTGGGTAATCATTTTGCAGTAATGCTTGCAACAAGTCTTCATTTACCCTGCTGCTAACAATATGTGGTAATTGCATGGATAGTGCCTGATGCCCGGTTAAGCGAGGATAATAATGAACAGTGTTGCAAAATTGCTTCAGAATATCCTGCTGCATATTGTTATATAAAAAACAATGCAAATGTATTTGAACGTCCTGTTGTTGCAAAGCAGGTAATTTGTAAAAAAGGTCAAACAATCCGCCATGTGTAACAGGGTAGGGTACTGTAAAATCTATGATATGCAAATGTTTTTCCAAAATAATAATAATTTAATTTCTTCTTTTTGCCAATTCAGTTCCTTTCTTGCTATATAGCATTGTTGTTGTAACTGATTATACAAAACAGTATCATTCAATAACTTGTTCATTGCTGCTGCCAGAGTATCTTCATGGGTATCATCTACCATATATGTTACGGGGTATTTTTGTTGAATGGCAGCATAAGCCGGAAAGTTCACACAAATTTGTGGAATGCCTGCCATGATGTAATCAAAAAACCTGTTGGCGAGCGAATGTTTTTGATTGAGGCCATTTGCTTCAAACAGGGTTAAGCCCAAATACGCACCGGGTGTAATTTTCTTGAGCTTTTCCGGTAATAGTGCACCGGTTAGTATCACTTTTTGGGGTAACTGATGTGCTTCAATCAATTGTTTGGCTGTATCAAAAAAATTTCCGGTGCCAATAATCCATAACTGTGCATTCACCTGCTTCATGGCAGGAATTAAGGTTTCAAAACACCTGCCATGGTTCACTGCTCCTTGGTAAAGAATTACTTTTGTATTTGCCAATGGTGTATTGTTGGATGGATAATCAGCAGGTTGTACAGGCAGATTTCTGATGATGGTATAGTTAACGCCAAACTTATTTTGAAAAGCTACTTGCAACAACTCATTCACAGTATAGCCATTTTTAAATTGCGGAATGCACCATTTTTCAATGCATTGCCATACCCATTGTACCCGCTTTCTGATTACAATTTCTTTTTGTTCTGAAAAATATTCATGTGCATCATACACTCTTTTTACTTTTTTAAGTTGGGAATAAAATAGGCAGGGCAATAGGGTATCTGCATCAATAGCGCAGATTATATCCATTTTTTGGGTAAGTAAATAAAAAAACAGCCGAATATTGTACTCAGCATAAAATAAAATCGTTTTTGAAAAAAAACAGGTTAGCAGGATGTTGCGGTAAGCTGTTTTTCCCGGCAATGGATCACTTTTTAATTTACGGCCAATTAAAGTAACTGCATAACCATTGTTAGCAAGCGAGGTACATATTCGTTGCATACGCTGATCATACACTAATGAATTGGTAACTGTAAAATAGATCCTGGTCAATTTGTCAGGTTAAGGTTAGGCAGCAAATATATCATTCCGTCTGTTTTTGGGTTTTGTTTTCTTTAAATATCCTATGTTCAAATATATTTCTGCAAAGCACATAATAAAATAAAACAGGCTGCTAATATTTTAGAAAATAATTATTACCTTTGCCGCCACAATATTTCAGAAAAAATAATCAAGACGCAAAAAAGAAATTGAGATGCCAATCACAAAAGAAAAAAAAGTTACTATTTTAACCCAATTTGCCGGAAAAGAAACCAATACCGGTTCTATTGAAGGTCAAATAGCTTTGCTTACTGAGCGTATTGCTCAAATCAGTGCTCATTTGCAGGTAAATAAAAAAGACCACTCTACCCAGCGCGGTTTAATGCAACTGGTTGGTAAAAGAAAACGTTTATTGGCTTATTTGCAAAAAACCAATTTGACTGGTTACAGGGCTTTAATTGAAAAATTAGGGCTTAGAAAATAAAATGACATGTTTTTAAAGCTATTCCTGACTGTAAATTATTCGGTTGGGAATAGCTTTTTTTAAAGCAGTTACCTGTATTTACTATTTATCATCTATTGCAATTTAATTGCATGCCATATATTAACAGGCCGGCTAAATTTCAATACAAATCAACGTATTATGTTATCACAACCTATTCAAGTAAGCTTTAATTTGCCCGGTGGTGCCGAAGTGGTTATAGAAACGGGTAAACTTGCACGTCAGGCAGATGGTGCGGTTACCGTTCGTCAGGGTAATTGTATCCTGTTAGCAACAGTTGTTGCCAATAAAGAACCAAAAGAAGGGCAGTCTTTTTTTCCGTTAAGTGTTGACTATCAGGAGAAATTTGGTTCAGCCGGTCGTATTCCCGGTTCTTTTTTCAAAAGGGAAGGCAGATTGAGTGATTACGAAATTTTAATATCACGGTTGGTTGACCGTGCATTAAGACCCTTATTTCCCGAAGATTATTTATGCGATGTGCAGGTGTTAATCACCCTTATATCTTCAGATAAAGAAGTATTGCCCGATGCTTTAGCTTGTTTGGCAGCATCTGCAGCTTTGGCTGTTTCTGATATTCCAATTAAAGAAATTATCTCTGAAGTAAGGGTGGGCAGAGTAAATGGTAATTATATCATTAACCCTGCAAGAACAGAAATTGAGCAGGCTGATATGGATTTTATTGTAGCAGCTACAGAAAAAAACCTGATGATGGTGGAAGGTGAAGCAAAAGAGTGTCAGGAAGAAGATTTGGTAAAAGTGTTGGAATTGGCGCATAATGCCATTCGTGTTCAAATTGAAGCACAAAAACAATTAAGAGATAAAAAGGGAATTACTGCTAAAAGAGATTATCCTAAACCTTTACAGGATGAAAATCTTCAAAAACAAGTACATGATTTCTGTGCTGAGAAAATATTAGAAATAGCCAGAAGTGCCAGCAGTAAAGATCAACGTTCAGAAGCTTTTACCAACCTGAAGAAAGCATTAATAGAACATTTAGGTGAAACTGCGGATGACAACATCAAATCATTAGCAAAAAAATATTTTGATGATTTGCAATGGGAGTTGGTGCGGAATATGATGCTGGATGAGAGAAAAAGATTAGATGGCCGCCAGCTTACAGAAATTCGCCCGCTTGCCATGGAGGTTGATGTTTTACCTTCACCGCATGGCTCAGCGCTTTTTACCCGCGGCGAAACACAATCACTCACTACTGTAACACTGGGTACGCCATTAGACCAGTTGTTAATTGAAAGTGCAGCTAAATCAGACTACTCTAAATTTATTTTGCATTACAATTTCCCTCCATTCTCAACCGGCGAGATAAAACCTATGCGTGGTCCGGGTAGAAGAGAAGTGGGGCATGGAAATTTAGCCATGCGCTCATTAAAACAAATGATGCCAGGTAATGAGTATCCTTATACCACTCGTATTGTGAGCGATATTTTAGAATCAAATGGCTCCTCATCTATGGCTACAGTTTGTGCGGGTTCTTTGGCACTGATGGATGCAGGTGTACCTATCCCAAAACATGTGAGTGGTATTGCAATGGGTTTAATTACCCGTTCAAGCGATAACAAATATGCCATTCTTACCGATATTCTAGGAGATGAAGACCATTTGGGCGATATGGATTTTAAAGTAACAGGCACTCGTGAGGGTATTTGCGGTGTACAAATGGATATAAAAATTGACGGCTTAAGTATGGAGTTAATGCGTGAAGCATTGAATCAGGCTAAAACTGCAAGGTTACATATTCTGGATGCAATGTATGCTGCTATTCCTGCTGCTCGTCCTGAAGTAAAACCGCATACACCAAGAATGGAAAAAATAATTGTTGACAAAGAATTTATTGGCGCCATTATTGGCCCTGGTGGTAAGGTTATTCAGGAATTACAACGCGAAACCGGCACTACCATTAATATTGAGGAAGTTGGTAATACCGGCGAGGTAAGTATATTCTCTTCAAATAAAGAAGGATTGGAGAAAGCTGTAGCCAAAATTAAAGCCATTGTGATGGTACCTGAAGTAGGTGAAGTTTATGATGCAGTGGTAAAAGGAATTAAAGAGTTTGGCGCTTTTGTTGAGTTTCTTCCCAAAAAAGAAGGTTTATTGCACATTAGTGAAATTAGCTGGAAACGTCTGGAAAATTTAGATGGCGTTTTAAAAGAAGGAGACAAACTAAAAGTTAAATTGATTGGTATTGATAACAAAACCGGTAAGTTTAAACTAAGCCGTAAAGTGTTAATGCCCAAACCTGATGCTAATAACAAACAGGCCGACGATGCATTGAATAATCAATAACTTTTTAAATTGTTATTAGCACAAAGCTGTTTACTGTTATAGTAGGCAGCTTTTTTTTGAAATAAAAACTAATATATACACAATGGTTTACACAAAAGTGAAGATACAATTACTTGATGTTGACCTAACAGAAATCTTTATTGCACAACTGGAAGCCTTAGGCTTTGATGGTTTTGAAGAAAATGCCGGATACTTATTGGCATATATTGTTGACAGTGATTTTGATGAACCAGTTTTAACAGCTTTATTACATCAATATGCCGTACATTTTACCATTGAACAAGTGCCTGAACAAAACTGGAATGCCAACTGGGAAGCCAATTTTTCACCCATTGTGATGGATAATTTTTTAGGAATAAGAGCCGACTTTCATCCTGCAATTCAACATGTGGAGCATGAGATTATTATTACGCCTAAAATGAGTTTTGGAACAGGTCATCATCCCACTACTTATTTGGTACTTAACTTGATGCGGCAAATTGATTTTAACCAAAAAACAGTATTCGATTTTGGAACAGGAACCGGTATTTTAGCCATTTTGGCCGAAAAATTGGGGGCAAATTCTATAAATGCAGTGGATTGTGATGAATGGAGCATACAAAATGCAGCTGAAAATTTTGAAATGAACAAAACAAAGTATTGCACCATTCAGCAAGCTAATTCAGCAGCCACAGAAAAACAATTTGACATTATTTTAGCCAATGTTAACAGAAATATTATTTTAGATAACCTTGATCATTTTATCAAAAATTTACCATCAAAAGGCTTAATTTTATTAAGTGGTTTATTGGTATCAGATGCAGCAGAAATAGAAAGCATCATTCATCAAAAATCAACCTGGCAGCAAAAAGCATTATTGGAAAAAGATGGATGGATTACTTTTTTATTTGAAGCATAATTTTTCTAACTAATTTTCGATATGAAATAATTCTGATTTTTTAAGGAAGGAAGTTTATATTTGGCATCCCAATTTCAATAAATTACAGTGTAGTATATATAAATTCTTAATTTAATTATTTATAACACCTGTGGTTAACTTGTAATAGAAGACATTTGTACAAATGAAAGAGATCATACTCATCATAGCAGCCTATTTAATTGGTTCTGTTCCTACATCAGTTTGGGTAAGTAAACGTTTTTTTGGAATCGATATTCGGGATTATGGCAGCGGTAACGCCGGTGCTACCAACACCTACAGAGTGCTGGGCAGTAAATGGGGCACTTTTGTGATGATAATGGATATGTTGAAAGGCGTTGTTGCTACTTCGCTCTATATACTTTACCCTGAATATTTAACCAATGAATTGCATCGTACCAATTTAATGATTGGATTAGGATTGGCTGCAGTACTTGGCCATATTTTCCCCATTTGGGCCGGATTTAAAGGAGGGAAGGGTGTAGCTACTTTGTTTGGTATGGCATTGGCCATTCAACCCATTGTTGCAGTAAGTTGTATAGGCGTGTTTTTAATTGTATTGTATTTAACTCGTTTTGTTTCTTTAAGTTCCATACTGGCAGGTGTTGCTTTTATGGTTTTAATACTTTTTATTTTTAATGAAAAAGAAACCTTGTACCGCATATTTGCTGTAATTGTAGCCCTGATGATCATTTTAACGCACCAAAAAAATATTTCGCGTATGATAAAGGGTACTGAGAGTAAAGTTCCTATTCTGAAACACAGAGACAGGCGAAAAAAAAGGAATGAATAATTCTATTGCACTGCTATACCTCACTTTATGTGTAATTATATTGCACATCATTTTTCTGTCAATTCTGCGAATATATGCGCTTCGGCATTAGTTTGATTAGTGTATGAGCCGTAATACCGTAACTAAAAATATAAATAATTTAAAAATATTATGTGATTTTATTTTAAATAAAAATTTATATGAAAGCAGCGCATCTATTTTATGCTTTAAAAAAGTATTATTTCTTTGCATTTTCTGGTATACTTATGCTGGCAATAAGTGGTTGTAGCCGAAATTCTATTACCGGAAGAAGTCAGTTAAGTTTGGTGCCTGAAAGTGATGTGCAGGCAATGGCTATTACACAATATCAATCTTTTTTGTCGGTTAATAAAGTAGTGCCTGCAACTACTAAAGATGCAGAAATGGTACAAAGGGTAGGGCATAGAATTGCCGAAGCCATTCAGAAATATTATACGGAACATGGACAACCCAACGCACTGAAAAATTATCATTGGGAATTTAATTTGGTAGATAGTAAAGAAATTAATGCCTGGTGTATGCCCGGTGGAAAAGTGGTAGTATATACCGGAATTTTACCGGTTACGCAAAATGAAACCGCATTAGCCATTGTTTTAGGGCACGAAATTACCCATGCGGTTGCAGGGCACGGTCGTGAAAGAATGAGCCAGCAACTTTTAGCACAAGGTATTGAAGTAGCCGGAAATGTGGCTTTGGCAACCAATACAAGAGCAGTTAATTTATTTAATCAGGTATATGCCCCTACCGCTCAGGTAGGTGTTTTATTACCCAACTCACGAAAACAGGAATATGAGGCCGATCATTATGGCCTCATATTCGCTGCAATGGCAGGATATGACCCTCGGGAAGCGATACCATTTTGGAAAAGAATGGAGGCTTTAGGAGGCGCCAAACCACCCGTTTTCCTGAGCGATCACCCGGCAGATGCAGACAGAATTCAAAAATTAGAGGCTTTAATGCCCGAAGCATTAACCTATTATCATCCGGTATCAGGTAATTAGGTCGGTAATAATCGGTAAATATTTGTCCTGTTTAAGATTCATTCTTAAAAATATCGGCAAAAACAGATTATTTTCATTAATTTTGCAATCCTGTTCATCTCCCAATTACATCACCTGAAATTTGTTTTAGGCATGTCAAATCAGAGTTTATTTGAAAAGTTAGAATTAAATAATGAAAGGGCAATTCTTATACAAGGACTGCCTTCTTCCATTGAAAAACAATTCGTTAAGCTATCTTACGCTAAAAATGTTACACCTTTATTAAAGTCGAAAAAGGTTGATTTTGCACTCATTTTTGCCATTAATATTTGCCAGTTAAATACTATTTTAAAAGAAGTATTTGCAGCTTTACACATGGAAAGCAAACTTTGGATAGCATTTCCAAAGCAAACCAGCAAAATTGTAAGTGATTTAAACAGAGATTGCAGTTGGGCCTGTTTAACCGATAAAGGGTATGAAACAATTGATCAGGTAGAAATTGACCATGTATGGAGTGCGATGCGGTTTAAAAAACTTGCCTCTGCCGTTGTGGTTGAAGAAACCGTTGTTTCTGTTAGCGGTGTGGTTGAAAATGAACCAAAAAAAGAAACCAAAAAGAGAATTGATTTTGATAAGAATTTAATTGTGCCGCCTGTTGAATTAGAAAAAATTTTTACGAAACATAAAAAAGCAAAAGAAATTTTTGCTGCATTGCCGGTTTCTCATCAAAAAGAATATGTAAGCTGGATTGAAGGGGCAAAAAAACAAGATACCAGGCAGCGCAGGCTGGAAGCTGTTATTGAAAAATTAATGGCGGGTAAGAAAAATCCGCTCGAAAAATAAATTATGGCATTTATTAATATAGAAATTAAAGCAAAATGCTTTCACCCCGAAAAAGTGGAAGCATTTTTAATTGGTGCAGGTGCTGATTTTAAAGGTATTGACTTTCAGAAAGATACTTATTTTAAGGTTGAAAACGGCAGACTGAAATTGCGTCAGGGAAATATTGAAAATAATCTTATTTATTATGAACGCTCCAATCAGTCAGGCCCCAAACCATCTTATTTTCAATTGGTACAGGTAAAAGACAGTAATATACTGTTAGATATGTTAACCCGTGCAATTGGTAAAAAAATTGTGGTTGATAAAAAAAGAAAAATTTTCTTCATTGAAAATGTAAAATTTCATATCGATGAAGTGGTTGGCTTAGGTTTTTTTGTAGAAATAGAAGCCAGTAATTTATTACATCCCGAAAAAACAGAACAGGAATTGCAGGCACAATGTACTGCTTATATGGATGCGCTGAATATACATGAAGAAGAATTATTGCAATATAGTTACAGCGATATGCTGATGGAGATGGATCTGCAATAAATTATTTTAAAATAACGGTACCTATTTTCTGTGTAAGTTCCCGTTCAATTGCTTTTAAATGCTTGTGCACTTCTATTAAACGTATTTGCTCCTCCATACTTGCATTTTCCATATCTTTCTGGTTTTGCACAAACATTTTTTTTATTTTCCTAAGTTTAAAATAATCAACGCTTAATAAAATATCCTGATGTGCTACATCCCGGTTGGTAATATTCAGGCCTTCAATTTTTTCATCCCATTTCTGGCTCAGTTCAAATGGCGAAACGGTGGTGGTAATTACCAACTGCCTGATGGCATTGTTTTCATGGTACAAAAATGTTTTTGCATCGGGTTGTTTATCCTGTTCATATAACTGCCTGTACTCTTGAATGGTTTGGTTAATTAAATCATTTTCAATTTCAAAATTTTCAATTTCCTGAAAAACAAAATCAGCCATCGTCATGGTTTCATCCCATTGCTTTAAACCATGCTCCAATAAGGCACGCAGTAAATTACGTTCCTGTAATTCATCCTGTTGCAGCAACGAAATTTCTTCGGTTGCAGTATTGGGTTGTGATGGCAGTGTAGACGTGGTTGAAGCATCAGCAAAACTATTTTTCTTTTCTGCTTTTGATATTTCATTTCTTTTGTAGGTATTAATCAGGTTATATAAACCTGCCTCATCTACATTTAGTAATGCAGCACTTTGCTTTATATAATGATGCTGTTTAGAAAAATCTTCAACTTTATTAATTTTACTGAGGCTTTCCGCAATTTGATTCACCACTGCATTTTTTTTTGCCACATCATTCCCCGCCTCTTTCAGCAATAACTCTAATTGAAAAAGAATAAAATCTTTTTTATTGGCAGCAACAAATTCATTAAAGGCAACGGATCCCAATTGGCGAACATAACTATCGGGGTCTTCATTATCCGGAATCAGTACCAGTTTTACATTCAGGCCTTCTTCCAGCGCCATATCCAATCCTCTTAATGCTGCTTTAACACCGGCAGTATCACCATCATAAATAATGGTTAAGTTGTTGGTGTATTTTTTAATGTTGCGCAATTGATCGATAGTGAGGGAAGTGCCACCACTGGCCACAACATTCTCAATACCTGCCTGATGCAGACTAATCACATCTGTATATCCTTCCACCAATAAACATTCATCAGCCTTATCAATAGCCTGACGGGCAAAGTAAATACCATACAGTACTTTGCTTTTAACGTAAATTTCGTTTTCAGGTGTATTGATGTATTTGGGTGCTTTATCGTTTTTGCCAATAATTCTGGCCCCAAAGCCAATAATTTTTCCGGTATTGTTGTGGATGGGAAAAATGATTCTGTTCCGGTAATTATCTACCCAGTCAGATTCATTTCTTCGAACAACCAATCCTGACTTCAACAAAAGTTCGGGATTGAACTGATAACTGATTAAATAGTTGGATAGTGGATGATTGGTGGAAGGGTTATATCCCAACTGAAACTTTTCGATAATCGCATCGGAAAAATCTCTTTCATACAAATAACTCAGTGCAATTTGCCGGCCTTCTTCTGTATGAAACAATGCATTTGAAAAAAATTTCTGGGCATGGCTGTTGAGGATATACAGGCTATCTGCAGTTTGCTGCTGTTGAACCTGTTCGGCACTTACCTCGGTTTCTTCAATGGGTACATGGTATCTTTCTGCCAGCCATTTTAAAGCCTCAACATAACTTAATTTGTTATGTTCCATTAAAAAAGTAATGGTATTACCACTTTTACCACATCCAAAACATTTGTACAGTTCTTTAACCGGCGATACGGTGAAGGAAGGAGTTTTTTCATTATGGAAAGGGCACAAACCCAAATAATTGGCACCGCGTTTTTTTAGTTTTACATAATCGCCAATTACATCGAGTATATCGATACGGTTTTTAATTTGTTCTATGGTTTGTGGGGTAATCATACAATTTGCAAATACGAATATCTGCAATTAGCAGGTGGTTTAAAAAATTTATTTGTAGTTTAGTGGCCTTACAAAAATATTAATATGTTAAAAAAGGAAAGGCAGGCATATATTCTGCAACAAATTAATATCCATAACAAAGTATTATCGTCTGATTTAAGCGTGCAAATGAATGTAAGTGAAGATACCATTCGGCGCGATTTACAGGAGTTGGATGAGCAGGGTAAAATAACCAAAGTACATGGTGGTGCATTATCGAAAGCCTTCCATTTTACTTTACAGAGCAATGTGGTATACCAGCAAACAGAAAAGCGTATGATTGCTCAAAAGGCCATTGCTTTATTAAGAGATGGTATGTTTGTACTCCTGTCAGGTGGTACTACCATTGTAGAAATGGTAAAAGTTTTACCAAAAGAATTGAGTGTAACATTCATTACAGTAAGCCTTCCGGTAGCATTGGAGTTATTAAATCATCCCAACAGTCAGGTTATTTTTTTGGGAAATTTACTGTCTAAAAACGCACAAATTGCTGTTGGTGCCGAAGTTGTAACTCGTTTAAGCGAAATAACCGCCGATATCTGTTTTTTAGGTACTAATAGCATTGACGCGGAAAAAGGCATTACTGATTTAGAATGGGAAGTAATTGAAGTAAAAAGAGCCATGATTAGCAGTGCGTTAAAAACGGTTTCATTAGCTATTTCAGAAAAAGTAAACACGGTACAACGCTTGCAGGTTTGTAAATTAGATGCCATTCATACCCTTATTACTGAATTAGAGCCTACACATTCTCGCTTAGAGCCCTATAAAACTGCCGGTCTTCAAATTTTATAAGTACCATCTCAGGCATTTTAAGGTGTATTATGCTGTTTTAATGTTGCAATATTTTGCGTTTTTTAAATAAAAATGTAAAATTTTGCCGATTTTTATTTTTTTTCTTAGAATTTTTTATGTAATTATGTGATGCTATTATTAAAAGGCATCTTTACATTTATGTAGAAGAAAAATAATTTTATTATTGCGTTTTATTGCGTTATTCTGCATTTGTTCATGTTTTTTATAAATAGATTACGGCTACTTTCTGGAAATATTTAATTAACCAAAACTCTATTTATGAGAAGAAGAATTAAAAACTGCTTATTCTTTATTTTGTTTCTTACTTTCATTTTAGGAAGTATTCAAGAACTAACTGCGCAAACATCTATTATTTCAGGAAAAATTTTAGATGCAGAAAGTAAATTACCGTTAGAAGGTGTTACAATCAAAGTTCAAGGAACAAACATAGTTTCACAGTCTGACGAGAATGGTGCTTTTTCTATAAAGGCAAAAATTGGCCAGACTTTAATGGTAACACATATAGGGTTTTTAAATCAGCACATTAAAGTAAATACAAAATCTGTTGTAATTATATTACAAAGTCTAGCAACACAATTAGATGAAGTAGTGGTAACAGGTACTTCTGAAGGTACTACCAAGCGTCAATTAGGAAGTTATATTGCAACTGTAAAATCAGATCAGTTAGCTAATGCTACAAGTGGCAATGTTTTAGCTGCTTTGCAGGGAAAAACAGCAGGGGCACAGATTACACAAAATTCAGGTGACCCTGCAGGAGGGATATCTGTGAGATTGCGGGGAATTAGTACGATTTCTGGTTCATCTGAGCCGCTTTACATAATAGATGGCGTAATAGTTGATAATTCAACAAACAGAGTTACAAATACAGATCCAAGTTATTCAGGGCAAAATTTTGTAGGTACTATAGGTACCAATAGATTAGCTGATATAAATCCTGAAGACATTGATCATATTGAGGTATTAAATGGTGCTGCTGCAACTGCCGTTTATGGATCACGTGCAAATGCAGGGGTAATTCAAATTTTTACAAAAAGAGGAAGTATCGGAGCGCCTGTTGTTAATTTTTCAACAAATGTTGGAATTAATCAGCTTCGAAAACAAATACCGGTAAATATTGCGCCTGTTAAATTTGGCGGGGATCCTATGTTGCAAACCCAAACTATTTTAACGCCATCTATAACAAACACTACTGCTGTTCAACGTTATAATTATCAAGATTATATTTTTCAAACAGGGTTAAGGAATGAAAATAATATTTCTGTTTCCGGGGGTAAGGATAAAACCAAATATTATGCATCGGCTGGGTATTTATATAATGAAGGTATTATAAGAAACACAAATTTTAGCAGATATAGTTTTCGATTGAATTTAGAGCAAATAATGACAAAATGGATGTCTTTTAATTTAACTACAAATTATATTTACGATTTTGATAATGAAAAGCCAGATGGTAATACTTTTTTTTCGCCAACTAATGCAGTAACTATTATTGGTAATTATTATGATATTCAGAAGAGAGATGCATTAGGGAATATTCAGGCTGTTGGTGAAAGAGGAAGGGTAAATCCAGTTTCGGTAATTGAAGATTTTAAACAAAAGCAAACTGTTAGCAGAATAATAAGTGGTATTGGGTTAAAAATAAATCCAATTAAAAATTTATCTTTTGATTACCACATGGGAATTGATAATTATGCTCAAAATGGAATTACTTATTTACCCCCTTATGCTTATAATGTAAGTACTGCATTTTATGGCGGAGGGCCAACATTAGATCCCACATTAAATGGATATGCAAGTACAGCCACAAATACTTATTTTCAAATTAATCATGATGCTAATTTAACTTATCGGTTTAATATCAATAAAAATCTTTCTTCAGTAACTCAACTTGGTTATTCTCAACAGTATATTAAAAATTATTATACATTATTGCAGGGGAGAGGCTTACCACCAAGTGTACAATCGGTAGGTGGAGCAAGTACTTTGTTACCAGGATCTGATCAACGAAGTGAGGTTTCAATTTCCGGAGAATTTATCCAACAGAATTTTAAATACAGGAATCAATTTTTTGTTACCGGGGCAATAAGAGTAGACGGTTCATCAGTTTTTGCCACATCGCAAAGAAATCAGGTATATACAAAACTTAGTGGAAGCTATGTTATTTCCGGTACTGATTTTTGGGGAAAACTTAGATTATCAAATTGGTGGAATCTGTTTAAAATCAGGTCAGCTTATGGTGAATCAGGAAATTTGACAGGAATACCTGCTTATGGAAGGTTTAATACACTATTTGCTTCTCCATTTTTAGGGCGTGCTTCTTTCCAAACCGGCAGTGCATATACAAACCCAGATATTAAACCGGAAAGGCAAAATGAGATTGAGATAGGAACTGATATGGCATTCTTTAATAATCGTATAAATGTAACTTTTAACTACTATAATAAGAAAGTGACCGATTTAATTATAAATCGTTTAATTGCACCTACAAATGGTTATTCGAGTTTATGGGATAATATAGGTTCACTTAAAAATCAGGGTTACGAACTTGTCTTAAATCTTGTTCCTGTTCAAAAGAAAAATTTTACTTGGGAATCTACAATAATTTATAATCACAATAAAAATGAAGCTACCAATATCGGCCAGCAACTTATTTTGTATAATACCAATGGAGGTGCTCCGGTTGCAATTATTGCCGGACAACCAATAGGTGTTTTTTATGGAACATTCTTTGCCAGAGATAACAATGGCGGATTAATTAAAAATACTTCCGGAATACCACTAACTGAAGCAGGAACACAAAATTCGGTACTGAATTATACTCCGGGCAGAAACCAGTCTGGCCTCCCCTCCGGTTCTGTATTACAGAAAGTAATAGGTAATCCCAATCCAAAATATACAGGAACAATTACAAATGATTTTACCTATCGAAAGTTTTTATTACACATACAAATAGATGCCGTACAAGGAGTTGATGTATTTAATGCTGATTTTAGAACACGACAGGGGGTAGATAATGGTGTTATAGCTCAGCAAGAAGATTTAGGGCAAATACCTCGAGGTTATGTTGCCGGCGTGTATCCAATACAAGAATGGAGAATTGATAATGGTAGTTTTGTAAAACTTAGAGAAATTTCAATTGCTTATCGAATTGGTAATATAAAATATTTTAAAGATTTAACTGTAAATTTAAGTGGACGAAATTTAATTTCATGGGATAACTATAAAGGGTACGATCCGGAAGTAAATGCCGGCGGGCAAAGTACTATTCTACGTGGTATTGATTTTGGTACCGTGCCAATTCCTAAAACATTCAGTATAGGAATTAATACTAAATTTTAATTTTTAAATTTTATTTTATGAAAAATAATATAAATGTATTTCTATTTTTATTTGTAATTTTAATTACTTCATGTTCAAAAAAATTTACAGATCCTTCCGGTCCATCTGTCCAACAGGCTTTTAATTCTCCTCAATCACTTACTGCCGTTGCTGTAGGATTGCAAAATTGGTATACTGCGGGCAGAGGAGGTAATGTATACAATTACATCTCAACAAGTGGCCTATTGGCAAATGAATTATTTGTTGTAAATGCAGGCAATACAGATGAGCAGCAATTTTATGCAGGAGGTAATTTTGTTTTAAACACCAATGGAATTGCTACAAGTATGTGGTCTGTTTCTAATAAAATTATAGCTGATGCAAATAATATCATGAATAATTTATCTGTTGTAAAAGACCCGGGCTATGCAAGTGGGTTATTGGCTTATGCATCAATATTTAAAGCTTTAGCTATGGGAAATTTAGCAACTTTTTGGAACAATATCCCTGATACCATTGGCTCTAAAGTAAATTTTATAAGTAGTAATGATGGATTTAATAAAGCACTTGGTGTTATAAATAATGCTATTAATGTAATAAATACAACATCTCCAAATACTTCTTTTTTGAATAATATACCGGCAGGTATAGATTTACTGAATACTTTATACGCATTAAAGGCAAGATATTCTTTATTTGTTGGTAATTATTCTGATGCACTTTCAGCAGCTAACTTAGTTAATTTAAGTACTAAATCTATTTTCAATTATAATACTATTACATTAAATCCAATTTTTTCAATTGCGGCCTCGACAAATAATGTATATCAGCCAACAGATAGTAATCTTGGCCTACCAGCAGGTATTCAGCCAGATCCGAGTGATGCTCGTTTACCATTTTATTTATCTACAAATGCCATTGCACCAATTTATAGAATAAAAGGCTTTTTTAATACTTCCACAGGTAGTATACCTGTTTATTTGCCAGGAGAAATGACTTTAATTAAGGCAGAAGCTTATGCCAGACTAAATGACTTGCCAAATGCTTTAATTCAACTAAATATTGTTGTAACTAAATCACCTTCTTCAGATCCATTCGGGATTGGTGCTAACCTTCCACCAACTAGTTATACAGATCAAAATGATTTATTAAACAAAATTTATAAGAACAGATGTATTGAACTTTATATGTCTGGTTTAAAATTAATTGATGAAAGAAGATTTAACAGAAACGTTTCTGAACGTAAAAGAAACTATTTACCTTTTCCATTTGTCGAAAGAAATGATAATCCAAATACGCCTAATGATCCTCCCTTTTAGTATAGTTCAATTTTTAACTATTTTTAACAGCGATTCAAATAAGTTTTTGTTTCGCTGTTTAAATTTGTTGTTATAAAAGTTAGTAGTAAATCAAGTTATTAATCATATTTATATTTGGTAAAATTTTTTATAATGAAATTGATTTTAGTGTTTCTTAGTTTTTTTTGTTTTTCAATATTTACTTCCCATGCCCAACTTTTAAAAGGCTTATTGAAAAATAATGCCAAAGATTCAAGTGTTGCGAATGGCGTTGCGGCGCTGGGTAATTTGGTAAAGGGCAATGGTTCAGGTACCGGGCTTTCTAAAGATGATATTATTGATGGCTTAAAACAGGCGTTGGAAGTGGGTGCGAATAAAAGTGTTACACAACTTTCGTCACTGGATGGTTATTTTAAAAACAATGCTATTAAAATTTTAATGCCACCTGAGGCTCAAAAAGTTGAAAATACATTGCGTAACATGGGTTTGGGTAACGAAGTAGATAATGCTATTTTAACCATGAACCGCGCTGCTGAAGATGCTGCAAAGAGTGCTGCTCCTATTTTTGTAAATGCCATTAAAGGCATGATCATTCAGGATGGTATGCAACTTTTAAAAGGAGGAGATTCTGCAGCTACCCATTATTTAAGAGAAAAAACAACTGCATCATTAACCACTTCTTTTAAACCAATTGTTGAACAATCATTGGTGAAAGTAGATGCTACCAAATACTGGAATAGCGTTTTCTCAACCTATAATAAAGTTCCGTTTGTAAAAAAAATAAATCCTGATTTAACAGGATATGTTACCGAAAAAGCGCTGGATGGTTTGTTTTATCAGGTTGCACAGGAAGAGCAAAAAATCAGAAAAGATCCTGTTGCCCGAACAACCGATTTGTTGAAAAAAGTATTTGCGCAATAATGGAGTCTATACCGGCTTTTATGCAATCTTATAAATGCCTATACAGATTAAAATAGCGGCTAAAAGGGCTACAAAAAATTTATATTTATCCCAATAATAACGTTGTTTCTTTTCCTGCAATAGTTTTTCTATTGCAGTTTTTTGTGTAGTACCATCAAAGGATAGTCTGATTTCAATGGTTTCATATAATTGCAGGCTGTTCTTGTAGTTCAATGCATGTAATAAAGCAATGAGTTGGCTTCGTATTTTTTCAATTAAAATTGTATTTGATTCTTCTTTTAAAATCAACAGATTATTGGCTGATAAAATAATTTCAGTAACCATCAATAATACGGCATCTTCATTAACGTTATCGGCTTGTTGTAGTACTTTTTTCTGTAGTTGTATACATTCAGCCAATATTGAAGCACCATTTGTAATGGTATAGGCAGGTAAATGTGCTGCATAATATTTTAAATGAAAGGCCCTGCGTTGTTCGGGATTGGAAAGAACAGTATAGGCCTCATTTATTTTTTTAAAATAATCATCCAACATTTCTGAATTGCCGGTTTTATCAGGATGATACTGCATGGCTAATTTTCGATACGCTTTTCTGATGGCGCCATCACTGGCATTGGGTGCAACCCGTAATATTTGATAATAATCTTCCATCCAATTCATTCATTGTTTGTTGGCTATAAGTATAACAATCTGTTCAGCTGGTTGTTGGGTATTAAAATGGAATACCCAGATTAATGTAAGGAAGCAACATTTTACTCTGATCAGAATACATAGCACTGATTTCTAATGGTCCTAATACAAAATTATAGCCAAATGAAATAGAATAGCCCGATAAAAATTTGGCTTTTTCAGGCATAAAATTTCCATCTACAAAATCATAAAAAGCACCATTGGCTTTTGTGATGATATAACCATTGTTAAATATCTGATAACGCAATCCAACCTGCATGGCTGCAATGCTATTGGTAACAACGGATCCTTCTGCCAATCCTGCAAATGTAATTTGGTTTTTATACACATTTGTTAAGCCGCCCACATTAAAGGCATTAATTACATCACCGGTATTTCTCCAATTCAATCCGCCCTGAAATTGGGTAAATAAAGTTTTTCGTTTGGTGAGTGGAATATATTTTTCGGCATTTACAAACGCTCTGTAATAACTTTTGTAATGAATGCCAAGTGAATCGGGATTAGAAATTTCATTGCCATTTAAATAATATTCTATATTAGGATTTTGATTGATGACTTCTCCAAATTCTATATCTGTTTTACTGCCATTTTTCGGGTAAATGGGGTTGGTTAAAGAATTGGCTTTGATAAACAAATAAGGGTTCAAATAACTGATGCCTCCCCGGGCTTCAAAGGCTGCGGGCAATTGTGGATGATAATTTAAATTTTCAAATCGGGTGCCCGCACCTAGCGAAAGTTCACGCGTTGGCGAGTAGCGTAAATTAACATCAGCCAAAAAATAGCCTTGTTTAAATAATCCCTGTTTGGTAAAATTATTGTAACTGTTAATGTTTAATGATTCAATTTGTGTAGTGGCAGTCAATGAAAATAATTTGTGTTTGCCAAAATATTGAATATGCTCACCGCGCAATCTCATATTCTCCCCAATATTTACTGTTACCTGACTTTTAGAATAGGGCGTAAAAAAATCGCGACTGGTAATATTGGCAATTAAACTAATGCCTGTAAACTGATTGTAATTTACGCCAAGTTTGGCAAATGTTAAGGGATTTTCTTCAACATCAAATACTATTTGTGCAGTACTATCTGTAATGGGTAGCAATGAATATAAAATTTTATTGTAATATCTCGTGCCAAAGGCTTTGCGAATATGTTCCGACAAATCAACTGCAGTATACCATTGGTTCAGAGTAAACTGCATTCTTTTTAAAAAGAAATTGGCATCTGTTTGATGCAGGCCATTTATACTACATGCAGTAATTTTTACTGCACGTAGGTTTGGCAATGCCTGTTTTTGAAAATGCAGATTGCCATACAAAGCTTGCAGCGAATCGGCAAGATGTTTAAAAATGGGATAATATTTTTCACCGGTTTTATTACCTGAATCAATAATTTCATCAGCCGAGCCAAAACTGCCCATGTTGTAATCTTCTAAATCATGCGGAATATAAATATTGCAAAGGGCTTTCTCTTTAATGGCATCTTCATCATTTCTGAAAAATGCTATTTGTAACAGTACCTGAATAATATTATTAATTTTATCTTTCGGTAATAAGCCACTGGCTACATTACTGCCAATTAAAAAATCTGCTCCCATTTTTTGTGCATCAATTACCGGAAAGTTTCTTACCACGCCACCATCTACTAATTTTTTCCCCTGATAATTTACGGCAGTAAAAACAGAAGGTATGGCCATGCTGGAACGAATGGCATATACAATTTCGTTACTGTCTAATACCACGCCATCGCCGGTAGAAATGTTTGTGGCGATGCATTCAAACGACTTTGAAAATTTTTTAAAGTTTTTTATTTTATAAGCAGGAAAGTACAATTCATTTAATTTTAGCCATAACTCTTCTGATTCAATTACGCCACTGGGTAGTCGGAAGCTATTGTTTACCCAGGGCAGTTCAATGGCATATTTGCCGTAATCTACTTTTTCCTGCATGCTGAAGGATCGGAGCGAAATATTGTTGGAGAGTAATTGATCCCAGTTGGTTTGCCTGGCTATTTGTTCAATGGTATCTGCCGAGTATCCCAATGCATATAAAGAACCAATTACAGCACCCATACTGGTGCCTGTAACATATTTTATAGGTAGTTGAGCAGAATCGATTGCTTTTAATACGCCAATATGGGCTAATCCTTTTGCGCCACCCCCACTTAAGGTTAATCCTACTGCAGGATGTTGCGCCAACAATTTGGTGGAAAGTATAAAAAGCAGGAAAAAAAATGTAAGGACTTTCATACCATGAATGAAATGTGAATTTACAGGAAACCATGCGAGTAACAAAATGGGTATTAGAATCCTTTGAATTGAAGTGTGGTATTTTGTTATTCCAAACGTTTTTGAAACATATCATCAATTTTCCTAAATAAATGTTGTGGTTTAAAAACGCGCCATTCAGGTATATCTAACAGTTCAATGTAATAATTTAATTTTTTCTTTCTAAAATCCTGTTGTGTGGCTTCAGGCATATTTAAAGCTACAATCCAGCCGTTTTCTTCGGTAACCTCATCAAACCATTCCTGATAATACTCCCTGTCGCTGCTATGGAAATTCAATACATTTTCAGTAATTAAAATGTATTTGGTAATGTGTTCCGAAAATAATGGGTCTAATACTTCCCGCTTCAGTTCCATAATATCGTTTTCAATGGCATCATTCCATTCGCCAATCATTTCAATTATGGCATAATGATAGTCGTAATCTGCAAAAAGTATTTTAAGGTACAGTGTTTTACTTCCAAAATCGTCCCATTGCGGATGAATATAATAGTTATAGATGGTTTGTGAATATTCAAATTCACTATATGTTTTTCCATAGAAAGGAGAGTGTTTGTCTTCTTCAGAAATATAAATATGCCGCCAGTTATAAAAAGGTTCAATATTATGCATGGTGATTTGTTCTGGCGGCCTCAATTGCTTTTTTTACGCTGCCATACTGCAATAATAAAGATTTTGCCTGTTCGTAGTTATGGTTGTGCAAATGTTCCATTACCATTTTTGCACCTCTGTCTACCAGCTTGGCGTTGGTGAGCTGCATATTTACCATTTTATTGTCTTCAACTCGTCCTAATTGAATCATTACACTGGTTGAAATCATATTCAATACCAGTTTTTGGGCAGTGCCGCTTTTCATGCGGGTACTGCCGGTAACAAATTCGGGGCCTACAATTATTTCAACCGGATAATCAGCTATTGAACTGATAGTAGAGTGAGGGTTACAGGAAATACTTCCGGTGGGTATATTTCTTTTTTTACAGGCTTCTAAAGTACCCACTACATAAGGGGTTGTACCACTGGCAGCTAAGCCAATTACAAAATCATTTTTTGTTACTCTGTAGCTTTCTAAATCTTTCCAGCCCTGTTCTAAGCTATCTTCTGCATTTTCTACGGCGTGGGTAATGGCTTTATCACCCCCGGCAATAATGCCTACTACCAGCCCGTAAGGAACACCATAGGTTGGGGGACATTCGCTGGCATCTAAAATACCGAGGCGGCCACTGGTGCCGGCACCTAAGTAAAATAAACGGCCACCGGCCAGCATTACATCTGTAATGGCAGCTACCAGATTTTCTATTTGCGGAATGGCTTTTTCAACAGCAAGCGGAACGGTTTTGTCTTCCTGATTGATTTTTTGCAATAGTTCTTTTATAGACATTTTCTCTAAATGTCTGTACGGAGAAGGTTGTTCTGTAATTCTCATTAATTCACGCATAAAACTTAATTATCGGTGGTATTCAATCAGCCCCTGCATTGGCTTTTGCAGTATTTTGCCAATTTGTATTTCATAAACCTGGCAAAGTTCCTGCAAAATATCGCTAAATCCAAATGCAACACTGCCAATAAAATTAATAGGATATTCCCAAATTTCTTTGTATTTTAATAAATGCTGATAAAAAAAATCATTCAATCCATCCTCTATAATATTTTCAATCATATAATGGCCGCGGTTTTCTGCAAGAAATAAAGCAAACCCGGCTAAATAACGATTGGCCAAAGGTTGTTGGTATACATTTTCTAAAATTTCTTTTGGTGTTAAGGCATATTTTTGGTTAAAACGATCCATTAGGTCGGCATCAAATGTTTGGTATAAATAATATTGAATTACCTTTTTGCCCAAATAAGCGCCACTGCCTTCATCACCTAAAATATATCCTATACCCGGACTGTTCTTGATAATTTTTTTGCCATTAAAATAACAGGAGTTTGAGCCGGTACCCAAAATGCAGGCAATTCCTTTTTCATGGCCACACAATGCTCTGGCGGCAGCCAGAATGTCGGTATTTATTTCAATAGCAGCCTGTTTAAACAGGGTTTTTAATACTGCCCGCATCATTTTAACATGATTTATATTGCTTAAACCTGTGCCATAAAAATAAATTTCATCAATTGCCTGTGCTTGTTTTAGATGGGGTAAAACTTCTGTTTGTATAATTTTAATCATGGTGCCTTTGGACAGAAAATACGGACTTAGCCCCTGTGTTGTAAAAACTGTTTTTTTGCGAGGTTGAATCAGGCACCATTCGCATTTGGTAGCGCCATTGTCTGCAATCAATTTAATAGCCATAACAAATTGTTTTTTACGGTAGTGTTGAACAATGAATCAGTCATTTCAACATTAATACGGATATTCGCAATCTTGAATTAAGATACAAAGAAGCATCATATTATGTCAGGAAAAAAATTAAGTATTTGGTTGCCATTGTTATTATCCATTATTTTAGTAATAGGTATGGTACTCGGTTATCAGCTAAATGTTACCACCTCATCCGGAAGTTTTTTGCACAATGGTAACCCTTCTTCTGTACAGGAAGTAATAGATTTAATTAATAACAAATACGTTGATGCCATTCGTCCGGATAGTTTTAAACAAGTGGTGATTGAACAATCGCTGGCCAATTTGGATCCTCATTCCATTTATATTCCTCCTAAAGATGTGAAAGAAGTAAATGAAGAATTGATGGGCAATTTTCAGGGAATTGGCGTTGAATTTCAAATTTTCAATGATACCATTAATGTGGTAAACGTTGTTCCGAATGGACCGGCTGCTCAGGCAGGTATTGCAGTAGGAGATGCATTATTAAAAGCCAACGATTCTATTGGGTTAGTAGGAAATATGAATCCAGATAGCATCAAAAATAAATTGCGTGGTCCAGCTGGTTCATTAGTAAAAATTACATTGTTGCGCAACGGTCAATTGAAAAATATTACGGTAAAACGCGGAAGCATACTGGTACCTTCAGTTGAAGTGGCTTACATGGTTACACCTGAAATTGGATATCTTAAAATTAACCGTTTCGGCGAGCGTACTTTTGAAGAGTTTATGCAAAAATTAGAAAGTTTGCAAAAGCAGGGAATGAAAAAATTAATTCTTGATTTACGTGGTAATGGAGGCGGAATATTAACGGAAGCTACTGCTATTGCCGATCAGTTTTTGGATGATGAAAAATTAATCGTATATACCGAAGGTGCCCATTCTCCCAGAATAGATTACCGCTGTAAAAGAGACGGTATTTTTGAAAAAAATCCATTGGTGGTTTTGGTGAATGAAACCACAGCTTCGGCCAGTGAGGTATTATCTGGTGCTTTGCAAGACTGGAACCGCGCTACCATTATTGGACGCAGAACTTTTGGTAAAGGATTGGTGCAACAGCAATTTCAACTAAGTAACGGAGGGGCACTTCGGTTAACTGTAGCACGTTATTACACCCCGCTGGGAAGAAATATTCAGAAGCCTTATAATAAAGGCAAAGAAGCTTATGAAGATGAACTTATTAACCGCTTTCATGATGGCGAATTGCTAAAATTAGATTCTTCTAAATTAAAAGGACCCGCCTACAAAACACCCAATGGGCATTTGGTTTATGGCGGCGGTGGAATTACCCCTGATATTTTTGTTCCGTATGATACTACTTTGTTACGTTCTTCGCTGAATAAAATTTTTTCAAAAAACACCATCAACTGGTTTGTATATAAGTTTTATCTAAGGAATAGAAGTTATTTTGATAATTTTAAAACTATTCGTGCATTTGAACAGGCTTTTCAATTGAACAATGCCCAGTGGAGTGAACTGGAAACCTATCTTAAATCAGATACACTGAAGATGCCTCAATCCGACATTGCAAAAAAAGAACTGGCTTTACGCATCAGGGCTTTAATGGCACGTCAGCTTTTTGGCTCTGCCGGTTATTATGAAATTATGAATGCAAATGATGAAACCTTTGAAAAAGCAGTACAACAAATGCAATAGTTTTTTAACGAATTCGTTTTTGAGAGAATAAATTTGATTAGATTGCTTTGCCTGATTGAAAAAAAAGTATTTACTGAGTGAAAAAAATTTATATTTTAAGAAAAAATAAATTGATTATAGACCCTTTTAACTTAAGAAAAATAACAAAACGCGGTTTAAAAATTATCAGATAAAGTTTGGTATGAAGGCTTAGATGACTGGACGCCGGTAGCAGAACTATCGCATTTGGCGGCATGTATTGTTGCAACCGGCAATCGGAATGATTTATCGTTTTTTCAACGGGTATTTTCCTTTTTAAAATAATTGTTCTGAACTGTGTTTTCAATTCCTTTAGTTCCTTAGCTTTATAAAAAAAATGATGGCAGTAACAGAATGGAAAGGAATTTTTCCTGCACTAACTACTCCTTTTACCGCTAATGATACGATTGATGTGGCGTTGTTTTCCAAAAACATTCATGTGCAATTAGCTGCCGGCGTAAATGGTTTAATTGTTGGCGGGTCATTAGGTGAGGCGGCAGTGCTAACTTTGGATGAAAAGCAAATTTTATTGCAAACTGCAGCGGCTGTAAGCAACCGAACCGTTCCGGTATTATTGAACATTGCAGCGGCAACTATAAATGAAGCGATTCAACAAGTTGAGCTTGGTACAAAAAATTTTGTTAGTGGTTTTATGTTGTTGCCCCCTATGCGTTATAAAAGCGATGAAAGGGAAACAATTTATTTTTTAAAGACCGTTGCAGAGGCTACTTCATTGCCAATAATGCTATACAATAATCCGGTTGACTATGGTACAGAAATTACCATCGAAATATTGGAAGCGCTGGAACCAATAGCCAATATTGTGGCTATTAAAGAATCTACCCGAAACGTTACAAACGTATCAAGGCTGAAAAATCATTTCGGTAACCGGTTCTCCATATTGTGCGGTGTAGATACCATTGCTGCAGAATGTTTTATGATGGGTGCCGATGGATGGGTTGCCGGATTGGTGAACGCATTTCCGAAAGAAACGGTTGCATTATATCAATTAGTGAAAGCAAAACGATATGATGAAGCGGTTGCACTACATCGCTGGTTTTTACCTTTGCTGGAATTAGACATTCATCCTAAATTAGTGCAATATATTAAACTGGCGCAAATGGTAACTGGTTTAGGTAGTACCTATGTTCGGGCACCACGTTTGGTACCTGAAGGTGCAGAATATGAGCAACTGCTGCAATTAATTCATCATGCCATTGCCACGCATCCGGGATTGCCCAAATTTTAAAATGCAGGCGTTGGCAAAAAATGGCCAATTCTAATCCATTCAAATTACAGAACTATGTTAACCAATTCCATTCATGAAGTGTTAGAAAATGCTGCTGCAGCTATGCAGGCTTTGAAACAATACGTACCAGAGCAGAAAGCTGTTTTTCTTCGATCTGTTGCAACAGAAATAGATGCACTTGGTGATGCTTTATTGCAACAGGCCGCAACAGAAACCAATTTATCTATTGAGCGTTTACGTGGCGAACGTGCCCGAACCACTGGTCAATTGAATCTGTTTGCAGATATGTTGATGGAAGGAAGTTGGGTGGAAGCGGTAATTGATACAGCCCTACCAAACAGAACTCCGCCAAAGCCAGATTTGCGCAGAATGTTGTTTTCTATTGGCCCCATTGTTGTTTTTGGTGCCAGTAATTTTCCATTTGCCTATTCCACAGCCGGTGGCGATACGGCCAGTGCACTGGCAGCGGGTTGCCCGGTAATTGTAAAAGCACATCCTGCACACCCGGCCACTTCACAAATGGTATTTCAGGCCATACAAACGGCCATACAAAAAAACAATATGCCCTTGTATACCGTACAACATGTAACGGATAGTTCATTTGAAGCCGGAAAGGCATTGGTGCAACATCCGCTAACGGCAGGTGTTGGTTTCACCGGTTCACTAAGTGGAGGCCGGGCTTTGTATAATTATGCCGTTGAGCGCGAAAAGCCCATTCCAGTTTTTGCAGAAATGGGTAGCATTAATCCGGTACTGTTATTGCCTGATGCCATGAAAGAAAAAACTGCTGCTATTGCAAAAGAATATGCAGCTTCTATTGTTTTGGGAATGGGACAGTTTTGTACCAATCCAGGTTTAATACTTTGTATTAAAAATGAACAGCTTACTATTTTTTTACAGGAATTAAGTCGTCAAATTGAAGCCTCTATACCTGCAGCCATGTTGCACGAGGGTATTCATCAGGCTTATTTTACCAAAATGAAAAATGCATTATTACAAAAAGGGGTAATGCTGTTACAGCAGAGCAAAACTGCATTGCACCCAATGGATGCTTTGCCTACCGTTGCAGTGGTTGATGCTACCGTTTTTTTAAACAATCCATTATTAAAAGAAGAAGTGTTTGGGCCATATTCATTGGTAGTGCAATGTTCAGATATACAGGAATTATTGGGTGTTTGGAAAACAGTAAGCGGACAACTCACTACTTCCATCATGGGTACCGAAAATGATTTTGTGGATTTTCCTGAAATTGCACTGATTGCCACTGAAATTGCTGGAAGAATTGTTTTCAATGGTGTACCAACCGGTGTTGAAGTATGTCCGGCAATGGTACATGGGGGGCCATATCCTGCCTGTACCGACAGTCGTTTCACTGCTGTTGGTATTCATGCTGTAAAACGATGGGTAAGGCCAGTGGCTTTTCAAAATGCGCCGGAATCATTATTACCGGCTGAATTAAAGAACAGTAATCCATACAAAATTTGGCGCATGGTCAATAATCAGCTTACCAAAGAGGCTATAGTTTCTTAACTGTGTGCTTATATTCATGGTGTTATTTTTTTATTGATTTGGATACATGGAATTTGCAAAAATTTTCCTTTTCGGTATTTAATATTAATAACAGCAGCTCCTTCTATATATGAAAAAAACATTTTTTTGTATTGATGCGCATACTTGCGGCAATCCGGTACGGTTAGTAGCCGGAGGTGGCCCTGTTTTGCAGGGAAAAAATATGAGCGAAAAACGACAGCATTTTTTGCAGGAATTTGATTGGATTAGAAAGGGTTTGATGTTTGAGCCCCGTGGACATGATATGATGAGCGGCAGTATTTTATATCCACCCCATCATCCCGAAAATGATATGGCTGTGCTGTTTATTGAAACCAGTGGCTGTTTGCCCATGTGCGGCCATGGTACCATTGGCACTGTTACCATTGCCATTCAGGAGGGATTAATTGTTCCCAAACATCCTGGGCATTTGCGTTTGGAAACGCCGGCAGGAATTGTGCCAATTGAATATACAGAAGAAAACCCAAAAGTTACCCATGTTAAATTGACTAACGTACCCTCATTTCTGGCCGCTGAAGATATAGCAATTGAATGTGATGGGTTGGGAAGTTTATTGGTAGATGTTGCCTACGGAGGAAATTTCTATGCAATTATTGATGTGCAGCAAAACTTCAAAGGGTTAGAAAATTATACTGCTGATCAATTAATTTATTTTGCCCGTTCCATCAAAAAAGCGGTGAATGCGCAACACCATTTTGTACATCCGGAAAATGAAACCATTAAAGGCTGCGGCCATGTGTTATTTACAGGTGCAGTATTGAATCATGATTCAACAGCCCGTAATGCAGTTGTATATGGCGAAAAGGCCATTGACCGCAGCCCTTGTGGTACCGGTACTTCTGCAAGAATGGCACAATGGTACACCAAAGGGTTATTAAAAAAGGGTGATATTTTTGTGCATGAAAGTATAATCGGCTCCATATTCAAGGGTACTATTGAAGAAGAGCTGATGATAGGGGGCAAACCTGCTATCAGGCCGGGTATTGAAGGCTGGGCAAAAGTATACGGCTATAATACCATTCAAATTGATACAGATGATGATCCTTATGCATTGGGTTTTCAGGTTTTGTAATTTTAAATAAAAGCAACCATGAAAGTAATTGTAATTGGCGGTGGAATTATTGGGTTAAGTAGTGCTTATTTTCTGCACCAAACGGGACATGAAGTAACGGTAATTGACCAAACTGATATGTTGAACAATTGCTCTTATGGCAATGCAGGTTATGTTTGCCCCAGTCATTTTATTCCATTGGCAACACCTGGTGTGGTAAAACAAGGCCTGCGTTGGATGTTGAATGATACCAGTCCGTTTTATGTACAACCCCGTTTCAGTAAATCGCTCATTGAATGGGGTTGGCAATTTATGCGAAGTGCTACACCGGAGAAGGTTGAAAAAGCTGCCGTTCCATTGCGTGATATTGCTTTATTCAGCCAGCATATCTACGAAACCTTAGCAGCACAACCCAATTTTCATTTCTCTTATGAACACAAAGGTCTGTTAGAAATTTTTCAAACCGAAAAAGGAGCTGACCACGCAAAACATACCGTTGAGAAAGCACATCAATTGGGCTTAATAGATACGGAATTGTTGGATTATAGTGCATTACAGGCCAAAGAGCCACAAACAAAAATCAATGCACTCGGCGCTATTTATTTTAAGTGCGATGCACATTTGTATCCCAATAAACTTATGGCGCAATTACTGCAATATTTAAAAAATAGCGGAGTAGCATTGTTGATAAATGAAGCAGTAAAGGGTTTTCATACGGAACATCAACAAATAAAATCAATTGTAACTGCAAAAGCAACATATGAAGCCGATGCATATGTTTTGGCAACCGGTTCCTGGAGCCGTGAATTGGCGGCACAATTGCGTTTTTCAATTCCATTGATGCCGGGTAGGGGATATTCTGTAACGCTTGAAAATTCGCCTTACCATATTAATTATCCCGCAATTCTATTAGAAGGCAGGGCGGCATTAACACCAATGGACAGCAATAAAATTCGTTTTGGTGGTACCATGGAAATTACCACAACCTCAACACCACCTAAAATAAAACGTGTTGCCGGTTTGTTACAGGCAGTACAACGCTTTTATCCTTATTTTAAGATTCCTGTGCCACCCGTTGAGCAGATTTGGTATGGTTTCAGGCCTTGTTCTGCCGATGGGTTGCCTTATATAGGCAGGCCCAAACAATGGAAAAATTTGGTGGTTGCAACCGGTCATTCTATGTTGGGGCTCAGTTTGGGTGCCGGAACCGGTAAATTGGTAACTGAAATCATCAATGAACAAAAATCATCCATTGCGCTGGATGCATTCCGGGTAAATCGGTTCGATTAATACTGCATTTTTAAGTTTTTACTACAATGTTTCAAATATTTTATTATTGCATAACATTTGTTTTTATTGAGTTTCAACTCACTGAGAGCCTGGTTAATAAATTTTTAATCTTCAATTTAATAATCTATAAAAATGGTAGACTATATTTGCCTACTAAATTAGTAGACTAATAATTTCAATTCATGAATAAATACCCTTTCAATATGTGCAATTGTTGTTGTTGAAGCAGAAGCCGCAGCCGCATTTTATTTCAATTCAATCAAACAATTGCAAATCATGGAATCAGTAAAAATATCACCCAACCTTCAACATTTTCAAACGCAACTTCAGGGATTATCAGAATTGGAAGCACTGCAATTTTTGGCAGCTCAATTTCCGGGTAAAGTTGTTTTTTCAACCAGTTTTAGTATAGAAGATCAGGCCATTACTTATTGGATTCTAAAACATCAACTGGATATTAAAATATTTACCTTAGATACAGGAAGGCTATTTCCTGAAACCTATTCCGTTTGGGAAAGAACAAAAGAAAAGTACAATGCGCAAATAACCGCTTATTATCCTGAGGCAAACACATTGCAAAACTTTGTAACCCAAAAGGGTCCCAATGCTTTTTATGCTTCGGTCGAAAACCGAAAACAATGTTGTTTCATCCGCAAAGTGGAACCCTTACAAAAGGCATTGCTGGGTAATGCAGTATGGATTACCGGTTTGCGTGCCGAACATTCGCCCGATAGAAAAGATTTACCCATCTTGGAATGGGACAGCAGTAATGCAATGATTAAATTTCATCCCATTTTACATTGGTCAACTGAAACAGTCAAAACTTTCATTCAGCAACACGATGTTCCGTATAATCCTTTGCATGACAGGGGCTTTGTAAGTATTGGTTGTGCACCTTGTACCAGAGCTGTACAACCTGATGAAGATTTTAGAGCCGGAAGATGGTGGTGGGAGGATGCCACAAAAAAAGAATGTGGTTTGCACGTACATGCTGACAATACTGTTCATCGTTAGAAAATTTTAAAGTAGTTGTTATGGAAAAATATCATTTAGATCATTTAGACCAATTAGAATCGGAAGCTATTCATATTTTTAGGGAAGTTGCCGGTCAGTTCGAGAAACCGGTATTATTATTTAGTGGGGGGAAGGATTCCATTACTTTAGTTCACCTGGCTTTAAGAGCATTCAGGCCGGGCAATTTTCCCTTTCCTTTATTACATATTGATACCGGACATAATTTTCCGGAAGTATTACAATTTAGAGATGCATTGGTGCATGAAATAGGTGAGCAATTAATTGTTAGAAAGGTGGAAGATACCATGCGTTCTAAAAATTTACCTGAACCTAAAGGAAAATTTGCCAGCAGAAATGCATTGCAAACCTTTACACTTTTAGATGCTATTGAAGAATTTAAGTTTGATGCATGTATTGGCGGTGCACGCCGCGATGAAGAAAAAGCACGTGCCAAAGAAAGAATTTTTTCTGTGCGGGATGAATTTGGGCAGTGGGATCCCAAACTGCAACGTCCCGAGTTATGGAATATCTACAATGGTAAAATTCATAAAGGTGAAAATGTTCGGGTATTTCCCATTAGCAATTGGACAGAGTTAGATATCTGGAATTATATAAAGCGGCATCAGATAGCATTGCCTTCTATCTATTTTGCACATCAGCGTGAAGTAATTGAGTATGAAGGACAATTGGTTGCAGTTTCACCCTTTATTCAAATTGCAGAAGATGATTGTATCACAACAAAGCAAGTACGTTATAGAACAGTTGGAGATATGTCATGTACTGCCGCAATTGAATCAACTGCCACCAATATTGATGATATTATTGCAGAAATTATTGCCACCAAAACCAGTGAACGTGGTGAAACCAGAATTGATGATAAGGTTTCTGAAGCTGCAATGGAAGACCGGAAAAAAAATGGATATTTTTAATAATATAATAAAAATAATTTATGGATATTCTGAGATTTATTACTGCAGGTAGTGTGGATGATGGTAAAAGTACATTAATTGGTCGATTGTTATATGATAGTAAATCTATTATGATTGATCATTTAACTGCCATTCAGCAACAAACCAAACACAAAGCATTGGGTGAGATTGATTTGGCATTATTGACAGATGGATTAAGAGCAGAAAGAGAGCAAGGTATTACCATTGATGTGGCGTATAAATATTTTTCAACACCTGCAAGAAAGTTCATTATTGCAGATGCACCCGGCCATGTGCAGTATACCCGCAACATGGTTACAGGGGCATCGAATGCGAATTTGATTATCATTCTCATTGATGCTCGTAATGGGGTAGTAGAGCAAACCAAACGTCATTCCATCATTGCTGCATTGTTAAAAATTCCGCATGTCATTATTGCCATTAATAAAATGGATATGGTGGATTATTCAGAAGATACCTTCAATAACATTGTAATAGATTATGCCGCAGTAGCTGAGTCATTAGGATTAAACAATATTACTTATTTACCTATCAGTGCCTTGAATGGCGATAATATTGTTGAAAAATCAGAATTATTAAGCTGGTATGATGGGCCGTCTTTATTATCACTTTTAGAAAATATCTCCATTCATCAGGATGTAAATTTGAACATAACCCGCTTTCCTGTTCAATATGTTATACGGCCACAAAGCCCTGAATGGCACGACTATCGCGGTTATGCAGGCAAATTAATTAGTGGAGTACTCAAGCAGGGTGATGCCGTAACGGTGCTTCCGGAAGGACTCACCACCACCATCGATTATATTGAACACAATGGTACAAAAGTGAACGAAGCTTTTGCACCACAAAGTATTGTGTTACATTTGAAAGACGATATTGATGTAAGCAGAGGAAATTTGATTGTTCCTTCACATCAGTTACCAACTGTTTCTAAAGAAATTACAACTTTAATTTGCTGGATGGATGCAAAACCATTGCAAAAAGGAAACCGTTATTGGCTTCAGATAAACAGTACAATGGTAAAATGTATGGTTTGCGAAATACAGTATGCTTTAGATGTAAATACATTGGAACAAAAAAACAATGTATCATACATTGGACTGAACGAAATTGCTAAAATTGTTCTGAAAACAGCATCACCACTGGCTTTTGATAGTTATAACACACTTAGCGCAAATGGAGGTGCTATATTAATTGATGAAGCAACCAATGTTACAGTAGGTGCCTGTATGTTACAGTAAAAAGGAAAATACAGACGAATCTATTACAAAAATGTTGTAGGAAACTTTATTGAAAACCAGATGTTGTATACAATTATGGATGAAACATTATTTTTAGAAAAGTTATATCTGCGCAACGACAAATGTTTTCAGGTTTTTCCCGATAAAGCAGCAACCGAAAGTTTTGTATCTGATTTATTTCAATTATTGTTCATTCCAAAAAATAATGGAGAGGGTGGATTGTTGGCGATACAACGCGATTATGCAGATTTAAGGGTACGCTTTCAAAGTATGATTAAAGGATTTATTCAGGAAGAATTGCCAGCAGATGCAATTATTTACCGCTTTTTTGAACAATTGCCGAATGTGTATGATGCATTATTAGAAGATGCACATGCCATTTTACAATCGGATCCCGCTGCACAAACGTTGGAAGAAGTATTAGTAGCCTATCCCGGTTTTTTTGCTACAGCAGTTTACCGTTTTTCGCATGTATTATGGCATTTGAATTTAAAGATTTTAGGAAGAATGTTTACAGAGTACGCCCATAGTAAAACCGGAATTGATATTCATCCCGGTGCACAAATTGGCCATGCTTTTTCCATTGACCATGGTACCGGTGTGGTAATTGGCGAAACCAGTGTGCTGGGTAATCATGTTAAATTATATCAAGGGGTTACGCTTGGTGCGTTAAGTGTTGATAAAAAAGATGCTGCCACCAAAAGGCATCCTACTATTGAAGATAATGTTGTGATATATTCTGGTGCAACCATTTTAGGTGGTGATACCATTATTGGCCATGATAGTATTATAGGTGGCAATGTTTGGTTAACCTATAGTGTAGAGCCATATTCGGTAGTGTATCACAAAAGTGAAATTAAAGTAAGAGACAATAATCCATTTCCCGAACCACTCAATTTTGTAATTTAAATTAATACATCATATCATGAAGGCAGACAATATATTAGCAACTATTGGAAATACACCACATGTTCAGTTAAAAAAAATTTTTGGAACCCGACATCAGGTATGGATGAAATTGGAAAGAATGAATCCGGGTGGAAGTATTAAAGACCGGATTGCATTGGCTATGATTGAAGATGCAGAAAAAAAAGGATTACTGCATCCAGATAGTATTATCGTGGAACCTACTTCCGGCAATACAGGTATTGGTCTTGCTATGGTTGCTGCTGTAAAAGGATACAAAGTTATTTTAGTAATGCCCGAAAGCATGAGTGTTGAGCGCCGGAAATTAATGGCATTATACGGAGCCGAATTTGTGTTGACGCCTCGTGAAAAAGGCATGAAGGGGGCTATAGAAAAAGCGAACGAAATGGTATATGATAATCATAATGCCTGGATGCCCCAGCAATTCGATAATCAGGCGAATACGAAAATTCACCATCAAACTACTGCACATGAAATTGTGGCTGATTTTCCGGATGGAATTGATTATTTGATAACGGGTGTAGGTACTGGTGGACATATTACCGGTGTTGCAGAAGTTTTGAAAGAAAAATGGCCCTCCATCAAAATTTTTGCTGTTGAACCTGAATTATCACCTGTCATCAGTGGTGGTGCACCGGGGCCACATCCTTTACAAGGGCTTGGTGCAGGTTTTATTCCATCTATTCTGAATGTTAAATTATTAGATGGTGCCATTAAAGTAAGTAAAGATGATGCTTTTCATTATACGCAAAAATTGGCAAAGAAAGAAGGTATATTGGCAGGTATTTCTACAGGTGCATCATTAGCAGCCATTGCACAACAACTATCTGACATTCCGGAAAATAATGTAATCCTTACTTTTAATTACGATACAGGCGAACGTTATTTATCTGTTGAAGGATTGTTTTAAAAACATTTTTATCTCTAATCTTATTAGAGATAATTTTTTGATATTTTATCCTACTAAAAAAGTAGACTAATGAAAACTACATACAAAGGAAAAGTAATCATCATTGGTGCAGGACCGGGAGATCCAGACTTAGTTACTATAAAAGCGGTTCAATTTTTACAACAGGCCAATGTGGTATTGGTAGACAGGTTGGTAAGTGAAGCCATACTGGAACGTTATGTAAATCCACATGCAACCATCATCCCGGTAGGTAAGCAATGCCGATATGGCTTATCCACTTCGCAGGAAACCATCAATGCTTTGCTAGTGCAGTATGCAACTTCACAACCATTGGTGGTTCGATTAAAAGGAGGAGATGTGTCTTTCTTTTCGAATGTATTAGATGAGTTGGAAATTTTGAAAAAATATTCCATCCCTTTTGAAATTGTTCCGGGTATTACAGCCGCTTCGGGTGCTGCGGCTTATGCAGGTATTCCATTAACAGCTCGTAATTATGCCACTGCAGTCCGCTTTTTGACTTACTATAAAACAAATTTAATTCCTGATTCCTATTGGCACGATTTGGCCAAAACAGATGATACTTTGGTTTGGTATATGTCATCTGAAACTTTAGAACCTTTAATTGAACATTTACGGCAGTCTGGTATTGATGAACATAAATGGATATCCGTTATTGAACAGGCAACTACCCCTATGCAGCAGGTGTATAGTGCTCCTGTTCGTAATTTTTTATTGCAATTTGGTTCCATGCAATTTCTTTCCCCTTCATTGGTAATTATTGGGAAAGTGGCATCATTAAGCCATCAATTCAATTGGGTTAAAAGTAGTAATCCACAACATGAGCTTTATTTTCCATCCGTTACCGGCACTGCCGAATCTTATTTACATCATGAATTAATGCAACCTTATGTTAGCCGCACCTAAACTGAAAACAATTATCGATCTGGTTCAAAGTTCCAGTAAAGAAGAGCTTATATGGATAAACGGATATATTGCCGGAATTATTCAACAGGATACAACAGAAGTGGCCACTTTACCTGCTACAAACGTTAAGCCTAAATTAACCATTGTGTATGGAACCGAAACCGGTAATGCCAAACAATTGGCCACACAGTTTGCTTCGCTGGCTAAACAAAAAAAATGTTTGGTTAAATTAATTGGATTGGATCAATATACACCTAAAGATCTTGAAAAAGAATCTCTATTGGTAGTAGTTATTAGCACTCAGGGCGATGGAGAGCCACCTGCTGCTGCACTTTCATTTTATGAATATTTGCATCAAATACAAATTAACTTAAATCATTTGCAATATGCAGTGCTTGGTTTGGGTGATAGCAGCTATCCTTTGTTTTGTAAAACGGGTGAAGATGTGGATATGCAATTGAATAGGTTAGGCGCAAAAAGAATTCATGAACTGGCTAAATGTGATGTGGATTATGAAGCGGATGCCAATAACTGGTTTAATGGGCTCATTGAAAAATTGCTAACCAACAATTTTCCAGCATCTAATAATGCAGCATCTAAAAACGTTGCAATTGTATCCAAAACAGCAAAACAAACTTATAGCGGACTGATTGATAAAAAAATAGTATTGAACGATAAAGGTTCTTGTAAACAAACATTTCATATTGAAATTGCGGCAGATTCAGTTGATTATCAGCCGGGAGATTCCATTGGTGTTTATCCTGAAAATCCTGCTCATGTTGTGGATGAAATTTTACACTTACTTCAGGTACATCCGGAAAAAAAATTTTTATATAAAGATGAGTCCTATGCTATCGATACATTGTTGAGCAAAAAATTAAATATTTTGAACTTATCTGAAAAGATAATAAAAAAATATGCAGCATTAACTGAGCAGGATATTCCTGGAACCAGAATGGATTTATTGGATCTATTAAAAATTTATCCATTAAAAACTCAATCTCAATTAGAACCATTCATAGCATTATTGCAGGCGCAATCGCCCAGATTGTATACCATTGCTTCTTCCCCTATTGCAAATGAAAATGCCATTCATTTAACCATAAATCTGGAAAGATTTTATATAAATGAGGCTGAAAAAAATGGTTTGTGCTCACATTATTTATCTGAAATGCCCCTCCAATCACCCATTCATTTTTTTGTGCAAAAAAACAAACGCTTCAAATTGCCACAGGATGATGTGCCCATAATAATGATAGCGCATGGAACAGGTATTGCACCTTTTCGTTCTTTTCTTTTGCAACGCGATAATGCAGGTGCAGAAGGAAAAAACTGGTTAATTTTTGAAGAAGACAATTTCACTACTGACTTTTTATATCAAACCGAAATTCAAGATTGGTATGCAACAGGGCATATACATCAGTTACATCTTTGCTTCCAACATAATGTAATGCAACCTGCAACATTAGTAGAAAAGTTACAGCATCATGCAGCCACTTTTATGCAATGGATAGAACAGGGTGCCTATGTTTTTGTAAGTGGAGAAAAAGATTTTACAGGTGCAAAACTAGATCAGGCAATTATTGACATGATTGCAACTTCAGGAAAATATTCAAATGCAGTTGCTTTTTTTCAACAGCTAAAAAATGAAGGCAGGTTTGTAAAGGAAGTATACTAATTTTTAAAAAACAAAATTGTTTGTATGTCAGATAATATTAAACTTTCCAATATCGAAAAAATTAAAATGGCAAGTCGCGGATTACGTGGTACCCTTGCTGAAAGCTTGCAGGATGAACATACGGGTGCCATTCGGGAAGATGATCAGGCCCTCATCAAATTTCATGGAATGTATCAACAGGATGATCGGGACAGAAGAGAAGAACGCGCCGAAAAAAAATTGGAACGTTTGTATACATTCATGGTTCGTTTGCGATTAACGGGTGGTTTTATGTTGCCACAGCAATGGGTGGCCATACATCATGCCGCCGGTACGTATAGTACCGGTGTTATAAAAATAACCAGCAGGCAAACCATACAATTGCACGGTATTATTAAAGCCAATATTAAACCAACATTGCAGGCATTTCATCATGCTGACTTAACAACCATTGCCACTTGTGGAGATATTAACAGGAATGTATTGTGCAGTGCACATCCTGCTTATTCACCTGTGCATGAACAAGTATTTGCCATTGCAGATAAAATCTGCGCCAGGTTGCTTCCTAAAACCAAAGGATATGCAGAGATATGGCTGGATGATCAAATAATATATGAACCGGAAGCAGAAAAGGATGATTTGTACCAAGACAGATACTTGCCCCGTAAGTTTAAAATTGCCATTGCAATTCCACCGAATAATGATGTGGATGTTTTTGCAAATGATATTGGTTTAATTGCGATTATTGAAAATAATGTGCTTATAGGATTTAATATAGCCATTGGAGGCGGTCTGGCATCTACACATGGTAATTCAGATACTTATCCGAGATTAGCAACGGTGATTGGATTTGTGCAGGGCGAGGAAAATGTTTTAAAAACAGTTTATGCTGTGGCAGCCATACAACGCGATTATGGTAACAGGGCTGACAGAAAATTTGCACGTTTAAAATATACCGTTGATAAATATGGTATAGATTGGTTTAAAAAGGAAATTGAAGCCAGAAGCGGATATACATTTGAAACCGAAAAACCCTATCAATTTGTAGAAAGAGCCGATCAGTTAGGATGGCATCAAAACCACGTTGGTAAATGGTATTATACTGTTTTTATTGAAAATGGCAGAATTACAGATACCCCCCACGTTCAATTAAAAACTGCTTTATTAAAAATTGCACAGGCAGGTATTGCAAATTTTCGGTTTACCTGTAATCAAAATGTAATTATCAGCGATATTGCCCCCCAACATCAGTCAAAAGTTGCATCTATCTTAACTGAATATGGTATTATCACTCAAAATGAGTCTACTTCACCTGTCAGGCAACGGTCAATGGCTTGTGTAGCATTTCCTACCTGCCCTTTAGCTCTGGCAGAAGCACAACGCTATTTACCCAATTTGTTAACTAAAATTGAATTGCTGTTAAAAAAATACGAATTAGAGCAAGAAGCGATTATTATTAGAATGACCGGTTGCCCCAATGGTTGTGCCCGTTCATATGCAGCTGAAATTGGTTTGATAGGCACTGCATACGGTAAATACAACTTATATCTTGGTGGCGATTATGAAGGATACAGACTCAATAAACTATATCGTGAAAATTTAGAAGAAGCAACCATTCTTGTAACTTTAGATAACTGCTTTCGGCAATTTAAATTGAATCGAAAATCAGGTGAACGTTTTGGTGATTTTGCGAATAATTATTTTTTTAATACCTAAAATTTTTTGCTTTGATCAGGCAAATCATATATACTATCTCATTTTCAGGTTTTTTTTGCAGTGTTGCAGCACAATCTGTGAATACAAGTACTTCCGCTGTTTGGGCCGGTTATTTTTTTTCAGTACCCGTTTCTGAAAAATGGAAAATTTCCGGCGATATGCAGTTGCGCTCCAAATACGGGTTTTCGCAATTATCGCAAATGCTCATACGATCTGGGATTGCCTATTCAATCACACCGACATGGACAATTACAACCGGGGCTGCCTATTTTAAATCTGCCGGTCAGTTACATCTTGAAAATATTTATTTAGATGAATATAGATTATGGCAGGAAAATGCTTTTCAAATTCCAATCAATCACTTCACCCTCACGAACAGAACTCGTTTGGAAGAAAGATGGTTACAAAAAAAAGCTGTAGATGGCACACAATCTTTTGTTTATGCCAGCAGATTGCGAAATAAAATGGCAGTTGCATTTCCTGTTTCACCAATTTATGTTGTAGAAATCGGTACTGAATGTATGTTGGTTGCCAATAAAACCAATGTTGTGGATGTGTTGAGAATTTTTTCAGGTATTTATTATATGCATCATAAAACATTGAGCTGTCAATTGCAATATATGTACCAATGCCAATATAAATCTGTCGGTGCGTTGGATTATAGAGATAACCAACATATTATTCGATTCAATATTTATCACGAATTCCATTCAAAGCCATGAATGCCAATATTATACAACCGTATTTAGAGGTAGTTCCTGCAAATGCAAACAGTACTGAGCAGAACAATTTGTTTCCCGTATTTTTCAAATTAGAAACAATGGCTGTATTGATAGTAGGTGGTGGAAATATTGCCATGGAAAAACTGCAAAGTATTGTACAAAATGCCCCTGCTACACCTATTACAATTGTAGCTATCGAAATTAAACCGGCAATTTATGCAATTGCTGCAGTTAATACGCATATTACTATTGTACAACAGAAATATGAACCTTCTTTCTTAAAAAATCAACAATTGGTGTTTGTTGCAGTAAATAATATTGAGTTGGCTGCGACCATTCGGGCAGATGCGCATGCAATGAATTTGTTGGTGAATGTAGCTGATAAACCTGCACTATGTGATTTTTATCTGAGTTCAGTGGTGCAAAAAGGTAATTTAAAAATTGCCATTTCAACCAATGGTAAATCGCCTACCATTGCAAAACGATTAAAAGAACTATTGTATGTAATAATACCGGATGACGTAGATGCCTTGCTGTATAATATGCAACACATTAGAAATCAATTGACTGGAAATTTTGCTGATAAGGTAAAGCACCTCAATCAGCTTACACAAACATTGGTTGCAAAAAATATGCAATTGAACGATATAAAATTGCAGACCCCCAGGGAAAAAAAATGGCAACAAATTGTAAAATGGTGTTTGTTTGCTTTTGTATGCATGATCTTTGGTCATACCATTCTTTCTTTAATCCCTGCATTTAGCTGGCGTGCCGGGTTGAACAGTTTTATAGAATTGATGGATTGGCCAGTATTTACGATAATGTTGTTGACAGGTTTTATTGCACAATTGGTTGATGGTTCTTTGGGGATGGGCTATGGAACCATTTCCACTACAATTTTATTAGCCAATGGTGTTAATCCTGCTATTGTAAGCAGCAGGGTGCATGCTGCCAGAGTTTTTTCAAGTGGGGTATCAGGTTATCAGCACCATCGGTTTGGTAACATTAATAAAAAATTGTTTAAAAGTTTAGTGGTGCCGGGCATGTTTGGTGCTGTATTGGGAGCCACATTGGCAAGTATGATGCAGCAATATGCTTTTTATATCAAAATTCCATTATCATTTTACACTTTATTTCTGGGATATCATATAATACGCAAGGCATTTGCTGCACAACGTAATGGCAATAAAGTAAACCGTGCCGGTTGGCTGGCGGGTATTGGCGGATTTACCGATGCTTTTGCCGGCGGTGGTTGGGGAACTTTGGTAACCAGTACATTAATTTCAAAACGTAAAAATCCGCGTTATGTAATTGGTTCGGTTTGTTTGGCTGAATTTTTTGTTGTATTTGCCAGCGCACTTACTTTTTTTATTGTATTAAAACATATTCCATTGTTTGATGTAGCCGGTTTAATTATTGGTGGTGTTTTGGCAGCGCCTGTAGCCGCAAAATTGGCCGGGAGGTTGCCTGTCAAAAAAATGTATGTAGCGGTTGGTATAATGGTCATGATAACCAGTATTATCACACTATGGAAGGCATTACATTTCTTTTTTGTTTAGCTTTTTTTAAAAACATCTGATTGTTGAAAAAAGAAATTTTTATTAATAAAAGATAAAAAACTCCTTTATTTCTAATTTTATATTATTTTTGTGCCCACAAACCATGAATATGTTTTCAAAAACATGTGAATACGCTATCCGGGCAATTTTATATATTGCACAAAAGTCTAAACACGGCATAAAGGTGAGTATTAAAGATATTGCTAAAGGCATTGGCTCTCCGGAATATTTTTTAGGGAAAATATTGCAAGACTTGAGCAGAAAGGGTTTAATACAATCTTTAAAAGGCCCAACTGGCGGGTTTTATTTAGATGAAAGTAATTTGCAATATACACTGGCCGATGTAGTGAAAGCAATAGATGGCGATAAAATTTTTAACGGATGCGGATTGGGTTTAAAACAATGTTCTGAAAAATCGCCATGTCCTATTCATAACGATTTTAAGAAAATACGCGCTGAAATTTTTGAGTTATTGCAACGTGCCAGACTGGGTGAGTTTAATGAATTGTTGGAAAAAAAGCTGGCCGTTTTAAAAAGATAATTTTTTTGCTTTAATAAAAGATAAAAACCTCTTAATATATTTTTATGTTTAAAAAATTTAGCCTTCTTCTAATTGGTGCAATATTGCTGTTGGTTGCTTTTCCTTTGAACCATGTATTTGCACAGGATGGTATACCCAGTTCATTTAGTTTTCAATCCATTACAGGAATCATGCTCATCATTATTACATTATTAATTCTGATATTACTGGCAGCCTTTGTACTTCAGTTAAAAGTAAAGGAAATGAATAAAGAACAACTTCAGTCTGATCAGGAAAATATTGAACAAAACATATCCACTTATATCAGTCGGTTTACAGCTGAGCAGATTGATCAATATTTTTTATGGAAGCAAAAAAGAAAGCGTAACAATCATCAAAATGGAAATAGTGGGGTGGGTACTGCAGGAAAGATGTTTTTGTTCTTAGTGTTTCTGTTTTTTGCACAACAATTATTGGCGCAGGACCCGGCTCAAACTGTAACCGGAGAGGCCGGAATTGTCATCACCACAATTCTAATTTTAACACCCATTTTATTGGGGATTATTATTATGATTGTAAAAGTGATGAATGTTTTAAAGCGATATCGAAATAATTTAAAAATTACAGAAGCTGAAAAACTGGCGGAGTATTTGCAGGAAAAAGATGATGTGAATTTAGATGCAGCATTGATGCAAAGAAAAGCTGCTTTAGATTTTTCACTTCATAATAATGAATTATCAGGCAATGCCCCGCCGTTAGATAAACGTGGATTGATACAAACTGATCCTGATCAGACTGAATTGCCAATTGCCGCAGCAAAGAAACGTGCTTTGAAACGCCCTAATATTGACCCTGCTTTATCTAAATTGGTATTATGGTATATTGGTTGTGCCGCTTTTTGGCTAATTTTTGGAACAACAATAGGGGAGTACATCGGAATAAAATTTGTAGCACCAGATGCAGATCATATCAGTTGGTTAAGTTTCGGGCGTTTAAGACCTGTTCACACCAATTCGGTATTTTGGGGATGGGCTTCTTTAGGTATGTTGGGTTTAGGATACTATATTGTTCCAAAAGTGAGTAATGCACCATTAGCCAGTTTTAAAAAAGGATGGTATACGCTCTATTTTATTAATGCTGCAGTTATTTTAGGTTCACTCTGTTTAATGGCTGGCATTAATAATGCCGGTGGCGAGTATCGTGAATATATTTGGCCGGTAATGGCATTGTTCGGAATAGGATTGGTGTTAACCCTCATTAATTTTTTACAAACTATTGCCAGGCGCACCACCAAAGAAATTTATATTTCTAACTGGTACATTGTTTCCGCTATTATGTTTGGGTTGGTCATTGCAATGGTTGCATATCTTCCTTTTTGGCAGGATGCATTAGGCGAAACCATCATACAAGGTTATTATATGCACCAGGGCGTGGGTATGTGGTTTATGCTGTTTACTTTAGGTATTGTGTATTATTTTTTGCCACAACAACTGAATAGACCCATCTATTCTTATAGCCTTGGTATATTGGCTTTTTGGACTCAGATTTTATTTTATACGTTAATTGGCACACACCATTTTGTTTTCAGTGCTATACCCTGGTGGTTGCAAACTGTTGCTATAGTGGGTAGTGCAGGTATGGCCATTCCGGTAATTGCAGGTACCACCAACTTTTTAATGACATTTAAAAGAGCATGGTATAAGGTATCTGATAGTTATACTTTGCCTTTCTTTCTGGTAGGCATCATCTTTTATTTTTCGGGTTCTATGCAGGGAACGGCCGAGGCTTTTCGTTCTTCTAACCTAATCTGGCATTTTACCGATTTTACTGTTGCACATTCACATTTAACCATGTATGGTATCATTTCTTTTTTTCTTTGGGCTGGTATTTATGCAGTTGTACCGCGACTAACAGGAAAAGAGGCGCCACAGCTTACCATTGGTGCACATTTCTGGTTTGCTTTGGTGGGGTTATTATTTTATACCATACCATTAATGATTGGGGCTACATTAAAAGGGAATATGTGGATAGAAGGAAAACCATTTATTGATTCGGTAGTCATGATGGCGCCTTATTGGTTGTGGAGGGCTATTGGCGGAAGTTTAATGTGGTTTTCACATCTGCTGTTTGCGTACAACTTATATAAAATGTTTTCAGGAAATGTTGAATTGAATGTAACGGAGGTGGCCTTGGAAAAGTTAGTTGTAAACAATTCAAGTGAAAGTGGAGCACAAGCAATTATTTAATTTATTTATTCTATACAATTATGGAACTGTTTGATAATCATAAGAAATTATTTTCAGCTGCGGCTTTATTCTTTATTGGCCTTACAATATTGGTTGCTATTTTGCCGGCCTGGCGCAATCAATACAACAATGCCCCATTGCCTAATGCCACGCCGATGTCTGAAGATGCCATTAAAGGCAAAGAAGTATTTATTTCAAACGGATGTGTTGCCTGCCATACACAACAGGTACGAAACATTGCTATGGATAAAGTTTGGGGTGAACGCCCCAGCATTGCTGCTGATTATGCAGGAATACATCGCCAGAGTATTTGGGTAAATACTGCTACTTTAATGGGTACTGAACGAACCGGGCCCGATTTAACCAATATTGGCTTACGCCAGCCCAGCAAAGAATGGAATCTGGTGCATTTGTATAATCCAAGAATTGTAGTAAAAGAATCTGTAATGCCTACTTATTCCTGGTTATTTGAAATAAAAGAACAACCCGCTAAAAATGATGTAGTGGTTAATGTTCCGGATGCTTTTTTATATGGTCGAAAAGGTAAAGTGGTAGCTACGCCCAAAGCTTTACAATTGGTGGCTTATCTCGAATCATTAAAACAGACTAAATTACCCGATGGAAGCCCTTCTCCCGATTTTTTATACAAGCAACAAGTGGCTGCATCTGAAGCAAAAACAGGTACCAGTACCGGCGCTACCGTATTGAATGGAGAAACCTTGTATACAGCCAATTGTCAAAGTTGCCATCAGGCTAACGGTGAGGGATTGCCCGGCGCTTTTCCTGCATTGAAGGGAAGTAAAGTAGTGCTGGATGATAATGCTGCCTTAATGGTCAATATTATTATGAATGGTTATACAGGAAGGGAAAAAGAGGGGTTTGGCCCAATGCCTGCAGTGGGTACTAATAATAATCTTTCTGCCGATGAAATTGCTGCCATCATGAATCATGAAAAAACAAGCTGGGGTAATAATGCCAAAACCGTAACTGCCGATGAGGTGAAAAAATTAGTGGATTTGGCAAAAGCTTCTGCTACTGAAAATAAGTAATAACCAAAATTTATTTGTTATGATAAAAAAAATATTTTTCGTTATTCTGCTTCTCCTCAATTTTACCGGTAAGGTATGGGCATGCGCTGCCTGTGAGGAACAGCAGCCCGCATTTTTAAAAGGAATTACCCATGGCCCGGGTCCGGATGGTAATTTGGATTATTTCATTGTAAGCATTGCTATGATAATTGTGTTGGCTACATTGTATTACTCGGTAAAATGGTTAATTAAACCGGGAGAAACCAATGCCAATCATATTAAACAAACGATATTTAAAAAAGATGGATTTTGAAACATTTGTAATTGTTGAAATTAAAAATGTTTAGTATCTATTGCAGCCAATTTATATCATTTTAAACGCATGATTCATGAAAGATAAAAGCACTATTACGGTATTCCTTGATGATGAAGTGCAGCCCATTGCAACTTTTGAATCGCCTGTACGGTTTGAACTGGATACCAGAAAACTGGTAGATGGGGATCACGTACTTCGTATTGTAAGTAAAGATCCTACAGGTAAGGAGGGTATACGAATTATGCCCTTTGTTGTACGGAATGGCCCCGCCATTGAAGTAGAAGGAATTAAGGAAAATGCTGTAGTAGATGGTATTTTACCCTTAATGATTAATGCCTATGGAAAAGGAAATCAAAAAGAATTTTTAATTGTGGGCAGCGAATCTCCCAAAAGTATACCATCATGGGTATGGGTAATCACCATCTCATTTATTGCCTGGGCAATATTTTATTTGGCACGTTACTTAACAATTCGGCAATAAACCGCATTAAAAAAATTACAATCATAAAAGATAAAAAGGCATTTTAATAACTACACAATGCACACCAAAAAAGACATAGTAACATTTCAGGATATTCAAGTTTTAGTAAATAGTTTTTACGATAAGGTTCAAAAAGATGAACTATTGGCACCCATTTTTAACAACGTTATTCAAAACCATTGGCCCGAACATTTAGAAAAGATGTATCGCTTTTGGGAAACAGTTCTGTTGGATGCAAATACTTATTTCGGTGCACCATTTTTACCGCATGCCAACCTGCCGGTGCAGCACGAACATTTTGAGCATTGGATAGCATTATTTATGGAAACTATTGATACTCATTTTGAAGGAATAAAAGCAGACGAAGCTAAATGGCGGGCAGGTAAAATGGCTGTTATGTTTGAAAGCAAGATCAATTATCTATCTAAAAACACATTAAAGCCTTTAATGTAATGTTTCAGAAGTGTATGCATTACACAAATTCGAGATTGAAACAGTTAAAATATTTAAAATGACTAAGTTAAATGATATAATGGTATCTGCTGCACTGATTTGGATTGGTTTTACCGGAGCCATCAGTTTTATGGAGGCCTGGATTAAATTTAAGGCGCCGGGGGTAACACTTCCTATTGGTTTAGGGATTGGACGATTGGTTTTTAGCGCACTTAATAAAGTGGAATGGGCGCTGGCTTTCATTATTGCCGTTGTATTCATTTATCAGTTCGTTGCAGTAAACGAAAACAATTTACATGCTATAATCGACCTGTGTTTCACTTTTGTTATTGTACTGGTTATTTTAGTTTTAGAAACTTTTTGGTTATTGCCAAAATTAGATAAAAGGGCTTCTGCTATTATTGCCGGAAATAGTTTACCCGCTTCATCACTTCATATTTATTTCATTGGTGCCGAATGCATTAAAATTGGTTTGTTGATTTATTTCTCCATTCAGGTTTTTCTTTTTAAACATCCATAATTATTCATTTTTTAAAAACACAACTATGAGTACTATTCAAACTTTAGATGTAACACAAATACCACCAAGGTTAAAACATCCCACCATTTTTCAGCATTTTGATGCACTCAATGCAGGAGAGGCGTTTTTAATTTTAAATGATCATGATCCCAAGCCGCTCTATTATCAGTTATTAGGCGAAAGAGGTAATATTTTTACCTGGGATTATTTGGAAGCTGGCCCGCAATGGTGGCAGGTTAAAATAGCCAAAAAGCCTGCTGCTGCACCATCAGATACCGTAGGCGCCATTGCAGCAAAAGACCTGCGTAAAGCAGAAGTATTTAAAAAAATGGGAATTGATTTTTGTTGTGGTGGGAATAAAACAATTCAGGAAGCTGCTGCCGAGGCCGGTGTAGCTGAAGTAGATGTAAAAGCTGCTTTAGAGGCCGTTGAAAATCAAACTCAAAAAGCATCGCAGGATTTTAATAGCTGGGAAATTGATTTTTTGACCGATTATATTGTACAAGCGCATCACCGTTATGTAAAAGATGCATCTGCTATTATAGACCAGTTAGCCGATAAAGTTGCCCAACACCATGGCACTAATCATCCTGAGCTGTTTGAACTTTCTCAAAAAACACATGCTTTTTTAAGTGATATGAATAGCCACATGTTAAAGGAAGAGAAAATTTTATTCCCTCAAATTAAATTATTGGTTCAGAAAAAAAGAGATCATCAAAATGTAACCGTTTCCGATGGTTTAATTTCCGCAGCCATAAAAATGATGATTACAGAACATGAAGTGTCCGGTGAAGATTTAAAGTTTTTCAGAAAATTAACCAATGAGTATTCACTTCCCACAGATGCCTGCAACAGCTATGCTTATTTGTTTGATAAAATGAAGGAATTTGAATCTGATCTGTTATTACACATTCATTTAGAAAATAATATTCTTTTTCCAAAAGCATTGGCATTAGAACAAGCTTAATTTATTCAACCATTTAAAGTGATGCTATATGACAAATAAACCTATTCAACTAAAAAAGTATTTAGTGCCATTGTCTAAAGAGCATCACTTTGTTCTTTTGTTTTGCTGAAAATTAAAAGAGGGCATAAAGAATCATACTTCAGTTGAGCGTCTTGCAAAGTATATTGATTATTTCCGGAAAACCCATCTTAAACTTCATTTTGGTGAAGAGGAAGTTACATTGTTTAGTCATATTTCAATGCCTGAAATTAAGTTTGCTTATTAGCACCATAAAAATATTGAAATGCAAATTGAACAATGTTTTAGTCCAACGAAAACATCATTTCAACACATCAAAAGTCTTGTTGAATGATTGAACAACATACCCGATTTGAAGAAAGAATTTTATTTCCTTTAATTGAACAACAAATGAATGAAACTGATTGGGCAAATGCAGACATTAAATTGGCGTCGTTCCATAATGCGCATTCAGAAGATGATTATGCAGATGTTTTCTGGCTGAAGCAAAAATGATAGTTGCTAACAAGCTGTGTATAAAAAAAATTATTTATGAATACCATTGATTCACATACAAAAATTTCAAAAATTCTGCAAGAAAATAAAGCAGCAATCGAAGCCATTGCCAGTTTGGCAAAGCCTTTGGAAAAATTAAGAAATCCATTGATGCGAAAAATAATGGCATCCAGAGTTACTATTGCTGAGGCTGCTAAAATGGGCGGTTGTACCATTGACGATTTTAAAAAAGCATTGCAACCACTCGGATTTGTTTTTGAAGAATCAACAACTGATGCGCTTGCAAATAATAGCGCTGTTGAAAAACCCCAGTGGTTGATCCATACACCCATTGAGCAGATTCATTTTTTTGATGTACGGCCAATGCTACAATCAGGTAACGACCCTTTAAAAGAAATTATGCAACGTTTAAAAGGTATGGCACCGCAAAGCATTCTCTGTATTATTAATTCATTTATTCCGGTACCACTCATTCGTTTATTAGAAAAAGATCAGGCATTGTCTTTTACCGAAACTATATCTGATACAGAGTATCGTACTTATTTTCTGAAGGTAGATAAGCAAAAAGACGTTGCAGTAGCTCAACAAGATTTTGTTATTATGGAAGATACTGATTCTTTTCAACAAATCATCAATAAATACACTGCCCATAGAATTGTTACCATTGATGTGCGTTCAATACCTATGCCCGGCCCTATGGAAGCAATACTTTCTCAATTAGAACAATTAAAGAATGATGAAATTTTATTGGTACATCACAAGCGAATTCCTGTGTATTTGTTGGAGTCGCTGGCCGATCAATCCTGGATAGTGCATATTCACAGCATTAGTGATACTGAGGTGAATATGTTGATTCATAAAAAATAAAATTATGGCCGATATTAATATTGCTAAAGCACCCAAAGGTTATGCAGTATTGCCATTTTATGCTGTAGGGAGTTTGTTTTTCTTAACCTTATCAGCCCTGCTTGTTTTTTCTCATCAAATTGTTATTGTACAATTTTTACATCCGCATATTCTGGCAATTGTTCATGCCACAACTTTGGGTTGGGTTACTATGGTAATTTTTGGCGCTTCGTATCAGTTACTGCCTGTAATTTGCGAAAGAAATTTATTTAGTAACGTACTGGCATTGTTGTCATTTTTTATTTTATTACCCGGCGTTATCATTCTCATCATTTCCTTTTGGTTTTTTTTAACCGGTTTTTGGATGATTACCGGCGGCTCATTGGTTGTAATAGCTGCAATTTTATATGCAATTAACGCAACGGGCACTGCTAAAACATGCAATAAGCATTCCATTCAAAAATGTTTTGTTCTAAGTGCTGCTTTTTGGCTATTGGTTACCACTATTTTCGGATTATTATTGGCTATCCATTTAGTATTTCCAATTTTTAATTCAAGTCAGTTGAAATTGATTGCCATGCATGCGCATATTGGATTTGCAGGCTGGTTTTTACAATTAATTACCGGTGTATCTTCTAAACTGGTACCCATGTTTTTATTGAGCAGAAATAGGCCCAATGGTTTTTTGCAAGGTGCATTTTGGTTTCAAAATGTCGGATTGCTTATTTTGATTATTGCAGCCCTATTGGGTTTATGGAATGGTTTCATTTGGATAAGTTACATATTGGTTGTTGTAGGTATTTTATGCTGGTTATTTTATATTCTAGCTACTTATAAAAGTAGGGTGCGAAAGCCACTCGATTTTCAAATGCGGTTTACTTTACTTTCATTTCTATTTCTTTTTCTAGCGCTAATTCTGCTCCCTTTTTTGATGCATGGTTGGGGTATGCCATGCATTCAATTATATGGGTTACTTATTTTAATGGGTTGGTTATCGGGTATTATTTTAGGCCAAACATTTAAAACATTACCGTTTATTGTATGGAACGATCATTATAAAGCTTTGAATGGGAAAGTAAAGGTTCCATTGCCGAAACATTTGTATCATGAAAATTTTGTAAAACTAAATTTTTATTTTTTTATCGCTGCACTGGTAATGCTATGCGCCGGACTATTGCTAAATGAAAAAATTTTGATGTTGGCGGGTAGTATTCTTTGGTTATTGATGGCTATTGTATTTGTGTGGAATGTATTCACGATTTTATTACATAAAACAAAAAAATTATGATTACAATTTCGATAAATGATCAATTTTATACTGAAAAATCAAAAATATTGCAGGCATTATATCAGGTAATTGATCCAGAACTATTCATTAATATAGTTGATTTGGGTTTGATATATGATATTGCATTTTCCGAAAACAATATTACCATTGAAATGACTTTATCTACTCCGCATTGTCCTTTGGGTGATGCCATTACTTTCGGCGTAAAAAATGTATTATCTGTTGACTTTCCAAATCATGAAGTAACGGTTCATTTGGTGTGGGAACCCAAGTGGGCTTTTGAAATGATGACAGACACGGGTAAAAAATTGTTAGGAATTGCTTAAACCTTTTCATGCATAACGATATCATTTCTTTTCATATAAATTTTGGTAATGAAACAAAGCAGGTGCATACCTATACCAATGCTTACAGAAACCTGATGCATTTGTTAGAAGATCAATTTATTGTAGAAGATTTTGGAGAATGCAGGGGAATGGGTAAATGCGGTACCTGTATGATTGAAGTAATAGCTGCACCCAATTTGTTGGAGGGCTTGCAACGAAATGAAATGACTACATTGAAAAAAGCAGCTATGTTGAAAAAAAATATTCGATTATCCTGTCAGATATTCATTAATGATAGTTTGCAGGATGCGGTTCTGAAAATTTATGAATGGCAATGAAAGTGCTTATTACCCCCATGTTCCAATATCTACTAAAAGAGGCTTTAGCCTCTTTTTTTTGTAGTGCTTATTTGCTTTTTTCGTCAATGACGTTCCGTTTTAAGAAGGCTTTATTAAAAATTACTGAATTACTGAAAAGGTTATAAGAAAGCATGTTAAGGCACAAACTAAGGTATTACCACTTAAACTTTACAGATGAGTGATTCAATACTTTCTGGCAATAATTCAAAATTAAAAAAGCCTAATCAATTTTATTGATAAGGCTTTTTTGTTGTTTGTGATCCCGCTGGGACTCGAACCCAGGGCCCATACATTAAAAGTGTATTGCTCTACCAACTGAGCTACGGAATCATCCCGTTTGTTTTTGGGAGTGCAAAAATAGGCGAAAAGTTTTTCTGTCCAAATTTTTTTCAAATCTATTGTAAAGATATTTATTCACAACCTACAACAACAGAACCTTATTTTTGCAAATAATAATTTGAATCATGGTATTTAATAATAAAGTTGTTGTAATTACCGGTGGCTCTGAAGGCATTGGAAAGGCACTGGTAGAGGCTTTTATTGCGCAGGGTGCTAAAGTGGCTACCTGTGGCCGTAATTACGATAAATTATATGTTTTACAATCGATCCATGCAGGCAAACCTTTAATGGTTCAGGCTGCAGATGTTAGCAATGAAACTGATTGTAAAAATTTTATAAATGCGGTAATTAAATTGTATGGCACCATCGATATTTTAATTAATAATGCGGGCATTTCCATGCGTTCGCTTTTTAAAGAAACCAATTTAGAAACGCTGAAACGTTTAATGGACGTAAATTTTTGGGGTGCTGTTTATTGTACAAAATATGCATTACCCTACATTATTCAAAACAAGGGAAGTGTTCTGGGTGTTTCGTCCATTGCAGGATACAGGGGTTTACCGGGACGAAGCGGTTATTCTGCTTCAAAATTTGCCATGAATGGCTGGCTGGAAGCATTAAGAACAGAATTAATGGATGAGGGTGTGAATGTAATGTGGGTTTGCCCTGGCTTTACTGCATCTAATATTCGCAATGCAGCGTTAAACAAAGATGCGCAACCACAAGGTGAAAGTCCGATGGATGAATCGAAATTAATGACGGCAGAAACCTGTGCCATATATATCATGAAAGCAATTGAAAAACGAAAACGTACATTGGTGCTTACTTCGCAGGGAAAACAAACCGTATGGTTGAATAAATTTTTTCCAGCACTGGCAGATCGACTTATCAAAAAGTTTTTTTATAAACAAGGTGAGTTGGTAAAATAATATTATTGCATCCAACGTTCCACAAGCATGTCAATTGTTACTTTATCATCCGATATTGGTGTTCAGGATTATATTTTAGGGGCTATTAAGGGTCAGATAATTACGCAATTTGCACAAGCCAATATTGTCGATATCAATCACGATTTAAATGCTAATAATTATCCGCATGTAGCATATATATGTAATCATGCATTCAAATATTTTCCAAAAGGCACCATTCACTTAATTTTGGTAGATTGTTTTGAAGGAAATAACGAACAATTTATTTTAGCTGAAGTAAATGGACAAATTATTATATGTCCTGACAATGGCCTCCTAACCATGATTGCTGATAAACAACATATTCAGCCATTTTCTATTTCAGTTCATTCAGCTGCTACTATTTTAGAAATTACACAAATATTGGCAGGCATTATTGGAAGATTATTGCAGGGAGAGCCCTTAACCCGGCTTGCTGATACAGCTATTACTTTTCAACAAAAAATTTCTTTACAACCCTCTATGGGTAATGATTGGATAGAAGGTCAGGTATTATTTATTGATAAATTTGATAACGTAATTATCAATATTTCAAATCAGCAATTTCAGGAAGCAGCAGTCAACCGGCCATTTGAAATTAGCATCCCAAATAATGTTGCCATCAATAAAATCAGTAAAAGTTATGCTGATGTACCCAGGGGCGAGGTGCTGGCTATGTTTAATGCTGCAGGATATTTAGAACTGGCTGTTAATAATGGTAAAATGGCTGCATTATTTGGTCTACGCAGTTTTGTAGCCAATAAAAATGCACCGGGCAGTCTGCATGCCAATGCCTTATTTTATCAAACTATAAGAATTTATTTTCTTAAAATATCATGATTTGATTGGTATAAAGAATTTTTTGCAATGAAATCTTATTCCTTTTTGAACTCTCTTTTTTCCATTTGCAGATTAGCCAGTATTTTTGCATCTGTTATTTTTTGGTTGTACAATATTGTTTTCAACCACTCATCTTAATTATTTAAATTATGGCATACGATGTTATTGTAATTGGAAGCGGACCAGGAGGGTATCCCGCTGCAATCAGAGCTTCACAATTAGGTTTTAAAGTAGCGATTATAGAAAAAGAAAGTTTAGGTGGTATTTGTTTAAACTGGGGCTGTATACCCACTAAAGCATTAATTAAAAGTGCGAATGTGTACGATTACATAAAACATAGTGCTAACTATGGTATTAATGCAACCGGTACGCAGGATTTTCCGGCCGTAATTCAGCGAAGCAGGGGTGTAGCAGATAAAATGAGTAAAGGCGTTCAATTTTTGATGAAGAAAAATAAAATTGACGTAATTATGGGCACCGGTAAAGTAAAAGGCAAAGGTAAAGTTGAAGTAATTGCTGCGGATGGTACCAAACAAATCATCGAATCAAAATATATTGTGGTTGCAACCGGTGGCAGAAGCCGTGAATTGCCGAATTTAAAACAGGACGGTAAAAAAGTAATTGGTTATCGTGAAGCAATGGTATTACCGGGTCAGCCCAAAAGCATGATTATTGTAGGCAGTGGTGCAATAGGTGTAGAGTTTGCTTATGTTTACAACAGCATGGGTACAAAAGTTACCATTGTTGAATTTATGCCTCGAATTGTGCCGGTAGAAGATGAAGAAATTTCAAAAGAATTGGAAAAACAATACAAAAAACAAGGTATTGAAATTTTTACCAATGCATCGGTTGAAAGTGTAGATACTTCAGGTAATGGCGTTAAAGCACAGGTGAAGAAACAGGATGGCAGTATGATGACTTTAGAAGCAGATATTGTTTTAAGTGCCGTAGGTGTTGTAGCCAATATAGAAAATATAGGGCTGGAAGAAAATGGCATTAAAACCGAAAAAGGTAAAATTATTGTTGATAAATATCAGCAAACTACCATACCCGGTGTTTATGCAATAGGCGACTGTACGCCCGGTCAGGCTTTGGCACATGTTGCCTCAAAAGAAGGAATTAATGCAGCAGAGCATATGGCTTATTTAGAAAAAAAAATAGCACATTTGCCCGATGTAATTGATTATAACAATGTTCCAGGTTGTACCTATTGTACACCCGAAATTGCCAGTGTTGGTTATACTGAAAAAGCAGCAAAAGAAGCAGGGTATGATATTAAGGTTGGTAAATTCCCTTTTATTGCCAGCGGTAAAGCCAGCGCTGCAGGTGCTACAGAAGGTTTTGTAAAAGTAATTTTCGATGCAAAATATGGTGAGTTTCTGGGTTGCCACATGATTGGTGCCAATGTAACAGAAATGATAGCAGAAGCCGTTGTTGCCAGAAAATTAGAAACAACTGCCCATGAAATTTTAAATGCCATTCATCCGCATCCAACCATGAGTGAAGGCTTGAAAGAAGCTACTGCTGCTGCTTATGGTGAAGCAATTGATATTTAGTTGTAAAGTAAATTACTCATAGAAAAAGTTCAGTGCCAATTGAAACACTGAATTTTTTTTATGGTTTTATATGTTAAAAAATTTATATACAATAATTTTGAATGAACGCTTGTGAAAATTTTGATGGGTTGCTTTGTATGGGAGGGTGTTAAAACAAAAAAACCGGGACAAGCCCGGTAATGATTCATTCTGTCTGTTTTTTCTTACTTCACAGAAGCTACTAAAGATTTAAAGCTTTCAGGATTATTCATGGCTAAGTCAGCCAATACTTTTCTGTCTAAATCTATGCCTTTCACAGACAATTTGTGAATAAACTGGCTATACGTTAATCCTTCTTCTCTTACGGCAGCATTAATACGTGCAATCCACAATTGGCGATATTCTCTTTTTTTCAGTTTACGACCAACATAACTGTAGGTCATCCCTTTCTCAACAATGTTTTTAGCTACGGTATAAACGTTTTTACGTTTACCATAGTAGCCTTTAGCCTGATCTAATATTTTTTTTCTTCTTGCTCTTGAAGCAACTGCATTAACGGAACGTGGCATATTTTAATATTTTAACTCTTTTAAAAGAGATGGTGTAATAATTTTATTTTAAACGTAATAAGCGCATTACAAAATCTTTGTTGGTAGGACCAACAAGACCTTTTTTGTTGAGCGTTCTTTTTCTTTTCTTGGTTTTCTTGGTAAGAATGTGTCGTTTAAAAGCTTTTTGGAAGGTTATTTCACCTGTTCCGGTAACTTTAAAGCGTTTTTTTGCGCTTGAGTTTGTTTTAACTTTTGGCATAAATAATCTTTTATTCAGATTACACCCTGCTGGTGGTATCCACGGGGATACACTTGTTGAACCTTACGGGAAAATTTTGGAGTGCAAAGGTAGGTATAAATAAACATATTTAGCAAAATTAGTCCATAATATTTTTTGCAATCATTTTATGATAGCCAGATCAGACTGTATAACAAACATTTTCAAAGAATGATGGTAACGGTTTACCTATCACTGATCTGGCTGTGAGTTTCATCTGGTTTTTACTCAATTTTAGTTTTATAAAGCAATAAATGGTTGTTTCTGATTCGCAATCCATTGATTAATGGCAGGAACATTTTTTTGCAGCAGGTTTCTAAAATTGTTGAATTGTATGTCAATTTGCTCTTTTAGATTTTGATAGCTGCTGTACATAGAAGCAGTGGGAGGGGCATCTGCTTGCTGAACGGCTACATTGAGTGCCGACAATTTTTCTTCTAACCGAACCGAAAAACGTAAATCATCCTCACTTGCTAAAATTTTAGGATTCATTAAAGTTGTTTCAACTATCGTTAAACTATCTAATAATGGTTTTGTTAGTGCATTGAATTGTTGAATAGAATCTGAATGGGAAAGTATGCCGGCAAAATCCTGAATTTTTTTCCTGATCTGCCGTATGTTTTTTGTTGTAGTTCCAATTGCATTGAGTGTATTGTGAATTTGTTGGGCTAATTCAAATTGCTTTGCCAGATCATTTGTTCCAAATGTATTTCTTGGGTCGTTTACAATGGTGAGGGGTTGTTTCTGAATCAATTTATCACCAACATACAATGCAATGGTATAATTTCCGGGCACTGCCACTGGGCCGGTTAAAGCACCTTCAAAAGTGGCAGAAGTATCAGCTTTTGCATCCGGGTAACGCAAATCCCAGATAAATGTATTCATTCCGCTATCTGCTGTTAAAATACCGGATTGTTTTTTCTTGCGATTTTCAATAAAATTTTGAGTGGGGGTGATGGGTTCGCCAAAATAATTTTTTTGAGAAGAATAGGTAATAACACTGTCGCCCTTTTCAGTTTGAATTGCTAAACGAACTTCACCGGATGGTTTATTTTTGAAATAATAATGCACAATAGCACCAGCAGGGGCATTTTGCCCCTCATGCACGGGTGGGGTTGGGTTATTATTCCCTAAAGGAGTTCTGTATGTACATTTTGGTTTAAATAAAAAAGCCTTATTCATTGCCATTTGCTCATTTAACTGGTAAAGCGGTGTAATGTCATCTAATACCCAAAATGACCGGCCATGTGTTGCAACCACCAAATCATTATCGCGGGTTTGTACCTGTATGTCTCTTATCGGTGTGTTGGGTAAATTGAGTTGCAGGCTTTGCCAATGTTCTCCCTCATCAAACGAAACAAGAATACCGGTTTCTGTGCCGCAATACAAAATGTTTTGGTGGGTTGGGTCTTGTCGAATACAGCGGTTATAGCTTTGAACACCTTCAGAAATAGATGTCCAGGTTTTGCCATAATCATGTGTTTTAAATAAATAGGGTTTGATATCATCACTTTGATAGCGTGTAGCAGCAACATAACAGGTAGCTGCATCAAAATGAGAGGGTTCCACATAACTAATGAGTGCCCATTTTGGTAGGGCCGATGGTGTAACGTTTTGCCATGTTTTGCCATCATCTTTACTTACATGCACCAACCCATCATCTGAACCGGCCCATAAAACACCTGATTGCACAGGCGATTCTGCAAATGCAAAAATGGTTCCGTATACTTCGGCTAAACTGTTATCTAAAGTAATGGGTCCGCCACTGGGCTGAAGGGTTGCCGGATCATTTTTGGTTAAATCCGGGCTAATGGTTTCCCAAGTTTGTCCGCCATCGGTTGTTCTGTGTACATGATTAGAAGTAACATACATCATTTTATTATTGTGCGGAGAAAAAACGATGGGATAGGTCCAATTAAAGCGATATTTCATTACAATAGCCCCTTCTCCACTGTGCTGTTCGGGATAAACGGATATATTTCTGTTTTGATCGGTTGATTTATTGTAGGTACTAAGTTGTCCGTCATATTCTCCTCCATAAGTGATTTGTGCATTCAGGGGGTCAGGTACAATATAACCGGCTTCTCCACCTGCCACCGGGTACCAGTCACGTATACCAATTGCTTCATTGGCAGTTCGGCTGGCAATTCTAACACTTGTATTGTCTTGTTGTGCACCATATACATGATATGGAAATTCATTATCTAAGTTTACATGGTAAAACTGAGCAGTAGGTAAATCAGGTGCAGTAAAATTTTTACCACCATCAAAAGTAATTTGTGGGCCACCATCATCGCCCATTATCCAGTTAGATGGGTTTTGAGGATTTATCCACATATCATGGTTATCGCCATGCCTATTGGTAATTTTTTCCCAGTTACTGCCACCATCAATCGATTTCCAAAATTCTACATTCAACACATAAACTGTATTGGGGTTTTTGGTATCGGCAAAAATCTGGCTAAAGTACCATGGGCGTTGGGTTAAATCGTTTTTGGTACTTACCAATTGCCAGGTAGCACCACCATCCTCTGAACGAAATACACCACTGTGTTCATTTTCAACAATGGCCCAAATTCTTTCATGCTGCACCGGAGAGATGGTGCAAATCATTTTTCCTTTTAATCCCTTGGGCATACCCGGATTTTCGGAAAGCAACTGCCAGGTATTGCCCCCATCCAGCGACTTATATAAACCCGAGCCCCTGCCACCGCTGCTTAATGAATAAGGAGTTCGATAAGCCTGCCACATGGAAGCATAAACAATGAATGGGTTTACCGGATCTATTTTCACATCCACACAACCGGTACTATCATTCACATACAAAATTTGTTGCCAGGTATTGCCCCCATCATTGGAACGATATAATCCGCGTTCTTTATTGGCTCCATATACTTTACCCATGGCAGCCGCATAAACCTGATTATCATTTTCAGGATTAATGGCAATGGTTCCAATGGCATAAGTTTTTTCTAAGCCAATATGCTTCCAGCTTTTACCAGCATCGGTAGATTTGTAGATACCATCTCCAAAAGAAATATTGTTACGCATTTCTACCTCACCGGTACCGGCATAAACTATATTTTGATTGATATGTGCTACAGCAATGGCACCCACTGAACTTGAGGTAAAAAAAGAATCAGATACACATTTCCAGGAATTACCCCCATCTGTTGTTTTCCATACGCCGCCTCCGGTTTGTCCGGCATAGTAGGTGTGTGGATCATTGGGTATACCCATTACCGCCAAACACCGGCCTGAACGCCATGGGCCAATATTACGCCAATGCATCCCATTGTATAAATGAAGGTCATAGACGGGTTTGTTTTTTGAAGTGCTTTGATCCTGAGCAGATACTTGCAGCAATGTGCCTATCAATAAAATACCTAAACAGATTTTTTTAGAAAAGCATTTGAATGGAAGCATAGTGTTAGTCTTGTAAATATGATTAAAATCGGAAAAAATATTTCCAGTATACTAATATATAAATTTAAAATTTATTTTTTTCTTTTAACCAACACTATGCTATTTTAATTGTTTTATAATGTCTGAATTTTCACTTTTTCGCCAAAAGTTTATAAAAAAGCAGCATGTTTTGCAAAAATTGAATCTTCTTTATTACAATTGTAAAATGTGGAAGAAAGTTATTACCGGCTGTAATGCAAGTATTTAAAATAAAATATAATTAAAAAAAATAATAATTTGCTTAGAATTTATCGATAGAATACCGGTTTTATTGAAAATAATGTGTATTTTAACATGCTTATACAATATTTTATTCCCTCTGCCGTTTAATGAAATTAAGTAATTATATAATGGTTTTTCATTGATGCTTATCTGGGTGATAATTCATGAAAAATAAAAAAAACAATTACGACTCCCAGTTTCAGAATAATTTTTTTGGATATAAAACGGGAGTATCACTTTTATTTTGAACGCATGAATAAGTATTTTACTTTATCGTTCTTATTGGTAGTTTTTAGCACTGGTTTACTGGGTTTTGCACCTGGTGGTTTTTTCATGTACATTCTTTACATAATGCAAACAGTTCATTAGGGGAAATAACATTCCCTTCCTTTGAAAGGAATACATCTGTCAAAATAAAACCTGCATTTTCAAACGAACATAATCCTATATCCATTTCATTTGATAGTGCAATTGCTCCTTTTTCTTGTCCGGCTAAGTTAATTGTACAAAAAGATACCACAATTTGTAAAGGAGATACCGTTACCCTTACTGCCATTAAACCGGTACATGTTGACAGTGAACCACCCGGGGTTTGGGTATTATTAATTAGTGGAAATAATATTGACCAAACTGCTTTTAACCTCAAGGCATATGGTTATGATAAGGTAAATCAGTATTTGTATTCAATCATTAACAAAAGAATTATTCGGTACGATTTAAAGAACAAAACCAGTACCGAAATTTTTGCCAATAACTGGCCGGGATGGCCTGGTAACTATACCGAATTTACGTATGACTATACCAACAACAGGCTGATTTTATGGCGTGCAGGAAAAGACAATGTTTATGCAGTACCGGCTACCGGTGGTGCATGGACACAAATAGGCAACGGTGCTTTTGATAATGCTGACTATAACGCCAGCTCATACTGGAATCCCATAACAAATAGTCCCGGTTTTTATGGAGGTTATGGTGGGTTTACTGTTAAGAACTGGATTTATGAAAATAATTTATCCTGGATACAAAAACGCCCCAATTTAAGTGATTGTAATCCACCAAAAGGTGGAAATTTAATGGGCACATCTGCTGATGGGAAAACTTTATTTTTATTTTCGGGGCAGGGTAGTTGCGATGGGAATGAATTAAGCGGCACCTGTTCTTTAGGAAGTCCTTGGGCTACAGCCAATGGTATGTTTTGCTGGTTGAAAGATTTATATGCATTGGATTTAAATACGTATACCTTTACCAATATTTTGCCCACTAATAACAGCACTATTCAATATGAAGGTGCTATGACTTACGATTATGACAAGAATAGATTTTATTTATTCGGTGGATTTCAACCAACAGGCGATTACCCATTGAATCAATATTTAGTGAATACCAAAAAAACTTTTCGGTTTAACTGGGGAACTGATAATGGATTCAGTGAGTTTGTAGGAACAGGTGCAGTACCACCTGCTGCTCCTTTAAATGCATCCAACGGTTATGCATATTATGATCCGGTTGATAAAAGAGTGATATGGGCTAGAATCGATGGAATTTGGGCATATTATCCTGATTCTTCTCTTATAAAACAACCCAAACCAACATTAGTATGGTCTACCGGTGATACTACTACTACCATCAAAGTTTATCCTTCACAAACTACCACATATTCTGTTACCTATACCGACAGTCCTTATGTTTGTAAAGATCAGGTTACAATAAAGGTGGATGCGCTAAAAACTTTGTTAGCTGCTACCACAACTGTTTGTAATGACACTTCTAAAGTATTGAATGCCGGTACAGGCTTCACCAGTTACTTATGGTCAACCGGCGATACAACGGCATCTACTACTGTTGATTCAAATGGAGTATATAAAGTTAAAGTAACAGATAGTATTTGTACGGTTACCGATAGTACAAAAGTTCAATTTGCAACAAGTCCGAAACCTTTTACCATTCAGGCAACATCAGATACAGTTTGCCCGGGTACAGCCGATACATTATCCATAGTGAATCCTGAAACAGGCGTAAATTATAATTGGTATAAAGTGGGTAACAATACACTTTTATTTACTGGTACTTCATATACAACACAACCCATTAGTCAGGCTACCAATTATGTTGTATTAGCCAACACAAATCCACCTATTTGTGCAGCTACAAATGCATCTATTGGCATTCAGGTAGCTTCTGCATTAAGCACACCCGTTGTTCAGGCAGACACCATAACCGCAAACAGTGTTTTGTTTAGTTGGTTACCGGTTCCAGGAGCAGTGAGTTATTTAATCAGTTTAGACAACGGTGCCACCTTTCAGTTACCCGCTGCCGGCCTCACTGCCTTAGAAGAATTGGTAACCGGATTAGTACCCAACCAAACTATCAATTTTAAAGTAAAAGCCTTAGGTAAGTTGGCTTGTCAGGAAAGTGCACCGGGCAGTATTACAGTTACAACTTTAAACCCTATTGGTGATGCCATTTTTATTCCTAATTCATTTACGCCCAATGGAGATGGTAATAATGATTTATTCTTTGTTTATGGGAATACTATAAAGACAATGAAATTGTCTATATACAATCAGTGGGGGCAATTAATTTTTTATACTTCCACACAATCTCAAGGATGGGATGGAAGTTATAATGGTACAAAAATGCCGGTAGGTGTATATTATTATTCCTTCGAAGCAACATTACAGAGTAATGAAAAAGTAAAACGAAGGGGTTCAATAACACTTATTCGTTAAGGAAATCAGGATTGTATGATTAAAATGAGATACTTAATGATTGGTTTATTATTTTGCGTTTCTATTGCAGAAGCGCAAATAGACCCTCATTTTACACAGTATTATGCAAGCCCTATGTGGTTAAATCCTGCAATGACAGGGGTAATAGACGGAGATTATCGAACTACAGCTAATATTCGTAATCAATGGGCATCTGTTGCTACACCATTATTAACGAAAGGGATTAGTTTAGATGCAGCATTACCGAATAGTTTTGGAGTTGGTTTAATGGTTTTAAATCAATCAGCGGGCGATGGTGGTTATAATTACACCAATAGTTATTTATCACTTTCTTATCAAGTTCATTTAAGTGAATATAAAAGATTAAGTGGTGGATTTCAATTCGGATTTATTTATCGGGGTGTTGATCCTTCCAAACTAAAATTTGGCAACCAGTTTAATCCATTGGTAGGTTACGATCCCACCTTTCCGTCGAATGAAATTTTTTCAAAAACATCAGCATATACTTTGGATGGAAGCGTTGGCGTAATGTATTATGATGGTGATCCTAATAAAAAAGTAAATCCATTTATTGGAGTAAGTTTATACCATCCCACACAACCAACTGATAAATTTTTACAAGCCAGTAATAGTTTTATACCGGTACGTTATTCCATTCATGCAGGTACCAGAATTGCAGTGAACGATTTATTGCAATTAACGCCACATGTTATTTATGAAAGACAGGGTGCTGCATCTGAAATTGCCGGTGGATTATATCTAAATTATACACTTGATTATACCAAAGATCTTATTGCAGGGGTTATGTACAGAAACAATGATGCCATTGCGCCTAATATTGGAATTAATTTAAATGGTTTTATTGTGGGGCTTAGTTATGATATCAATATTTCAACCCTAAACAGTGCGTCGGCTTACCGGGGCGGTTATGAAATTTCAATCAGTTATGTACATCGCAAAAAAATACCGGCTACTAAGTTTATTTGTCCCCGTCTTTAATCCAACTGCTATTCAGGTTAGTGAATTGTTATTCTGTTGCATTACAGAATAACTTTTTTATTTTAATACTGCACACTTTGCATGCTTCGTCGGTATAATTTCTAATAAATTTTCAAATATGCAATAAATGTTACCCACATAATGTTAAAAACTTATTGGGCTGTTTTTACATCCTTCCTGTAAAGTGTGCCTATATTCATACATAGAAAATCTCTTTTATAACATTAGCATGCTGTATAGAGTTACATTACTAACCTGTTTTTTATTTAAACGCATTACTATATTTTTAGTGGTGTTTTTTTGCGTATCTGTTGTAAATGGTCAATCTGTCAGAGCTTACACGAAAAGAGCAGACCAGTTGTTCAAGGAAAAAAATTATTATGGAGCTGCACAGTTGTATCATAAAGCACTTAATGGTAACATTGCTAATGGGAATGGAGTATTGCCTTATATACCTGGAGTGCATAAAAGCGGCAGAAAGCCAAAAGGGGCAAAAGAAATTTATATTACCCATCAATTAGCTGAATCATACCGGTTATACCACGATTATCAGGATGCTTTGCCAAACTATGAACGATACCTAAGTCTTGAAAAAAAACCGGATATCATGGCCTATTTATGGTATGGAATATCACTGCGTGCCATGAACGAACCGGATAAAGCGATTAAAGCATTATCGAAATTTACGGCAGAACATACACAGGAAGATGCTTACTCAGCTTTGGCTTTAAAAGAAATGGCAGATTGTCGTTTTAATATTGAACAACAACAAAACCTGCAACGTTTTTCAATACAAAAAATGCCTGCACCTGTGAATGCGTTAGGGTCTAATTATGCGTATACTAAATTAAATGACAGCATTTTTGTTTTTAGCAGTTCCAGACCAGATACTGTTGGAAAAAATAAACAGGTAGTCTACCGATCAACACTGTATCAGTTTAATACCAATCAAAACAATATTAGTAAAGCTTTTCCGCAAGGTTTAGCTTATGATGCTGCCGCAGCACAGTTTTCGGCAGATGGATTGCATATTTATTTTACCGGATGGAATGAAGATCAGCAAAACGAAGCCAATAAATACATCATATATGCCGCAACACGTTCAGGTTTGGATGCTCCGTGGGATGCGCCTTATCCTTTAGATACTTTGGTGAATGCAAAAGGCCACAATGCACGTCATCCATTTGTTACAAGAGATGGTAAATTTTTATTTTTTGCTTCAGACAGGCCCGGCGGCATGGGAAAATATGATATCTGGAAAATTGCTTTAGAAGATGGTTTACCAACCGGTACACCTGATAATTTAGGTGCCGCCATTAATACCAGTGAAGATGATGTTGCGCCAGTTTTTATTGCGGATAGTGCCCTTTTGTATTTTAGTTCGAATGGAAGAGTTGGTTTAGGTGGTATGGATATTTATAAAAGTAAAGGCAACATCGTTACCAACCAGTGGAATACTGCTCAAAATTTGGGATTACCCATTAACTCTGTAAAAGATGATATTTATTACAACAGCATTGGCGATGCCGATACTGCTTATTTTACTTCCGATCGTGAATCACCCTGTTGTTTAGAAGTTTTTCAGTCTATTAAATTACCACCATTACCAGATACTTCAAAAGAGTCAGCTATTGATACATCAAAAGCTAATCAAACAGATAATACTACTGTACAAAATGCACCCCCTGTTATTACAGTGCCGGTAAATAAGTTAAGTGATGAAGAACAAATGCGCAGGCATATACTCGATTCATTAAACAACGCAACTGTAAAAAGAGTATCTGTTAATTTTGATTTCTACAAAGCGAAAGTACGTTCGGAAGACAGGAATAGTTTAGATACCATTATACAATTATTGAAAGAAAATTCGGAATTAAATGTAGTAATTGGTTCGTTTACCGATTGCAAAGGCAAATTTGAATTGAACCTGCGTTTATCGAAAGCCCGTTCATTGGCAGTAAAAATGTACCTGATTAAACATCATATTAATGCATCCAGAATTAATGTTGATTTTTATGGTGAACAGCATTTAATATTGCCTTGTAAAGATGATGATACTTACGATACTGCACAACAAATTGTAAATCGCAGATCGGATGTAATTGTAACCAGATCTAAAAATCCCAAATGGGTTCCATCAGGTAAGGAGTTGGATATTGACCAAATTTTAGATGATATTAGAAATGGAAGGCGTCCGTACAGATTTGAGCCGGATGAACCCACAACTAAATCCAACAACAATTTAAAAGCAGAAAGACAATTACTACGGGAAGAAAAAGCACGAGCCAGAGCAGAACATTTAGCTGAGGTGAGAGCAGAAAAAAAATTAAAACAACATAAGCAGGAAGAAGCTGCACGCTTAAGAAGAGCAAAAAAGGTAAGGGAAGCAGCTGAACACAAAGCCAGATTACAGGCAGAAAGAAAAGCCAAACGTGCAGAAGCATACAAACAAAAAAATCAACAAACTGTTGCGGATACTAATCCGTATGTAACTGCAAAACCATCAAAAGTTAACAATAATGCAGCTATTACTAAAAATAATATACCACCGCATATTGGAAACGAGTTGTTACAAAAAGACAAAAAAATTGCCACACTCGATTCTATTTCACAAATCAAGAGCAGATTGTTGTTAACTGCCATTAATCACAGATCCATCAATCAGGTGTTTACGGTTTATACTACCTCCGATTCTGTACATGTTGATTTGTATGACAATGGGACTTTTGATCACGATAGTGTATCTGTAATTTACAATTCAGAAATAGTGGTGTACAAACAGGAATTGAAAACTGATAGAGCCATTACTTTTAAAGTGCCAGTAGAGCCGAATGAGAAAAAGAATGAGATGATATTCTTTGCTGAGAATTTAGGCGATATACCACCTAACTCTGCATTGCTGGTAATTACAGATGATCAGGGAAAACGCACTGAAGTAAGTATTTCGAACGATTTAATGCATAATACTATTATTTACTTTGTAAAATTGAAGAAGCAATAATTACTAACCATTTCTATTCCTTTGGTATTGCAAACCCTTTTTAAATTTTGTTTGAAGAGGGTTTTTTATATACAACAGGTAACTGGATGAACGGGAAACGCGTAATCATAAATTTTGGATGTGATGAACATGTATACATGTATGCCTGCTGCCAAATTTTCGGAACGATGAAGTGATTGCGACGCAACAGGCGATGCCATGTAAAACAAATGCCGGTATTATTATTTTATTGAGCTGGCATTGATGCAAGAAAATGGAGAAGCCAATTTATATACTATATAAAAACCGATGATTTATTTTTTGCCTGTTAGCAAAAATATAATCCAACCTAAAATAATTAAACTAACGGATCCGGCTATTGCACCAGGCCACAATGCCCATTTCCAAAGCAACAGCCCCATTGCAGAACCCAATGTGGTGCCTACAAAACTAAGACTCATGAAAATAGTATTTAATCTATTTCGGGCTTCGGGCATCAATGCATAAACCCTTGTTTGGTTGGTAACGTGAACGGATTGCTGTGCAATATCAATCAAAATGGTGCCAATAATCATCAGTATAACACTGCTTCGGCCAAAATATAAAACCGATAAACTTATGAGAAACAGCAATAACCCTACTTTTAAAGTGTTACGTGGTGTGCCCTTATCGCTTAATTTACCAACAAAAGGTGCAGTTATGGCACCGGCCGCACCGGCAATACCAAATAAACCAATTTGATGAGTAGCAAAATGAAAGGGAGCTTTGGAAAGCAGTAAAACCATGGTTGTCCAAAAACTGCCAAACACGGCAAAACAACACATATTAATGGCAGTAGCTTCTCTTAAAATAGGTTGCTCTTTAATCAGATGAATTAAAGATTGCATCAGGTGGCCATAGTGGCCTTCAAAAACAACCTGATTTTGAGGAAATCTTTTTTGCATGAAAAAGGCTAAAAAAATGCACAGTATGGCTGCTATCCAAAACATACTTCGCCAACCCAGCCATTCTGCAACAGCTCCACTTAATGTTCTCGAAAGTAAAATGCCCACCAAAAGCCCACTCATAACGGTTCCCACTACTTTACCTCTTTGAGTGGGATCGGAGAGGGTAGCTGCCAATGGCAGAATAAGTTGTGGTACAATAGAGCCTGCGCCAACAAAAAAACAGCAAATCTGCAAGGTTAAAAAATTGGGCGCTTTGGCTACACCTATCAAAGCAACAATTGCCAATACTGTGGTGGCAATAATTTGTTTACGACGCTCCATCATATCACCTAAGGGTACTAAAATCAGGAGCCCTGTTGCGTAGCCGGCCTGTGTTAAATAGGTTGTGCTTCCGGCTACATTTTCCGGCACATGAAAACTTTGTGCAATTAAAACAATCAGGGGTTGTATGTAATAAATATTGGCAACAATTAATCCGGTGCAAATGGCCATTAAAACCACATCTTTCTTTTGTAAATGCATGGCGCAAAATTGGGGATATTGTATGTAGTCTGCAAATTCTGTTTTGAATACATTTTTACAATGTTTTTTTAGCTGCCAGAGATCGTAAATATGGATGATATTTTATATCAATTGCTAAATTATTTAATTATGATAAAAATATTTAAAAACGGTTTTAAATTCAATAATAATAAGCTATTTTTAAGATTCAGATTTTTCACCAAAACTACACTTATGCAAAACAAATCAAGTATGTTGCTATTGTGTTGGCTATTGTTGCTTTTGCCCGCAATAGCATTTGCACAACAAAAAAACATTAGCGGAAAAATTACAGACCAAAATGCAAGTCCTGTAGCGGGCGCCAACATTGCAGTAAAAGGCAGTACAGGTGGTACTATGAGTGATGCGCAGGGTAATTTTTCATTGAAAGTATCTGTTGGTGCAACCATTGAAATTAGTTTTACCGGTTTTAGAACACAAACTTTAAAAATTACGAATGAAACCAATTCCTTTAATATTGCTTTAAAGGAAGACTATGCTCGTTTAGATGAAGTAGTTGTTACGGGTTTGGCAACTACAGTTAAAAGAAGCAATGCTGCCAATGCAGTTGCTGTAATTGGTGCCCGTGAGTTAGCAGGTACGGCACCGGCTCAAACTTTTGATGCTGCTTTGAACGGTAAAGTAGTGGGGGCAAATATTATTGCCAATTCAGGTGCGCCCGGTGGGGGTACATCTATTAAATTACGTGGAGTTACTACCATTTTTGGAAATTCGCAGCCCTTGTTTGTGGTAGATGGAGTAATTGTGAACAATTCAGCCACTTCTGCCGGTTTGAATGCAGTAACTGCTGCTGCTACCGCCGGGAATTCATCCAATCAGGATAATGCATCGAATCGAATTGCTGATTTAAATCCTGAAGACATACAAACTGTGGAGGTATTAAAAGGTGCTTCTGCTGCCAGTATTTATGGTGCACAGGCTGCTGCCGGTGTGGTCATTATCACCACAAAAAGAGGTCGTGCAGGTAAAACGCGTTTTAATCTTTCACAGGATGTTGGATTCAACTCAATTATTAAATACTTAGGTCAGCGACCATTAACCGATAAAATAGTGCAGGATCAGGGTTGGGATGTTGCAGCTTATGATGCAGCCAAAGCAGCAGGAAAATTATATGATTATGAAAAAGAAATGTATGGACAAAAAGGCTTTATTCGCGACTCCCGCTTATCTATTAGTGGCGGAAATGATAAAACCACTTTTTATATGGCTGGTGGTTTACGAAATGAAGATGGAATTATTAAAGGTACCGGATATGCTAATAATTCATTGCGGGTAAATATTGACCATCATATTAGTGATAAAATTAAACTAAGTTATAGTTCAACTTATATAAATTCATCTGCAAACCGAGGGCTAACCAATAATGATAATGCCGGTGTTTCATTTGGAGTGGCATTATCTTCTACCCCTTCTTTTGCGCAATTGTTTCCAGATGCCAATGGTATTTATCCCAATAATCCTTTTGCGGCTTCCAATCCTTTGCAAACAAGAGATTTGATGACGAATAATGAATTAACCAATCGGTATATTGGTGGAGTAAATGTAGAAGCCATTTTGCAGGAGTCAGCAAAAATGACAACAAAACTCATTGCACGTGGCGGTTTAGATTACTATAATTTAAAAACAACAGCCTTATTTCCATCTTCATTACAATTTGAGGTGAACACTACAAAGGGACATAGTATTCAGGGAAATACCAATAATGTAAATACCAATTGGGCTGGCTTTTTGGTAAATTCTTATAAGCCTTCAGATAAACTTTCATTTGTAACTACTGCCGGTATTACGCATGAATTTGGCAAGTATGATAATATTCTGAATGTTGCAACGCAATTAATTGGTATACAAACAAATCTTGATCAGGCAGGCGCCATCAATGTATCGCAGTTTAGAATAAAATATAAAAACGATGGTGCATTTGTGCAGGAAGAATTTGCTTTGAATAATTATTTGAACATCACTGCCGGTGTTCGGTTTGACCAGTCAACCAACAATGGGGATTATAAAAAATACTTTACTTATCCCAAAGCCAATGTGGCCTGGAATTTATCTAAAATGAATTTTTGGAAAAGCAATACCATTAATGATTTGAAATTAAGAGTTGCTTATGGTGAGTCAAGTAATTTTCCTGCTTACATCAGCAGATTTACACCACTGAATTCTGCTAATATAGGAGGTTATGCAGGCTCGTTGGTAACTACTGTTTTAGGAGATGGCAACATTGGTTCAGAGCGGCAAACAGAATTAGAGGCTGGTGTGGATGTAAGTGTTTTAGAAGGTAAACTAAGTTTGGAAGCAACTTTCTACAATAAAGTAGTGAAAGACTTACTGTTACAAGGTCAGGTACCTGCATCAACCGGTTTTAGTACCCGCTATTTGAATGCAGGCAGTTTAAGAAACAGAGGTGTTGAACTAAGTTTAAAAGCCATACCGGTAGATAATAAAAATTTCAGATGGAGTTCAACTACTAATTTTTGGATGAACCGTTCATTGATTACACAGTTAAATATACCTGCCTTTCCGTTAGGTGCATTTGGAACCACTCTGGGTACCTATTTCATCCAGCAAGGTGCCACTGCTACCCAAATTGTAGGGCTGAATGGGAATGGTGGAGTTGGTAAACTTGGCGATGCTGAGCCCTATTTTCAAATGAATTTTCTGAATGATTTTACCATTCACAAAAACTGGTCATTGCGCTTTTTAATACATTGGAAACAAGGTGGCGATGTGATTAACTTAACACAGTTGTTAACAGATTTAGGTGGTACCAGTCCTGATTTTGATGTACTGCAAAGCAATGGCAAAACTGCAGGAGCAAACAGAATTGCAGCTTTAGGTGTTTCATCCAGACCATTTGTGCAAAATGCAAGTTTTGTAAAATTCAGAGAAATTGGTTTGTATTATACGCTACCATATAAAATAAAAAATATTGACAGAATTCAGTTAGGTGTATCCGGTAATAATCTTATTGTAATTACGCCATATGTTGGTTACGATCCGGAAGTCTCAAATTTTGGTGTGGGTTTCTCATCCGGAGTTGATGTAACACCATTTCCAACATCTAAACGTGTTCAGTTTCATGTATCCATTGCATTCTAATTTTATAAATAAAAATATTTATATATGAAAAAATATCTTGTACGAATCGGCATCATTAGTATATTTATTCTAATGAATACTGCCTGTAAAAAAGAACCCATCCCTTATTTGAATGGCCCTACTTCACAACAAATAACCACAGATGCTACGATTAGCGAATTGAATAATCTGGTAACCGGTACTGAATCGTCTTTGCGCAATAATGTTTCTATATATTTGGATGTGGTAAGCATGATTGGACGAGAAGGATATCGTTTTTCCGGTTCTGAACCGCGTTATACATCCGACTTACTGGGCGCAGGGAGTGCAATTTTGGATAACAATACATTTTATTTAACCAATCCCTGGGGTTCTCGTTACAATACCATTCGTAATGCTTATATCTTAATTCAGGCAGCAACGAATTCATCTTATTTAACTGATGCACAAAGAAAGGCTTATACCGGATGGGCCAAAACCATTATTGCGTATCAACTGTTATTGAATTTAAATTTAACCTATGAAAATGGTATCAGAGTTGATGTGGCTGATTATAATAAGATGGGACCGATAGTTAGTTTGAATGAAGCATTAACGGCAATCACTAACTTGTTGAATCAGGGCCAGGCAGATTTAAACGGAAGTAATGTTATTTTTAATTTGTCATCTGGGTTTAGCGGCTTTACAACAGCCAGCGGTTTGGTTCAGTTTAACAGAGCTCTGGCTGCAAGAGTAGATGTTTATCAACAAAACTGGACGGCAGCTTTAACTGACTTAAATGCATCATTCTTTAATTTGAATGGAAATTTTAATACAGGTATTTATCATGTTTTTTCTACTGCATCCGGTGATCAGTTAAATCCACTGTACCTGCCTTTAAACAATACCGGTGAAAATCGCCTGGCGCAACCATCCTATGTTACTGATATTGAGCCTGGTGATGACAGAATTCATAAAGTAGCTTTACGATCAGCACCTGCTACACAAAGTGGTTTAACCAGCAATTACGATTTGGCTATATTCAAAACAAATATAGATCCGGTTTCAATCATTCGTAATGAAGAATTGATATTAATTTATGCTGAAGCAAAAATTCAAAGTAATGCTTTGACCGATGCACAAACTGCTATTAATATTATTCGTAACGGGCACAACTTGCCGAATTACAGTGGCCCTTTAACACAGACAGCCTTGCTTACCGAAATGTTAAAACAAAGAAGGTACTCATTATTTTATGAAGGATACAGATGGATTGATGTGCGCAGGTATAATTTACTGAACACATTGCCTTTAGATCGCCCTACCGATCATATCTGGAAAGAGTTTCCTTTGCCTTTCTCAGAAAATTAATTATACTAATATTTTCAGAAAACAACCGCAGTTGAATTGCTGCGGTTGTTTTTTATTTGCCAAACTTCTTTTTTAATAATGAAAGTGCATCGGTAACGCTTAAATTACTTAAATCGTCAGTTTGCTGATGCTGTTTTTTGTGGATCGGTTTATTTGTTTTTTTATACTGTTGTGGTGTTTCCTCGGCCTGTTTAATGGATAGGGCAATTCTTTTTCTGGTTGCGTCTACTTCTAATACTTTTACTTTTACCTTATCATTTAGTTTTAATGCTTCTGATGGATCTGAAATAAACCGATTGGCAATTTCACTCACATGCACCAAACCATCCTGTTTTACACCAATATCCACAAAAGCACCGAAGCGGGTAATATTGGTAACAATACCGGGTAAAATAACACCCGGTTTTACATCATCAATGCTGTAAATACCTGCAAATTCAAATTGCTCTATTTCATTTCTGGGGTCTAAGCCGGGTTTTTTCAGTTCATTTAAAATATCCTGAATGGTTAAAGTACCAATGGTTTCAGAAATGTATTTTGAAGGTTTTATTGATTGCAATAAAGTTTCATTACCAATAATGTGTTGCACATCTGTTTGTAAGTCTTTGGCAATTTGTTCAACAATTGGATAAGTTTCCGGATGCACGGCACTGGCATCTAAAGGATTATCACCCGCTTGTATCCGCAAAAAGCCTGCACATTGTTCAAAAGTTTTTTGACCTAATCGCGGTACATTCAATAATTGCTTTCTATCGGTAAATTTTCCAATGGTGTTTCTGTATTCAATAATTTGTGCCGCCAATGTGCCACCAATACCGCTTACATAACTTAATAAATGTTTGCTGGCAGTATTTATGTTTACGCCTACCGCATTCACACAGTTAATGACAGTCTGGTCAAGCTTTTCTTTCAATCTGAATTGATTTACATCGTGCTGGTACTGGCCAACACCAATGCTTTTAGGATCAATTTTCACCAATTCGGCCAGAGGATCCATTAACCTTCTGCCTATACTTATTGCTCCGCGAACCGTAACATCATAATTACCAAATTCTTCTCTGGCAATTTCAGAAGCAGAATAAATAGAGGCACCATCTTCATTTACCAAAAACACCGGCAATCCTGTTTGCAGTTGTTTAATGAATTGCTCTGTTTCCCTACCGGCAGTACCATCGCCAATTGCAAATACCTGAATAGCATATTTTTGAATCAATGATACAATAACGGTAGCGCTTTGCTGTTTTTTGTTGGCTTCATGTATATAAATCAAATCGTGGTGTAATAAAGCTCCGGTTTCATCTAAGCAAACTACTTTACATCCGGTTCTGTAGCCGGGATCAATTGCTAAAATTCTTTTGCTGCCTAATGGCGCACTCAACAATAGTTGTTTTAAATTTTCAGCAAATACCTGAATGGCCTCCTCATCTGCTTTTAGTTTTAAGGCGGTTCTTAATTCCGATTCAAGACTAGGCTGCAAAAGTCTTTTATAGGCATCTTTAATGGCTTTTTTGATTTGTTCGGCCGATGGGTTTCCAAAAGTTGTAACATATTTTTCTTCTATAATAGCAATGGCTTCCTCTTCGTTGGGGGCAATGCTGATTCGTAAAAACCCTTCTAAAAATCCGCGAAGTATTGCCAGGATGCGGTGTGAAGGAATTTTGGAAACAGGTTCCTGAAAGTCAAAATAATCTTTAAATTTAATTCCCTCATTTTCTTTATCAGTGAGTACCTTACTTTGAAATATCGCTTTTTGTTCAAACAAATACCTGAGTTTGGCTCTTATTTCAGCATCTTCATTTATGGTTTCCGCAATAATATCTCTGGCGCTCTGCAGTGCTGCATTGGTATCTGTGATGGTTTCATTCAAAAATTGAACAGCAGCCTCTTCGAGGTCAATATTTTTTTGTTTCAGAATTAAGGTGGCTAAAGGTTCTAATCCATTTTCACGGGCCGTTTGAGCTTTGGTTTTTCTTTTGGGTTTAAAAGGAAGATATATATCTTCTAAAGTTGCAACGGTGGTGGCTTTGTTTAATTGTTCCTGTAAAGCCGTTGTCATTTTTCCCTGTTCTGTAATAGTTTTTTCAATACTGGCTTTTAATTGGAAAAATTGTTGTAAGCGTTTATGCTCTTCCTGAACTTTTTCAATTTGCACTTCATCTAAACCACCGGTACGGTCTTTTCTGTATCGGGCAATGAATGGAATGGTGGCACCTTCGGTTAATAACTGAATAACAGTTTCAACCTGCTTCAATGAAATTTGAACGTTAGCAGCAACCAGCGAAATAATGTTTTGTTCAGACATAGTTTTATGAATTATTTATATACAAATCAATTAGGGCAGCGAATATATGGGCTGTGCAGTAAAAAAAAATTTTTAAAATAAATAGTCAACCCTCAAAAAGTAATTTTCAATGTTCGATTAAAAATATTGTTGCAATAAAAATTTAAAAGTTGCAA
>NZ_JAESDL010000059.1:0-1656 GCF_019249625.1 Hydrotalea lipotrueae | reverse complement strand
TATAGTTTTAACTTACTGCTAATTTAAAAATTGTAGGGCTTCCCCTACACATACTATTCAAAAATTGTTTATATTTTAGGTTACCTAAGCGCAAGGGTTGCCTGTGGAGGTGCATAGGTATATTTTTTAACTTTTAACTTTTTAAAAATGAAACCTTTGACTAAAGAAGAAATGAAACAAATTTTAGGAGGTTATGTTGCTATTAGTAATTCAGGTTGTGGTCAAGACTGTTCAGGAACTAGTTGTATTACTAATGATTCAAACCCAACGTCTGGTACTTGTTATGCTTCTAGTGCAGGTAAATGCTACTGTGTAGCAGTTTACTAAACTTTTATTGTTTAATTATTACCATAGTGTTTTTCAATTGAACACTATGGTTTTTTATTTTATTGAAAGAACTTATTATATTTTTTAAGTTTTTTTTGCTACATTATATTAATTATGTGTATTAACTAGAAACTGTGAATTATGTTTACTAAACACTTCATTCTTTTAATATCTGTTATTTTAATTGTTTTTTTAACAAGTATTCAAAGTAAAGGTCAAGTGGTTGATTCTTTTACCTTAAATATTGGTGACGCCGCACCCAAAATTGAAATAAGTAAATGGTTAAAATGTACTCCTTTACATAGTTTTGAACCCGGTAAGCTGTATGTAATTGAATTTTGGCCAACCTGATGCAAACCTTGTATTGCTTCAATGCCACATCTTTCAGAATTTGCAAGAAACCACGCTAATGAAATTAGTGTCATATCAATAGCAGTTTATGAAAAAAATATGCCCTTAAATAAAATACAAAAATTTGTTGATAGTATGGGTAATCGCATGGATTTTTCAGTGGCCGTTGATAAAAATCAACAAATGGTAGAGAACTGGTTACAAGCAACCGGAAATACCGCCATTCCTAAAATTTTTATTATTAATGAACATGGACAGATTGCATGGTTTGGACATCCTTATTATTTAGATTCAGTGGTGGCCAAAATCATGAACCATCAATGGGATATACAAAAGGCTTCCGCTGAAGTAAAAATGCAGCGTCATTTGAACAAATTTATAGATTCAATTCAGACCGCTTTTTTTGATTATGCCCAAGCTTTTAATGATAGTGAAATTAATGTTTTACAAAATCAATACCATGTTACTAATTTATTTGCTAATTCAAAAAAGCCTGATAAAGTATTATTCTATATGAATAAATTTATTCAACAAGAACCTGGTATAAAATATGATGAATACATAGTTATGAAAAAATTACAAGCCTTAATAAAAATTAATATGCAGGAGGCATTAGAATATGCTAAAGAAATATTGAACTTGCCGCCTGATAAGGTTCCGGCTAGTGCTATTATATTAGTATTAAAAAATAACCAGTCAAAATATAAATTTTCACAAGAAATGAATGCAATTGGTGCTGAAGCCTATGAAATCTACATTAAGCATATAATTTACCCTGATTTAGTTCATACACTAAAATATTACCATGAAATGACTGAATTTTATTGGTTAGCAAAAAATAAAGACCAGGCCATTGATTCAGAAATAAATGCTATTCGTATTTTAAAAAATCATCCCGATTTTTCTCCTGACTTGTCCGCCTTTCCATAATCCAAACAAATAGTTTCTGATAATCAACTACTTATGATACTTTTTATC
>NZ_JAESDL010000058.1:0-2491 GCF_019249625.1 Hydrotalea lipotrueae | reverse complement strand
TCATGTGCCGAATCATCTACAAGAAATTATCACAAAAATTCTTAGACCGCACTAAATCGGACAAGTCAGGAAAAATAAAGACCAGGCCATTGATTCAGAAATAAATGCTATTCGTATTTTAAAAAATCATCCCGATTTTTCTGAATCTACTTTAGCTTTATATAATGATAAATTAATGTTTTATGAAAAAACTGATTGTCAATAAACCAATAATTTAATTTGTTTGAATTTAAATAATTGTTTCAATTAATAGATTTTTAATTGACAATTGTTGTTATTTGGTAGGATATTCCTTTTACAATAATTCATTCAAAATATTTTCAATTTCTTTTCTTTTTGAAGGACGTGGTAAATTAATTTGTATGGGTTTACCTTTCGGGCTGAATAATAAATAACGTGGTATTGAATTTATACCAAAGTGTAAGGCAAATGCAGACTTAAATTGTTGTTCAAGAAAAAAGTTATTGTCTTTCAAATTTAATTGTTTGCTTTTCTTTTGCCAAGTCGAAGTGGCTCTGTCAAATGAAAGATAAATCCAATTAATTTTATTTTTATATTTTTTGGCTAATTCAATACCATAAGGTAATTCTCTAAGGCATGGAGTACACCACGATGCCCAACAATCAATCAAAACATATTTATTCTTTGAAAATATATTATTGAGTTTTATTGCTTTTCCATTGAATGGTAGTATAAGTGTATTGAGGGCATCATAAAGTGAGTATATTTTTTCATTTTTTTCTTTTTCCTTTTCTTCAAGTATAGTGTTGGTTAAAAATGTTTTATAACTATTATTATTGCTGAATTGCGAAAAATCGTGAACCAAAGAATCGTAACAATCTAATTTAAATTTAAGGCTCCATACTAGAATTTCAACTAAAAAATGATTTTTTATGCTACTATCGATTTGCCTTTCTTTTATATCCTTATATATGTTTTTTAAACCAACATTAGTGGATAGTGCTTCATAATTTGTTTCAAGTTTAGTTTTGTCAACCCAGTAAGATGAAGCTGCTAATTGGGTAAGGTTAGTATTGAAATATAAATAAGGGTCATTAAAATTTGGATTATAGAATGCGCAAACATAAGGATTGGAGGTACTATTTATGTTTTTAGTTAAATATCCGATAGCACTATCGTTTTCAAATAATGTAAAATAAAAAGAAGCATATATTTCAGCCTTTGCTAATTTTTGAATGGTTAATGGGATTGAATTTTTTTCTGAATATAATTTCAAGAACCTATCTCGTTGCTCAAATAATTGCCGGGTCATAACATACAGCGTATCAATATTGTAATTTGCCTGTAATAAACTTATATTCGGCAATCGCATATCTCCACCAATACTTTCTAATGAATCAAAAATGGCATATGAGGCTGCATTTTTGCCTTCATATTGCAGTTGATAATTGTAAAAATGATGAGGTGTATCTACGGGGTTTATTCTTTTTTGGATATGAATAGTTATTGTGTCGCCAGGTATTATAAAAATATAATGCCCAACGCCATCTAATATATATGCGCTACAGGTATCATAACAATCATAGCTACAAGTTGTAGTGCCTATGTTATTATTGTTATTATATTCTAAAATTGTTTTTTTAAAAAAATATTTATCTGGTGATGTCATTAATCCCGAATATGCGGGTTTTAGTATATCAAATGCCATAGAGTCTTTTAATTCCGGTGACAAGTTGTATTGGTACTGAACAATCAATTTTTTTTGTGCATTTGTAATATTTACTCCTAATAATGTAGTCAATAAGAAATAATAAATGTATTTCATTGCCAAAAATTAAATTGTCACATAATATTTAAAATGGGAATATCATTTAATTATCCACTTACTGATATATCAGTAAGTGGATAATGCTTTTATCTACAATCCACGTTAACACAAGCATTATTGGCTAAACAAGCTGAATCTGCTGTACTTTGGCATGTTCCACCGCCGTCAATACAAAGTACCTGAGCTGTTCTTCCGCCAGTAAAAGTCCAAGTGCAAGTCATATAAGTACTCCCACCCAAAATTTTTTTCATTTCATCTTTAGTTAAAGGTTTCATTTTTTTAAGTTTTTAAAATAATTAATTACTTTCCATTTTCTATCGGTAGGAAAGTTTCACCGTTTGAATGGCCATTCATTGCATTATTCATTTATCTTCCGGAGAATTTTTGAATAAATGCAACACAATAATATATGATTTATTTTGAATTGGCAATAGGGGAATCCCTACAATTTACTAAAAATTGAATTTTGTAGGGAATTCCCTACACAAAAAAATTAAGCTATATATATACTATATATACTATATTTACAAAAACATTTTGAATGAAAGTTTTTATTTATCAAGGTCAATCTGATGTAGCAATTTTGGTAAGGCATCACATACAACGTTACTTTCCATCTTTATCTATTGCTTTGTTTAACAACGCGGTACATTTTTTACAGCAACTTCATTTTGCCAAACCGTTGCCCCATTTCATTGTGTT
>NZ_JAESDL010000057.1:0-2528 GCF_019249625.1 Hydrotalea lipotrueae | reverse complement strand
ATTCTTACTTAAAATATTACTATTCGTTTTAGCTTTTCAAGTAAAAGCAATCGTTTAAAATAGGAAACTTGAATTATATAATAAATTTCATTTTAGAAGATCTATATTTGATAGAATAATAAATACAAGTATCATATGCCGATTATTCAGCAATGATTTTAGATTTTTACTTTCAAAAAATTCAAAAATGTTTACAATTTGGACAATAAAATATATTGCCAAAAAAATAATTAAAAGTAAAAGAAATAAAAGTTAAGCTATTTGTGGAGGCTCATCAGGAACTCGAATATTTGGGCAGATAATTTTCTCATTTATCTCATAAGAGTAATGAAATAATATTCTATGGAACAGATCTATTTTAAAGTTCGTCGAATAATTGTCGTAATCACCTGCACCTTTAACCGGATGTTTACACTGCAGGTAAAAGCCGAATAGATAAAATGGCAAACTATTTTGTTGATACTACCGCCTACGCATATAACAAATTAGCGATTATGGTACCGAAGGGGAATCCCAAAAATATCCATGGACTGAAAGATTTGGGGAGAAAAGACATAAAAGTAAGTATGCCTAATCCTGAATGGGAAGGTATAGGGAGACGCATTGAGGAGGCATATATTAAAGCAGGCGGAGTTGCTCTAAAAAATGAAATTATGGATGTAAAAGTAAAGAACCAAACTACCTATTTAACACAAATTCATCACCGCCAAACACCTATGCGCATCTTATATGCACAGAGCGATGCCGGTCCTGTTTGGTATTCTGAAGCTTATTATCAACAAATGATAAATCATCCAATTGAAATGGTAACAATTCCTGATAATGAAAACATTACAGCTACTTATATGGCAGGGCTAATGAAAAATGCCCCACACAAACAGGCTGCAAAAGACTTCATGACTTTTTTAACCAGCCCTACTGCAAAAACAATTTATAGAAAATATGGATTTACCACAAAATAGGTAGCATATGAAAGTAAAATTTATAATAATATCAGTTTATTGTTTGTTTGCATCCACGCTTCTATGGGCACAATCCAATGACACCTTAATGATTTATGGTCCGGGTGGTCCAGCCGCTGCCATGAAAGAATGTGCCGGTTTATACACACTGAAGTATTCAACACCAATAAAAATAATAGCAGGCCCTGAAGGAAAATGGATAAATGATGCTCATAAAAACGCAGATTTAGTATTTGGCGGTGCAGAATACATGCTCACTCAATTTGATAAAAATCATCCTGGGTTAATCGACAATACTACACGAACTGAACTATATAAACGGGCTGCCGGTATATTGGTTCGTCCTGGTAATCCCAAAAATATACATTCCCTTAAAGACTTGACTTTACCTGGAGTAAATATACTTGAAGTAATTGGAGCCGGACAATTGGGAATGTGGGAAGATTTAGCAGGGAAACAAAATATTATTGGAGACATCCAAAAAAATATTAAAGGTGCTGCTGCAAATACAGCATTAGCCATTGATACATGGAAAAAAGATGATAAATTTGATGCAATAATAATTTTTTCGTCCTGGTATTACAGACTAAAAGATGTATCATCACTTGTTACAATACCAAGCTCACAAACTGTTTACCGGGGTACACCCATTGCGATCACTTCTATCACTAAACATAAACAAACAGCAGCACATTTTATAGAGTTTCTTTTATCAGAAGAAGGGCATAACATTTTTAAAAAATGGGGATGGGAGTAATTTAACTGCTAATTTTAATTAAAATGATAATGAGCATGCTTAAAAAAAAAATTTCAATAGCCAGAATATTTGTTATTGGATTTATTGCAATAACAATCAATACTATAATATTAAAAGCCGCCCCCCTGTTACATATAGAAGCTGAAAGTGGCGGATTGCTAAAATTATTTATTTTGAAAACCCGGACAATTTTAACTCCGGGTTTATTACTATACTTAAAAAGTTTTATTTTTTTCATTATATTTCATTATGCTACCGGCATGGCCATGGTTTTAATTTATGTTTTTATCAATAATAAGTTTCTACCCGGCAAAGGTCTTGTAAAGGGGAGTGTTTTTTCTCTAATCCCTTGGGCTATAAATGCTTTTATTGTACTACCACTTTTAGGACAGGGCATTGCCGGTATAAACAGTATTTCAACAGCCGGTATTTTATATTTTTTTATAGCCAACTGGGCATTTGGAGCTATTCTAGGATTGCTTTATGAAAAATGGCAAACAGTATAGAAAGATATTTTTGTATTAATATTAATAATTCATAAAATTTAATACGTTGTACTATTAAGCTCTAAAAAGCTTACGGAGCATGTGTTTCAATAAATTTGGTTCAACAAACTTAAATTTTACAGAGTTTACTCCTGTATTGTGCGATGGAACACCCAGGCATATAATTGTTTTTTGATTTTAAGATTAAACAGTTCAACAATATGCTTTTACTCTTTTGTTTTAATAAATAACCCAAGTTTCCTAAAATAGAAGCATTTGAAATAGGAATAATTTTGAGTTGCGAAAACAAAACTTCTACTCAAA
>NZ_JAESDL010000056.1:0-3539 GCF_019249625.1 Hydrotalea lipotrueae | reverse complement strand
AATAAAATAAGAAAGCTATACGGCCGGTGCCTGAATATAGGCGCTATGGCTGCTTAATTAACTACCGGACTATTGTTTACAAGAAGGTGGATTTGAAAGAAAAAAAAATAATATTGCTGAATTAACTTTAATACAAAACGTTAATTTATATAATGGTAATTATAAAATATTAGGCTATTATAATAAGCAAATTTATTTACATAACTTCACAAGAAATACAATTTATAGATTTTCTGAGAGCCGCCCTGCAATTGAAAATTCTACTATTAATATTAATGAAATTTTTAAAACTCCTATTTCTGCCAGCAATATTTCTCTCGACGCAAAGAATGGTATTATTTACATATTTTCAGAAGCTACAAACACTATTTATACATATGATATTGCTTCTCAAGCTACGAATGAAATTAAAACAAACTTTTTATTTAATAAAGGATGGAAACTTAATGATGTTAATTTTGTTTTTGAAACAGAGTCAAAACAGAATATAAACAAAGATTTTGTGTTTACTTTTTTAAAGTATAAAAATGATTTGAATCAAAATATAATTTATCAAAAAGTTGATACAAGTAATTTATTTTTGATTGATATGGTAGATGATGGAATATTAAATATTTCTGGGAATAGTAAACTCGTGTATACTTGTTTTTATAAAAATTCTCTATTTGTTTTAGATTCAAATCTTAAAGTGATTTTCAAAGGGAAATTGATAGATACTATTTCTAAAGGTCCTGTTGTAACCTTTATTGGTGCTAATGGAACCGGGCGATTAGAATACGCATCTCCCGTTAGAATGTGTAATCCTAATGCACAAGTCATAAATGGTAAATTTCTTTTTAATCATTCATTAGTAGCTGCTAATAATGATGATAATAATTTTAATGAAAGTATTGTACTTGATGTTTATGATATTAGCGATGTAGTGAAGTATCAAGGAAGCTATTATATCCCAAAATTTGATGATGATGTTTTCAATGATTTTTTTATAGACGGAAACAGAATATTTCTCGTTTACTCAAAACATCTTTTCATCTATGAATCAAAATTTGAATTTTAAATTGGTGCACATATTTTCTAGTGTACTAATTTTTGTATTTCTGTATTCAAGCCTACAAAAAATTATTAATTTTAATAATTTTATTGCTACATTATCTAAGTCTCTTTTTCTTTATAATGAGTTTACAAAAGAAACAGGAATATTTGTAATCCTTATTGAAATAGCTATTGTTTTACTGCTAATTTCTAGTAGACTAAAAATATGGGGTTTTTTATTTTCCTTTCTTATTCTTCTTCTTTTTAACGGTTATATTATACTAATGATTGTTTATAGTCCATATTTGCCTTGTAGTTGTGGTGGTTTTATTGAAGAGCTAACTTGGGGGCAACATATTGCATTTAACTTTTTATTAATAGCATTTTCATTATATGGTTATTTAATAACAAACGTAAAAAACAAATGAAAATAAAATTTGTAAAATATATTGTAATCATTGCATTTTATTTTATAAGCATCAGCAGTTTTTCGCAAAATATTACAAACGAAAATGTGCAATTTGATAATAATAATGGCGTTTATCTAAAAATAAAAGGGAAGGTAATCGATAGTTTATCAAAAGAAGGAATTCCTTTTTTAAAAATTAGTTTAACTTATGATTTACCTTCAAAAGATACTGTTACTTTTTTAACAAACGAAAAAGGAGAATTTGAAGTAAAAATTCCCAAAGAAAACATTTCATTTATTTTACAAGTAAATACAAATTTATTTAAAGAAGCTAATTTTTCTTTTAATAACTTGTTATTAAATAAATCAGGTATGTTTAATATAGGTGTAATTAGATTGCAGCCATTCGTTAAAGAAATTGACGAAGTAGTTGTAAAAGGCATAAGGAATAAAATAGACATTAATAAAAAAATATATTATGTAAGCTCAGTTAATGGTGCTATAGCTCCTACCGCAAATTCCCTTATACGAACCATTCCTGGTATTCATTTGAATAATAATGATTATACATTGTACAATTACAAAAAAGCTAAATACTATTTAAATGGGGTTGAAAGTAATAAAGAAGTAATCCTAGATTTACCATTAGAAATTGTTGCAAAGATTGAAATTATATTTAACCCACCTTTGTCTGCAGGATTGAAAGATGATGAATTTATTATAAATCTAATCACAAAAAAAAATTTCAAATATGCATTTGGCGGTGAATTTTCTGCCGGACTTGGATTAGTTAGAAACACTTCGGAGTATAAAGTTTCAAGTTATCTCTCTTCGAAGTATTTGTTTATCAATTTTACAAGCACTAAATATTTTAACGATTATTCTGCAGATAGGACTGCTATTTGGAAATCATCTACGAATAATATTTCAAATTTTTCTACCTCTGATAGAGCAAATTATTCAGTATCCCCAATGTTTAATTCAGTAAGCATACAATATACTCCCACAACAAAATTCGGATTTTTTGTATCACTTAATTATGATAAGCAAACCCTTCTTTTTAATAATTTTTCAAATGTATTTTCTGCACAGAATGATACCAGCTATTTTCAAAGTAATACTAGAAAAATAACGACAAGTATCTTCGGTAACTTTACTGTAAAATATAAAGTAAAAGATAATTTAGTTTTTTATTTACTTGGTGGCATTAATGCTTCTGAAAACAATGATTATATAAAAAATACGTATAATTATAAACAGGTATATAAAATTGATAGTAGTGTTCTTAATAATATTTCACATAACCCAAACAATGCTATACAGTTAAAAAATGAATTTAATTTAAAAAATTTAACAATTGAAAGCAGTTTACTATATCAACTATACCAATCAAATTCAACATTTGGATTGGTTCATTCGGGTATTGGGATTACATCACCAAACTTATTTGGATTTACCTCTTATGATCAATATTTAATTTCTTCGTCAATTACTTTAACCAAAAACTTTAATATTGGCACTTTTATGTTAGGTGCAAAGCTTGACCATGTTAGGTATATTGTAACTTCTAAAATTGATTCTTCATATAGTGGGAATTCTACAATTTGGAATTTTTTACCTAAATTTTCTTTTTTTAAATCAACTTCGAAATTTGGTACATTTATATTTTCATATCAGAAAGACATTGAATTGCCTAATTCATATCAACTTTCTGGAGCACCACTAAGTTATAGGCCTAATCAACAATCAATGGGATCGGCACGTTTACAACCGGAAGTTTTAAATTCTTTTACTTTTTATAACATCTTTGAAAGACCAAAATCAACTTATAATTCTACAATATATTTGATACATACCACTGATTTTATCTCTAAAGGGCCTTATAATTTTGACTCAAGTAATTTTTCCAATGTATATTCTAATATTGGGAAAAAATTAAAGATTGGCTTTGATTTTTCTGTTAATAATAACTGGTCAAAATCATTCAGTACTATTTCTAATGTTAATATAGAATGTTTAAGATTTAATCTTTATGATAGCATTTTAAAAAATAATAATTTTGTTAGTCATATTTTGCATAATAATTATTCTATTAAGT
>NZ_JAESDL010000055.1:0-4395 GCF_019249625.1 Hydrotalea lipotrueae | reverse complement strand
AAATAAGAAAGCTATACGGCCGGTGCCTGAATATAGGCGCTATGGCTGCTTAATTAACTACCGGACTATTGTTATTAACTGATAGAGAAAATATTGTTTTAGAAATTTCTCCTAACGGAAATGTAAGTGAGTTTAAAAGGTTATCTTTATAGTGTTTATGAAAGCAGGCTGATTATAGTTTTGGCCTGCATTTTTTATCCATAAATTGTTGCATTGTTATAAACTGACCTTCCTGTTTCATTGTTTCTATGAACTGATGTAATCTGTCTTCGAGCCTTTTGCCTGAATATCTTTTGGTGTAGTTCGGAATTTGATAGTTGGATAGTTCTGTAAATTCCCAGGGATGCAAGTATAAAGAAACGTACCCGTCTTGCCGCAAGGTTTGTAAGGTAAATTTTACAAACAATGATAGCGGCATGTTTTTAAATGCCAACCAAAATAAAGGAATTCGCAGGTTGGGTGTAACTGATGCAGGAATACGCACTATGTGTTGTTCTGTATACCATGTTCTCGGTAAATGGCGGTTGTTGTATCTTCCCGGAATCCAGGTGGGGTTTACAGAAGCATCGTAGAGGTAACCTGCAGCTTTTAACGCAGCTATATTTACCTGCTGCATTCTAGGCATTCTTAATCCGGCAATGGTTTGCCCGGAAATGACTGCTAATCTTTGTTTCGATAATAATAAATCTGCCTCTTCAAAACGACTATGGTAAAAAGTATGCGAAGCAATTTCTTGTGTACCGGCTAATTGTTGTATTTGTTTCGGAAAATGGATGGCATAATTTGCAGTGGTAAATAATGTACAGGAAATATTGTGTTGCTGCAATATGGTTTCGAGCACATCGGTCCCTTTTTTACCAACATTCATTTGTTCTTCCGGTGATATAGGCTGTCCGTATTCCAGGGGCATATCAAACTCTTCCACATCAAAACTTAATAAAATAAATTTTTCATCCCTCATACTGCAAAGTTATTAGGTTGCCACAATTTGGAAGTAGATACTTTTAAAAATTGTCGGGTCAATATTTGTGCTACAATCACACACCAAATGATAACGTTGGGCAATGCCTTAATGGCATAAGGTCTTGCAATATGATCACGAAACCATGGTGTTAGTATATCAGAATAGGAGAAACTGGTAATTAGGAATGCGGTAATGAATAATACATGAATGAAAATATTTTTGGGTTGTAACCAATACCAAAGGCAAACTGCCGGAAATGCAATGATGTAAGTTGGCGATTCAGAGCCGGTACTAAAAATAACCGGAAACAACAATACCGAACACAATAAGTACAAACCAAATCGTGCATCTTTAAAATAACGGTATGGCAGGTATTGCGATACAAACAATAGGGCCGCCGGTACCAATACCCATATATCTTTCAAATATTTCAATCCAAATAAGCGGCGTAAAATACCCATTGCAGAAATGTCCTGATAATCATTATGAATATCTAACCGAATATTTTTAGCCGATTTTTTCTGCAAACCATGATACCAGTCGGCATAACTTTTTATAATAAAATGTGGTGGTGCAATCAACATGGGTGCTATAAAAAATATTACTGACCAAATTACACTCCAAAGTATAAACCGCATTTTATTTTTACTGAAAAAGAAGAAAGCAAAACCAACAATGCCATAAATTTTGATAAATACGGCAATTAAAATAAAAAATAATCCCCATTTGTCTTTCCCTTCCCAAATAAAAGAAAAACCAAAAATAATGCAGGCAGCTATCAAAGCATTACTTTGTACCCATGATGATGCATTCAACATTTCAACGGAAGAAAAAATTAGTATTAAATTCTGACCCGTTTTTTGAATGGGCAATTTTCTAATGGCAACATATAAAATTCCTGTATTAAATAATACCCATGTAATAGCACCCCAGATTTTGGGTAATACTGCAAAAGGCGCAATTACAATGCTGAAAAAAGGGCCATATAAATTAACATCGGCATAGGTTTGTGGATATTCAAGGTATAAATTAGTTTGTTGCAGGGTATGAAAAAATACATAACGAAAAATAACAAAGTTATTAAATCGGTCATGGCCTATGGCCTGAATAATAACGGAGGTGAGCGATAATCCAAACCAAAGCACTATGGATACCTTTGTATCAGTTAGCCATTGATAGGGTTTCCCAAAATATGGATGTTTATTTTTTTGTATTTCTGCCTGCATATTTATTGAATATTCGTTTCATCTACAATATATTTAGGCCTTTGTTTACTTTGTATAAACAGTTTACCCAAATAAATTCCCATAATTCCTAAAATCATTAATTGTAAGCCGCCAAAAAAAACAATGGTTACAATAGTAGAAGCCCAGCCCGATATGGCTTTGCCGTACCATAAACTATATACTACATAGGGTACATAACAAATAGACAAAGCAGAAAAACTAAAACCCAAATAAATGGCAATGTTTAAGGGTTTTACACTAAACGAGGTTAAGCCTTGTAAGGCCAAACGTACCAATGCTTTATGGTTGTATTTGGTGGTGCCTGCTGCTCTGGCATGCGGGGTATAGGGTATTCCGGTTTGTTGAAAGCCCACCCATTTTATCAACCCCCTGAAAAAAGGCCTGTCTTCGTGCAGGTTATTTAAAATGGCTACTACTTTTTTATCGAGCAAACGATAATCTGCTATGCCATCTTCTAATTCCACATCCGATAAATGATTGATTAACCGGTAAAACAGGGTTGAAGAGAGCTGATTCATTTTTTGGGCATGTTCATTTTTTTCTTCCCGGTAAGTGTATACAACGGCATTGCCTTGCTGCCAAAGTTCAATTAATTTCGGAATCAATTCAGGCGGGTGCTGCATATCGGCATCCATTGTAATAACCGCATCTCCTTTGGCATAATCAAAACCGGCCAATAAGGCATTATCTTTCCCGAAGTTTCTGGAAAACGAAATATAGAAAATATTTTTGTTTGTTTTTTCTGCCTCCTTCAGTGCTTGTAAACTATTATCCGCACTGCCATCATTTACAAAAATAATCTCATATTCAAAAGGGAGCTGTTCAAAAATAGCAGCAATGCTGTTGCTGATAATGGGAATATTCAATTCCTCATTAAACACCGGGATAATAACACTAATCAGCATATTCATGTAGGGTAAGGGTTACCAAAAGTATATGATTTTATTACACACTGCAACACCGGGTAAATTATCGCAGTTAAAACCACCCAAAAAATTTATTTTTGCCGCTCAAAATAACAAATCATGCAAAAAGGACCCGTTTCTCAGTTTATAGAACACCATTACCGGCATTTTAATGCTGCCGCTTTAATGGATGCAGCCAAAGCATACGAAGCGCACATGTTAGAAGGCGGTAAAATGATGATTACTTTAGCCGGCGCCATGAGTACTGCCGAATTGGGCATTTCATTGGCCGAAATGATTCGGCAGGATAAAGTGCAGATAATTAGTTGCACCGGCGCTAATTTAGAGGAAGATATTATGAACTTGGTGGCACACAGCCATTACAAACGGGTACCCAACTACCGCGATTTAAGTCCGCAGGAAGAATGGAATTTACTTGAAAACCATTACAACCGCGTTACCGATACCTGCATACCGGAAGAAGAAGCCTTCCGCCGTTTACAACAACATATTTTTAAACTATGGAAAGATGCCGATGCAAAAGGCGAACGTTATTTTCCGCACGAATACATGTATCAAATGCTGCTCAGTGGCGTATTAGAGCAGTATTATGAAATTGATCCGAAAGACAGTTGGATGCTGGCAGCCGCACAAAAAAATATTCCCATTGTTGTGCCCGGTTGGGAAGATAGTACCATGGGCAATATTTTTGCCAGTTATGTAATAAAAGGCGAACTAAAGGCAGCTACTATGAAAACCGGTATTGAGTACATGGTAACATTAAGCCAATGGTATCGCGTAAACAGTAGCGGCAAAGGGGTAGGGTTCTTTCAAATTGGCGGGGGTATTGCAGGCGATTTCCCTATTTGTGTGGTACCCATGATGTACCAGGATTTAGCATGGCACGATGTGCCCTTCTGGAGCTATTTCTGCCAAATCAGCGATTCTACTACCTCTTACGGTTCTTATTCCGGTGCCGTTCCCAACGAAAAAATTACATGGGGTAAATTAGATATACATACGCCTAAGTTTATTGTAGAAAGTGATGCCACTATCGTAGCCCCATTGATGTTTGCCTGGATATTGGGCTGGTAATGTTTTTGTACCCGGCTGCATTACTACTATATAGCTTCCGTTGCGTCGCACACTTGTACGGCAACCATTCTATTCAACAAGGGCGAAGTGCCGAAATGGTGCTTTGCCCTTATTTAGTCAACCCTCAAAAAGTAATTTTCAATGTTCGATTAAAAATATTGTTGCAATAAAAATTTAAAAGTTG
>NZ_JAESDL010000054.1:0-4819 GCF_019249625.1 Hydrotalea lipotrueae | reverse complement strand
AGGTTGTTCGCGAAGCCCGCAAAGTTTTTTTGGGAGTATGATTTCTTTGTGCTCTTTGCAAGAAAAAATAAGTTGCATGCAAAGCACGCTAAGGTTGTTCGCGAAGCCCGCAAAGTTTTTTTGGGAGTATGATTTCTTTGTGCTCTTTGCAAGAAAAAATAAGTTGCACGCGAAGCACGCTAAGATTGTTCGCGAAGCCCGCAAAGTTTTTTTGGGAGTATGATTTCTTTGTGCTCATTGCGAGAAAAAATAAGTTGCCCGCAAAGCACACTAAGGTTGTTCGCGAAGCCCGCAAGGTTTTTTTTGGTATCATTTCTTTGTGCTCTTTGCAAGAAAAAATAAGTTGCACGCGAAGCACGCTAAGATTGTTCGCGAAGCCCGCAAAGTTTTTTTGGGAGTATGATTTCTTTGTGCTCATTGCGAGAAAAAATAAGTTGCCCGCAAAGCACACTAAGGTTGTTCGCGAAGCCCGCAAGGTTTTTTTTGGTATCATTTCTTTGTGCTCTTTGCGAGAAAAAATATGTTTCACGCAAAGCACGCTAAGATTGTTCGCGAAGCCCGTAAAGTTTTTATTGGTATCATTTCTTTGTGCTCTTTGCGAGAAAAAATAAGTTTCACGCAAAGCACGCTAAGGTTGTTCTCGATGCCCGTAAAGTTTTTATTGGTATCATTTCTTTGTGCTCTTTGCGAGAAAGAGAAAAAATAAGTTGCATGCAAAGCACGCTAAGGTTGTTCGCGAAGCCCGCAAAGGTTTTTTTGGTATCATTTCTTTGTGCTCATTGCGAGAAAAAATAAGTTGCCCGCAAAGCACGCTAAGGTTGTTCTCGAAGCCCGTAAGGTTTTTTTTGGTATCATTTCTTTGCGCTCTTTGCGAGAAAAAATAAGTTGCCCGCAAAGCACACTAAGGTTGTTCGCGAAGCCCGCAAGGTTTTTTTGGAAGTATGATTTCTTTGTGCTCTTTGCGAGAAAAAATATGTTTCACGCAAAGCACGCTAAGATTGTTCTCGAAGCCCGCAAGGTTTTTTTTGGTATCATTTCTTTGCGCTCTTTGCGAGAAAAAATAAGTTGCACGCAAAGCACGCTAAGATTGTTCGCGAAGCCAGCAAAGGTTTTTTTGGTATCATTTCTTTGCGAGAAAAAATTTACTTAAAAGGCATATCGCCCAAAACTTTCCAATCTGTGTTTTGTATGCTTCATTTTTCTATTTTCATATTTCATTCAAAAAAATATGCTCAAAAAAATGAGAGGTTGTTACATTTGCACAATTTCATACTCATGAGCAATAACCTTCTTCACAACGAATCCATCCCATCTGCACGAAAAAAAATCATTGTTTTAGGAAGCGGCCCCAACAGAATTGGCCAGGGTATTGAATTCGATTACTGCTGTGTGCACGGCTTATTAGCCATTAAAGAATGTGGATATGAAGCCATTATGGTAAACTGTAATCCTGAAACCGTATCTACCGATTTTGATATGGCCGATAAATTGTATTTTGAACCAGTGTTTTGGGAACATTTGTGGGAAATTATTGAATTAGAGCAACCAGAAGGGGTTATTGTGCAATTGGGCGGACAAACCGCATTGAAATTATCGAAACGCTTATATGAAAAAGGGATTAAAATCATTGGCACCTCATTCGATGATATGGATATTGCCGAAGACCGCGGCCGTTTTAGCGATTTGTTGAAACAATTGGATATTCCTTATCCTGAATATGGCACCGCTTTTACTGCCGATGAAGCTATTGAAGTGGCCAACAGAGTGGGCTATCCTGTTTTGGTAAGGCCGAGTTATGTTTTAGGCGGACAAAGAATGCGGATTGTAATTAATGATGAGGAAGTTGAAAAAGCAGTAGTGAGCCTTTTAAAACATATTCCGGATAATAAAATATTAATTGACCATTTTTTAGACCGTTGCCAGGAAGCAGAAGTAGATGCCATTTTTGATGGCGAAAACTTTCATGTAATGGGTGTGATGGAACATATAGAGCCGGCAGGTATTCACAGTGGCGATAGCAATGCCGTGTTGCCCGCATTTAACCTAAGCCCTTTGTTGGTGGAAACTATGGAGTATTACAGCGAGAAAATTGCACGTGCTTTAAATATAAAAGGGTTGATTAATATACAATTTGCCATTAAAGGCAATACGGTGTATGTGATTGAAGCCAATCCCCGAGCCAGCCGTACCACACCATTTATTGCAAAAGCCCATCAGGTGCCTTATTTAAACATAGCTACCAAAGTAATGCTGGGTGCTGCAAAATTGACCGATTTTGTGATTGAAAAGAAATTAGACGGCTATGCCATTAAAGAACCGGTATTCAGTTTCGATAAGTTCCCCGGTGTAAGTAAAGAGCTGGGTCCTGAAATGAAAAGCACCGGCGAAGCCATCCGGTTTATTAAAGATTTACGTGACCCTTACTTCAGAACCCTGTACAAGGAAAGAAGTATGAATTTGAGTAAATAATAGGGAAGAAACTTCTTGGAACTTAAACCGGTGGCTCCGTTATTGAATTATAACATTGGGTAGTGCATAACTGAGCAATGGTTTCAAATGAATTACAACTGATTAATATCTACCAGTTTATTTCTTAATGCATAAATGGCCAGGCCCATGCGGCTGTGTACATTCAGCTTTTCAAAAAGGGCATTGCGGTAATCATCTAAAGTTCGGGGACTGATGAATAAACGTTCGGCAATATCTTTATAGGTTAATTCGGTACAAATTAAACGTAAAAAATCTTTTTCTTTTTCGGTGAGTGTTTCGGGTTCAGAGGCTTTCTGGGCGCCACTTTGCAAACCACTGATTACTTTACCGGAAATGGTATCAGATAAATAAAAATCTTTGTCCAACACTGAATCTAAAGCGCCATTCAATTCTTCCGGTTCTACATTCTTCATTAAAAACCCTTTGGCTCCTAATTTTATCATTTGAATAATATTGGTATCATCGCTTTCCATTGAAAGCGCCAATATTTTAATGTGCGGATGGTGTTTGGTTAACCAACGGGCCGTTTCATAACCATCCATTTCAGGCATATTAATATCTAACAGCACAATATCGGGCAATACCTGTTTACTTAATTTTTCAATAAATTCTTTACCATTACTGGCTTCAAAAGCAACGGTATAATTTTCGTAACTGCAAATTAAACGGGCTAAAGCACTGCGTAATAAAACATGATCGTCAACTACTGCTACTTTATAGGATGGTATATTATTGGCATTGCCAATCATAAGTCAGCGTTTTGTTGTAAAATATGGGTGGTTGATAGCGGTAAAATTATTTTAATTTCAGTTCCGTACTCTAAGATACTGCTAATTTCTATTTCTGCATTAATCATTTTTGCCCGGTTATATAAATTGCTTAACCCAAGCCCGGAGTTTTTAGATGCTTCTTCCATTTTTTCTTTTATACTAAAGCCCACGCCATTATCTTTAATACTCAAAACAAATTTATTTTCTTCCGGATAATACATACAAATATCAATAGCAGTAGCATGCGCATGTTTAATAATATTACTGAGTGCTTCCTGAAACATGCGGAATAAAAATATATTGGTTTCTTCATTAAATTTTACCTGAAAATTACTGGTAGGGTATTCAAATTTTACCTGGTATTTGCCACTTTCTCTTAAACGGTCTACTTCATTTGAAATGGAGAATTCCAGATTAATTTTTTCTGCTTTTTCGGTATGCAGGGTTTTAGTGAGGCGCGATATATCGGCAATTACAAACTTCAAACTATTGGCAGAGCTTATCAGCATTTCTTTAGCCTCAGGTTTTTGAAGCATAATGCGGGCAGTACTTACCGTTAATTTAATAACCTGTAATTGCTGGCCAATGCTATCGTGCAGTTCCTGCGCAATATTGGTCATGGTACGTTCCTGCACCAAAATTCTTTCCCTTAAAATTTGCTGTTCGTGCCTTTGTTTCAACAAGGTCATTTCCCGTAAAAAATTATGCTGGCGCCGTTGGTACAACAATACCATGCCCACAATGAAACCTACCAGACTAAAACCTAGTACGGTTCCAAGTACAATGATAGAGGTGATTTCGTTACCTTGAATCGGCATAAGAATGCAATACTAAACATTGTATACAATATAATATTCAAAATCTGAATGAAAAGATTAAAATTTTTTAATAAAGTATGTGGTAAACTCATCACATAATTCACAAAACCATACATAGGGAAGCTCACCGCATAATAAAATAATAAACCACTGCAAATCCAGAAGTCCGGCATACGCACCAGGGTAACCGGTGTGGGGCGGAACAAAATTTCAAAAAAATAATACACTGCACAAAATACTACTACCAAACAACCGGCTGCATAGGTAATGGTATGAAATACCATGATGCCCTGGATAAAGAAAATATTGATAAATGCCGCAAGGCCATACACTATGATGATATATATAAATATTTTTTTTGCTATTGGACGGTGAATGAATTGGCGAATGGTGTATATATAAAATAGGAATTCAAAAGTGGTAAAAATATTATATAATGGGATGGTAGAAATAACTTTTGAACTGAGGTAGGCTCCTGTAATTTCAATAATAAATGTAACCAATAAAAAAATAGCAAATGAGAATAATTTATTAGGCTTAGATTCTTTAATATGGTATATTAAAGATGTAAGCCAACTAGTCATTAAAATTGATAACGCAATAAAATTCATAAATGAAAATAAAAAAAAGAATCAATTATTTGATTCTTTTGAATAAAATTTTATTTTAGGATTAGGTAGAACATTTACAAATAAGAGATAGGGGGGTGAAATAACTAAATAAATTAGTAAATTGAGGTCT
>NZ_JAESDL010000053.1:0-4929 GCF_019249625.1 Hydrotalea lipotrueae | reverse complement strand
TCAGATGTGTATAAGAGACAGGTAGAGTATTTATCGTTAAATTCCAAAACGCTAAAGAATATATGTTTTCTTTCAAATGCTCTAATTTTAGACACATTTGTTAATATATCTGTTTCTTTAATATTCATATTAATCTTATTTTTAATAAATTATAAACTAGAAATAATTTCCTGACACTTTTCATGTTTTAATATATATTCTAAAACAACTCTATCTTTAATATTTGTTTTGAAAGAGGGACATGCGACTTCATTGTTATACCAAATTTTAGGACACCCTCCACCACATACAGGAAATAAATTGCATGTCGGACAAAATGAGATACCTTTTTCTATATCAGTATTCCAATTTCTAGTTATTGCATTATTGTTAAAAGATTCTTCAGGAAACATTATATTGCCTATTTTATAGTTATCATTTTCATATTTTGGAGTATATGGAAATTCGTAGCAAGGATAAATATTTCCATCAGCGTCAAAAACCTCTGATTCTTTATCTACAACTTGGCAAACTATTGGATTTAAGGATGGAAGAACTGTTTTATATTTAAATCCTTTTTTTATTGCATGAAGTATCCAATCTATTTCTAAGTTTCCGAAATCTTTTGGAGAGTAACTATTCTTGGCTGCATTATTGCCGCCCCAATTTACTACAGGGCTAAATTCAAAAGCTACACCTTTTTCATGAAATCCATATTGAGCAAGTAAATCAATTAACCTAGTAACATTGTCACCATTAGTCTTATCAATATTAATACGGATTAGAATTCCGCAATCACTATCATCATACTCCTTGCTATTAATCACTGCTTTGATATTATCAAAAATAATATCAAATGTTTTTTCACCCTGTTTTGTAATACGTCGCTTATCATGTGTCTCAGCTAAGCCATCTAACGTAATTTGAAAAAGTTTAATTTGACAATCCTTAACCAATTTTTTGAAAATTGGGAGTTTTAGGCTAAGTCCATTTGTAATTATACTTGCAAAATATGTTTTGTTATTTCTTTCAGCATAATCTATTAAATCTTTACTTATCTCCATAATTTTTGCAAAACCCATTAGAGGCTCACCGCCATACCATTCCACAGTAAGTCCTGTGATGTGCTTAGCAGATACTTTTTTAATAATTCTTTCAACAACTTTATTTTTTATTAAATCGTTCATAGTTTTCTTTGAGTGTACTTGACCGCAATAGTTACATCCTAACTGACAATTTCCTGTTGGTTGTATGGTAAAAGCTACTAATCTCTTGTCTTTAATAGCCAATCTGTTTCTCTGTAATACTTCTTTAAATTCGTCTTCATTATTATCTACTATTGCCTCATTTAAAATTAATGGCATAATATCATCATTAGAGATGTTTGTAAAATCATTATTTAACAAATGTGAATAGACTTTGTCAGAAATTTTTAATAAAGAGCCAGTTCTAGTTGTATAAATTAATCTATTGTTTTTTTCATCGATTATATCTGAAAAAATAACATAATGTGATAGTTTAAAATTCATTTTTAAAAATTTAATGATTAATAAAATTGTGGGGTTAAAAAATTAACCCCACAAGTGGGCAAGCTAAAATTTGCCACATGACGTAAACATTGGACAAGAAAAACCACCTTTATTGCATCCTGATGGTGCAGCTACTCCGCCCTTTACTTTGTTAGCATCGTCCTTACTCAAAAATGAAACACCTTTCTCATTTTTTGGTATTCCAGCTTGATGTTCATTTAATTTTTTGAGAGCACTTTCCAAATTTGAATTCTTCATTTTAAAAAATTTAGTTTTAAAAAATTACCAAAGTTTAATGTTATTAGGTATTTGTTGAACATGATATGAATTTTAATGCTTCATACTCGCATTTTCCGGAAAATTTTAATTTATTCTTTTGGTTTCTTCTGAATTGTTTATTTGTCTATAATTTTTCTTTATTTTCTGGTTACCAAATTTGTATAATATAGAAATATTTATTTGTTGATTATCATAGTAGTTATTGTTCTGTTGTTTTATATTGTTAAAAAGACTATAATAAATTGGTTTGTTTGATTTTAAAATATCATTTCCACTTATTGTAACCTGTAGTTTCTTTTTATGGACTAAAAATTTAATAGCGGCATCAATGTTATAATAGCCAGATGATTTATCTAGTCCATCTATATATGGAAATTGGTACCAAAAATTTAATTCCCCTAGTATTGTTCTAACTTTATTGAATACGATTTGATTATCTGATGAGACATACCCCCCCCAACCTTTAATTATCGGCTTAGTTTCGGGTAGGCTGGACTTTGAAACGGAATAAAATATTTGAAACTGATTATTAGTTTCAAGCCAATTTATTTTATTAATAAACACTGATGAACTTAATTGATAGGTATAAGTTTTTAAAAAATTAAGATACTTTGTAATTTGTAGATTTGTATTATTTTGTACAATTGTTATTTGGTCAAATCTGTTATTTTCATTGCTCACAGAAAGAGCTGTTGTTAAAAAATTATTATAAGTATGTGATATTTCAAAATTATTATTAAATGATGGTTGCAAAAAAGGATTTCCCTCTGAATATGAGTAACTATTAGTATACCATTTGAATGGATTTAATTTATAGTAGCTGGGTCTGTTTATTCTTTTGCCATAACTTAAAGAAAATGAATTCATATCATTTAAATTGTATGTTATATAGGCTGTTGGAAAAAATTTAAAATATGAATTTTTTGTAGTCTGATTATTGTTTTGTGAAATTCCTGTTGTGCCTGTATTTTCAGACCGTAAACCCACTTGAAAGTCAAATTTCTTTATTGTTTTACTAAAATTAGCAAAAATTGCCTGTGTATTTTCATTATATATAAAATTATTTGAATTAGAATTGTCAAATGCATATCTATTATTGATCCGTTGATAAAATGAAACATCACTTTTGTTATTAATAAAAGATAATTTTCCACCAACTGAAATTTTATATGCTTTAAATGGAAGATCTGCAACAATATTTAAAGTATATAAATTTATATTTTGTTTGCTGCCCGACAAATATTGAGTTAATGTATTTGGCATTAGTTCCCCATTTGCATTATAATTTTCATTGGTAAATTTTCTTTCATTGTTATCCTGATAAAAGTACCAATCTCCATCAATCGTTATTTTTTTTCCAACACTATCTATTTTATTTTCAAAATGAATATTTACTGATTGATAGTTAATATTTCTAGTTGAATTGGCATTTGTATTTATTGATGAATCAATGGTATTGAATAAATTATATATTGGTGTACTTATTGCTTCTTTCATGTTAGGGGAAAGAGCGCCAAATGAATAATTAAATCCTGCTGCAGTTTTAGCATTGGGTTGATAATCATAACCGATTGTGCCTGTAATATATCTGTTGTAGTCTCTTCGATTATTGGTTTTCTTCCATGTTTGGGTTGGATAAAAAATTATGTTTTTCTCTATTGGTGCGGTTGATCCGTTACCTGCATTGAATAAAGTGTACAGTTTATTTTTTTCCTTATTATAATTTAAATTCACTCCACCTAACAGCGTATTATAAGTAGATTGTGCATCACCTAATTGTACAGAGCAGTTATATCCGAGTTGTGTATTTTTTTTTGTTATAATATTGATTAAGCCACTATTTCCTTCTGCATCATATTTTGCTGGAGGATTTGTAATAACTTCTATTGTAGAAATATCATTTGCTGAAGTGGATTTTAAATAGTTTATTAAATCGTCTCCTGTCAGTTGAGATAGTCGTCCATTAAACATAATCGCTAACTTACTTTTGCCAACTAATGAAATTGTATTGTTAATAACACGAACTCCCGGCGCTTTACTTATTGCTTCTAAAGCATTTGAGCCAATTGCAGTTAAACTATTTTCTACATTAAATATTATTCTGTCAACTTTTCTTTGTATAAGCGGCTTTTTTCCTGATACCGCTATTTCTTTAAGCTCTTTTGATTTAAGAAATAGCATAACATTTATTATAGTGTCGTTTAACATATTAAAAGCTGTTTCTTTATTTTCATAATTTATATGTGAAACCGATAATTTATAATGTCCAATTTTAAGTCTTGTGAAACGATAAACACCATTACTGTCTGTTATTGTGTTTTCAAGATTAATAGTATCTTTTAATAATGAAACAGTAACAAATTCTATCGGTGTATTATTAGCAGTTACAATTTTTCCTTTCAGGCTTTGTCCAAATACATTGTTTAAATTGAATAATACAAATACAATTATAAAACATATTATAATAAAAATATATTGATATTTGGAAGGATTATGGTTTAATTTTTTGAAGCAGAACCAAATTATATTTATAAAACACTCCATCTGTAATTTTTTATTATAATTATCGCAGTTTTAATAGTATTTAATATTATTCTCCCAAATTATTTCTTCATTTTGTATAGTCTTTTTATTATTACTAAAGTTTACATTTGGCTTAAAGGTTTTTATTTTTAAGTTGTAAATCTTTCATAAAGTTTGTCTTGCAGTTTTATTTTTTCTGCCTTTTAAAAATGCTATTAATATTTTTTTAAGTTAATTTATTTTCAAAACCCAATCTAGTCGTAATAACTTTTTTAAAATATTTAATTTCACCATAATTTTATATTAATTCAATTCTACTGATTTATTATAAATTTATTTTATACTCTTAACTTGTAAATTTGGTAGATTACCAAAATACTTTTACAATATGTTTTAATCTTTCATATTTTCCATTGCTTAGTTTCTTTATTTTTATTATTCTACTATATGATTTTTATTTATATGCCTTTTCGTTAAACATAAAGAACAACCGAAACTAATACATTATTTATAATATATCTTTAGTAATTTTCCTAAATCTTATAGAGCATGTCTCAAAAGTATGTTTTTTGTAATAAATTGAATGAATTTGCCGTTTATAAGAGAAACGACATTTATG
>NZ_JAESDL010000052.1:0-5074 GCF_019249625.1 Hydrotalea lipotrueae | reverse complement strand
TGCTAATTTTCTCGGATTTGTACAATTAGCTTGTACAATTATATTATTAAGAAACTACTTTTGAGATACGCTCTAATTATTCCTATTTATTCTGGTAAGGAGAAGATTACACCTATTCAATGGCCATTGAAAGCATCAATATTTATTTTCCGGATGATAACCGGCAAATGCAGCATAAAAATATATGTTTTATTTTGAAAACTATAGTAGGGGAATCCCTACAATTTTCTCAATTAGTGAAAATTAACACGGGATCCAATGTCTGTATTTACCTTTTTGATGGAATTGAAATTAGCATGCCGGTTTTACCTAAATTTTTTACAACAATTCGTTTTTTAAAAAAGTAGCTAATCGTTCAGGTGTAATATTTATTGCTACAATTTTTCCCTGTTGGTTAATTAAAAAGTTACTGGGATAACTCTGAATATAAATGGATTGTGCCTGTTTGCCGGCTGTATCAATACATTGCCTCCAGGGATATTGTTTTTGTGCTAAAACTGCTTTATATTGTTGTAATGTAGAAGCTCCATCGGTTGTAATAGCTATTATTTCAAATCCTTTGGTATGGTATTGTTTGTAAATAGGTTTCAATAATTCAAATTGCCCAATACACGGGCTGCAACTGCTGTACCAAAAATCAACTAATGTGTATGCAGGTATGTCACGCTTCCATCCAGGCACTTTTGCCTGAATAAAATGCAATAATGGAAAAGGTTCTCCAATGGTTTTTGTACGCAATTGCTCTAAGAAGGTAATTAATATCTGCTGAATTGGCGTGGGAAATAGTCCATTTTGTTGTAATAATTTTTCATAAGCAACTCGATAGCCCATTTTGTTCATATTCCAATACAATATCCATGGGTTAATATTAGCATTTGGATGCGCTTTTATATAATCTACTAAAATACTATCCCGTTGGTTTCTGTAATTGTTTCTTTGTAATTCAAAATGCATAGTACATACTTTTCTATCTGCGATATTTTCTATGACATTGCAATTGGTGGTATCGTAAAGCGTTAAAATGTTTTTATTTACAATATCAAACAAACTCAAATAATGTATGAATGTATCTTGAATTGAATTATTACTTATCTCAACACCCCAACCTACATCAAAAGGATTGTGGTTGGCGGCTTGTTGAAAAGTAATATTTTGGTATCCTGTGTCAATAAAAAACGGTTCAGTAATAAAATCATTTTCAACATTGATTAATCTGTACAAAGCCGGTTGCAGAATATACCCGCTAATGGTAAAATGATGTTTGTTTACTTGTATGGTATCGGGAAACTGATTACCCTGATATAGTACAGATGTAGCCAACTCATTATTTTCTATATTTTTCACTAATTTTAAATATCCTTTTTCTATTTTATTGATGGTTCCACTAATGTGGCAATTGGTTTGAGCAGATGCTATGCTTAAAGAACAAATCAATGGGAGCTGAAAAATTAATCTTATCATAAATAGATCGTTTTAAAACTCAGCATACATTTAAAAAATGTATGCTGATAAAAAGGGAATGAGAAAATAAATCTTATTACATAAGGCTGGCTAACTGAGAGGTACACCAAAGACCGCCAGAATGCACTTCGCAAATACAGGATTTTGTTCCACATGCATCACCAGATGCTTTCCCATCACAAGAAATGCTGGTGCCACAGCCAAAATCTTCTCCCGCTTTAATTTGTTTCATTTCTGCCCAGCTCAATTGCTGCTGCAAATCAGCAAGACTAATTTTTTCTGTTGTCATTTTTTTACATTTAAAAGTGATTGAATGTTTGCCGTGAGCTTAAAGCATCACCCGGCGTTGGCTTACCCGGTATGCTGCTTGTACTTCGCAGCAGGCTTTCCACCGGATATTTTTTTAGGGAATGCAATCAAAAGAAGATAGTATGTATGCCTACTCATAAAATTTCTATTTTTTACATTTTAATAGCCTACAAATGTTTTAGTGCCGCTTTCATTTCATTTAAATTAGAATATACATTCATGATATGGCCTGTACTATCTACTATTAACTGCGTTGGAAAACCCATGATTTGTAATGTGTCCATTAAATATTTTTCTTTATTAGGGATGATGGTATATTTAAACGGATGATTAGGTAAAAATGCTTTGATGCTATCTGCACTATCAAATGCTAGACCTAAAAAACCAATATCAAGTCTGTTGTTGTATGCATCTACCAATTCATTCAATTGAGGAAATTCAGCAACACAGGATTTACAATGAATAAACCAGCAATTTACTGCATAGGTTCTCCGTGGTGTACTATTGTTACCAACGATGACTCCGTTTATCGTTTTGAAATTAAAGTTAGGTAGTGACATACCGCGCATAGAATCATAATGTGATTCAACAATAGCTTTATTGCGAATCAGATTCCCAACTTCCGCATTATGGGCTATGGCTAATTGATATTGAATAGTACTGTCTTTGCTTTTTAATCTCACTGGTATATATTGACCCGTCACTAACTGTTTTAAAAATTCTTTTTTGGTAATCAGGCTGTCTTTTTCATTGAAAGCAATGCAGTCTGCCGACCAATTCATGTAATCACGTTCATAATACAACCAACTCATGATATTTTTTTCAATGTCTGGGGCATTCACAATAGCAATAGCATTTTTATTGGGTGACGTACATCCATAAAAAAAATAAATAAGTAACCATACGAATGTATATTTCATAACCTTAAGTTTAGGTGTATAAACCAGAAGGAAATCTATATTTCCCTCTGGTAAAAAATAAAAGCTTCAACTGTTAGTATTATTTAACATTCAACTGCAGTTGCGCCAGAGGCACAATCCGGACGTGCAGCAGGTTGGCAAATACTACAGTTGGAAGTGCCGGTCCAGCAACACATATATCCCTGTGTGCCAGATAAGCCCTGATCTAAGTTACCACCCGCTTTAATTTATTTCATTTCTGCCCTGCTCAATTGCTGTTGTAAGTCGGCAAGGCTCATTTTTTTTGTTTGCATTTTTTTAAATTTTAAAGTGATTGAATGTTTGCCGGGAGATTAACGCATCACCCGGCGTTGGCTTATCCGGTATGCTGCTTGTACTTCGCAGCAGGCGTTCCACCGGATATTTTCTTTTAGCGAACGTAACCAAAAGAAAAGCTTTCATAACTTTATTTAATTGATGATATTTTTTAAATCTTCAATGGAATAATCTTCCGGCAATCTGTAACCATTGATAAATAGTGTGGGTGTAAATGCAATGGCTGCCTCACGAACCCATTGATTCATCGCATTTACTTTTTCCTGCTGGTCTTTTAAAGACACTTTTACAGGAAATTTGGAGGCAAATTGTTCATAATCTTTTTCCGGCGATAAGTACCAGGCATCTAATGCATTTTTTGTCTTTAACTCATCACCTTCTGCATATATACCCATTAAATGGTTTACAACTATTTCTCCTTTAGAACTGGATAAAAAAATTATTTTAACCTGAATATCCTTATTTGAATGGATGAGTTCTTCCAGAACGGGATGTGCTTTTGAGCAGGGGTTACAATAGGGATTGCAAACTTTGATGATGATGATTTTACCTTCCGGATTGCCGATTGTTATGCCAATATTTTGCCAGCCATCAAGTGCAGTTGGCTGAAGTACTAACAAACCATTGAATACGTCGGGATTAAAATGAGTTCTTCTATAAGCCTGATAATATAACTGATATTTTTTGGCATCTTGAAATACTGGTTTTAAAAAGAATAAGTAATTTGTTGGTAAAACGATTGCAATAAAAAATGAAGCCAGCATATTTAAGTTGAAAATTGTTAAATCAGATATTTTTGTAAATATGCCAACATAAATAACCGACCAAAGCAGTTCCAGTAAAAGTGCTGATTGAACTATTAAACACAAAGGGCACCATTGTTTCATCACTTTCCATTGATAATAAATACTAAAAATAATATAAGGGCTTACACAGACACTCAATAAGGCTATAATAGAAAATTTATTATCTAAATTTAAGCCGGGTAGCAGTAAAAAAATACATGTGGCTGAAAAATAAATAAAGCCTAATTCACTCCAGGATATTCCGGCAATTTTTGAAGCTTTACTATGTAGAATAGCGCCACAATTTGTTTTCTTACCAATACCGCATAAATTTTTTATAAATGGATTATTTTGGTCAATTTCATATACCAACAGTAGGCTGGTTGCTAGAATTCCAATTAGCTTAATACATACAATGGCTATATATGGAATATAGCTATTGAAAGGTATTGATAGGTTAAGTACCATTAATCCTGCAATGGCTGCAATGCCTGCAACAATGGCTATCCACTGCTTTAACCTTGCGTACATTTCTTCTTTTTTATATTCCTTATATTGCTGATTATTTTTTTGAGTAGCATTTTCTGTTACCCAAACAATTTGTTGAAATGATTGTAAAAACTGTTCTTTCGATATGGTTTTTTGATTAACCCGGTTATGATAAAAAGTAACGTCATTTTTGTTGATGTCTTGTACTAAAATAAAATCTTTACCCACATTTTCTACCTGATGAAAGGCAATAAATGGTGTTTCTAAGCTTTCTACTTGTGTTGCTTTTAATTTAAAAGCCGCGTTGTTTAGGTTAAATTTTGAAAAGGTATCGCTTAGGCTTAATAAGCTGGGATAAAATGGATGTTCTAAAAGTGATTGTTTTATTTGCGATGCTGTTATTGGTATCCTTTTCAATTTAGCGTATTTTATAGCTACCGCATCTAAGGATGTGTTAAAACTATATACCATAAATATATTTTTTTTGTAAACTTAATAATTTTAGTAATATGCACTATGTAGGGGAATCCCTACAATTTACTAAAAATTGAATTTTGTAGGGAATTCCCTACTTAAAAAAATTAAGCTATATATATATATATATATATATGCTATATTTACAAAAACATTTTGAATGAAAGTTTTTATTTATCAAAGTCAATCTGATGTAGCAATTTTGGTAAGGCATCACATACAACGTTGCTTTCCATCCTTATCAATTGCTTTGTTTAACAACGCGGTACATTTTTTACAGCAACTTCATTTTGCCAAACCGTTGCCCCATTTCATTGTGTT
>NZ_JAESDL010000051.1:0-5309 GCF_019249625.1 Hydrotalea lipotrueae | reverse complement strand
ATTTCAAAAGATGGGGTACTCCCTCCAATTTTGAAACAACCATTTTTTAGCCTGTAATTCTTTACAGCAAAGGATTACAGCGATTTTTAAGTTAAATTTTGCCGGACAATAATAAAAATATTTATCTCTTTTTATAGAAAGAATGCAATTTTATAAAAGATATTATTTAACTTTCGTATCAAATTATTTCACCATTACACAAACACACCTATTATGGCAAAAGCAAGCAAAAAAAAGATAGCGCCCAAAAAAGCAGTTGCTAAAAAGGCAACCCCCAAAAAGGTACTAAAAAAAGCTGCTCCTAAAAAAGTAGTTGCTAAAAAGTCAGTAAAAAAAGCTGCTCTTAAAAAGGTTGTTAAGAAAGCTACTCCCAAAAAAGCGGTGAAGAAAGCCGCTCCTAAAAAAGCAGTTGCTAAAAAAGCCACACCTAAAAAGTCAGTAAAAAAAGCTACTGCTCCTGTTGCAGCACCTACAGTAGTTCAGGAAATGGCAATGCCAATGGTAGAAGTAAGCCATACAGAAGCGAGCGAAAATAACACGCCCACTGCCGGCGCTTAATTCTAAACATTGCAACTAAAAATCAGTAAGCCTTCTCCTTAAATGGGAGACGGCTTTTTTATTGTAACCTAAACCTGAAAATGAATACCGCTGAGGTTTTACAGATTATAATTTAAAAAACTAATATGCATTAACCAAAGAATTATTTTCACACCAATGAAATCGCCATCCATCAATCGATTTACTTTTCATTGAGCTTATTCAATATCTTTAATTCACAAAACAACTGCCATGAATAAAATAATTAGCATATTTCTGCTATGCTGTTGTATACAACAGGCCTCTGCACAAAACAATGGTACCATCGCGGCCAAAACAGCGCACATGAAAGCCTATAATGGGTTCTTCCCTTTTTGGTGGGATGATGCAACCGGAAAAATATGGATGCTGGTTGATAAATCTGACACACAATTTTTATATGTAAACAGTTTGCCTGCAGGCATTGGTTCCAATGATTTGGGCTTTGACCGAGGGCTGATTGGCAATTCAAGAATTGTATCTTTCACCAAAGCAGGAAAAAAATTATTACTCATACAACCCAATGAGGCTTATAGGGCAACAACTAATGATAAAAATGAGCAACGAGCTGTTGCAGAATCGTTTGCACAATCTGTCTTAGGCAGTTTTGATATTGCAGCACAGGATGGCAATCAATATTTAATTGATGTAACCCCATTCTTATTACGCGATGCACAAGGTGTTGCTGCTAAAATAAAAGAAATGAAGCAGGGCACTTATCAGTTTAATGAAAGCCGATCGGCCATTTACTTACCCAACACAAAAAATTTTCCGCTGAATACTGAATTAGAAGCTACCATTACATTTACCGGTGGTGATGATGCAGGAAAAATGATTACCTCAGTTACCCCATCGAAAGAGGCTATTACCGTTAGAATGCACCATTCATTTGTACAATTACCCGATCATGGTTATACACCAAGGCGCTACGATATTCGCAGCGGCTATTTTGGAATGAGTTATTACGATTTTAGTAGTCCCTTTTCTGAACAAATTCAACAAATGTTTATTAACAGGCACCGGCTCATCAAAAAATATCCCAATCAGGCAATCAGCGAACCGGTAAACCCCATTATTTATTATGTAGATAATGGAACACCGGAACCCATTCGTTCCGCATTAATAGAAGGCGCTTCTTGGTGGAATGAAGCCTTTGAAGCCGCTGGTTTTAAAAACGCATTCCAAGTAAAAGTATTACCCGATTCGGCTGATCCGATGGATATTCGTTACAATGTTATTAATTGGGTACACCGCTCTACTCGAGGCTGGAGCTATGGCGCTTCTATTACCGACCCCAGAACCGGAGAAATTATAAAAGGACAGGTAACCTTAGGTTCTTTGCGTGTTCGGCAGGATTATTTAATTTATACTGCATTGCTTTCACCTTTTTCAACCACACAACCCGTTTCCTCTGTTATGCAAGCCACAGCCCTGCAGCGTTTACGGCAATTGGCCGCACATGAAGTTGGCCATACTTTGGGCTTACAACACAATTACGCTTCCAGCTACAACAACCGCGCTTCTGTAATGGATTATCCGCATCCCGATGTTTTTGTAAACAATAACAATGAAATTGATTTTTCAACCGCTTATACCAATGGCATTGGTGAATGGGATAAAAGGGCCATTACTTATGGATATGCCCAATTTAAACCCGGAACAAACGAACCTCGGGCATTAGATAGTATTTTAAAGAAGAATACAAAAGATGGTATTTTATTTATTGCCGATATGGATGCCCGTGCTACCGGAGGAATGCACCCTTATGCACATTTATGGGATAATGGAAAAGATGCGGTTGATGAATTGAATACATTGTTGAAAGTTAGAGCAAAAGCACTTGATAACTTTTCACAGCAAGCCATAACCGTTGGAACACCTTTGGCTAAATTAGAAGACGCATTGGTACCCTTATACAATTTTCATCGTTACCAATTAGAAGCCGTTTGTAAATTAATTGGCGGAATGAATTACAGTTATTCAGTTAGAGGTGATGCGTTACAACAAAAACCGGATATATTACCAATGGAAGTGCAACAAAAAGCATTGAATGGTGCATTGCAATGCTTATCGCCCAATGTATTAACGCTATCTAATCAAATTATTCAATTAATACCACCGCGTCCGCCCATGTATTACAATGTGGGTGAGTTATTTGAGAAAAGAACTGCGCCGGCGTTTGATGCATTATCGGCTGCAGAAGCCCTGGTAAATTTTGAGATGGGTTTTTTATTCAACCCCGAACGTGCCAATAGATTGGTAGAAAACAAAGCTATTGCGCATACGCTGGGTTGGGATGATGTATTGGATGCCATTATACAACAAACTTGGAAGGAACCCTTATCAAAAGATTTGGCTCTACAGATACAACTGCAAACACAACAACAGGTAATTAGCTGGCTACTGAATTTGTATCAGGATAAAAAAGCCAATTATGCGGTAAAAGCCATTTGTTACAGCAGGTTAACCGATTTAAAAAAATGGGCTGCCAGGCAAATTGCAGCGAGGCCAAGCTTAGCAGCACACTACAGCTATGCAGTTGAACGAGTAGAACATCCTGAAAAAATGCAACTGCCACAACCGGTTGAACCGCCACCAGGCGCCCCTATTGGGTGTAGTTGGGAGTAAGATTATTAAAAAAAGTGAAAAAATGCTATACTTTGTAATCATAGATATTTAATAAGTAATCAATACCATTTAATAAGTAATCAATACAAAACATATGATAAAGTAAAACACAATTATGCAAACAAAGCTTTTTTATCAATTGAATTTAAAAAATGATTGTACCTGCAAAAATGAGCTTACAAAAAGAGAAATGTTTGCTTGTTTTAAAAATCTTATAAAAGTATTATAAATATTTTCATCTGGCATAGGGTCCATTTTACGAAGTTCAATAAAAATTCTCCTTTTAGGTATAGTAAACCCGGTTTCAATATCTACCATTTTATTGAAGATAATTTCTATTTTGAAAAGCTTCATTTTCATTAGGTTATCCATATAGTTAGAAAAACTATATGGAATATTTCTCATAAATGAATCATAATATAAATAAAATGAATCAAAAGAATTTTCCCCTTTGTAATTATCAAAATGCACATATTTTTCCAGCAAAATGTTATTTCCATAGTGTATCGTAGCATATAAGTATGAACTATCCTTTGCCAGTGAATCTTTAAAATTATTTATCTGTCCGTAATGTGCATTTACTCTTAAAAACGAGTCAACCGGATAATAAACTCCATGAGAAGTATCATAAATAGAAGAAAAATAATACCCCAAAGAATCAAAATTCCTGAATAAAAAATAACGTTCAGAATTAAATATTTTTGCATTATTTTGGAAATTATATACTGGTTTAAGTTTATACAAAGTATAATTTTCTAATTTAAAAACTGAAATAGTATCATTAAAGTTTATATATTTAATTGAATTGAGACTATCTTTATTGGTTACATATATATCATAATAATCTATTATTTGAAAACCTGTAATCTTCCTATTTACCGAAGAATGAAAGCAATCAATTTTTGTATTTAAACTAAGTAACATTATAATTAATGTATATAATTTATTCATCTTTTAAAAATAAAACAACTCAAAAATTTATTTATGGTTTTGCAGGCCAACCAATGATTGTGGAATTATAATTAACACTTTGATCCAGTAAATTAGGAAGAGTACAATTACAAATTGGATGATAAGTAACATTAAAATCAAGTGACATACCCGCATATAAAACATTAGGGGTACCTGCTACAAACGAGGGGGTGCCAACTCCCTGATTAAATGATACCGCTCCACCAATTGGATTGCCGACCATTGTAATATTTTGATGTGTTAACGACTCCCAATTCCAAACATTACTTTGCTTATCTACTAATTTCACAATACCTGATTCTGAAGAAATTAGTTGAAAAGTGGGATTTGTAAGTATCACCCATTGCATAATTTTAGATTTCCGAAAGTCATCAACATCTCCAACCTGTGTAGAAACTGTATAGGAAGCTGTCGTAGAGTTTGAAACCAAATCAGTAAAAATCATAGCGCAATTTTCTGCACAATTAATATCATCAAGATAACCTGAACTGCCATCCATATTTATAATATCACCCAAATTTATGGTAAACTGGTAACTGCATTGGGGCATAACCCCAACTACTACGCTACCATCTGAATTAGAATATGCCCATGTATAATCCCAGCAAATATATGATATTATTAATCCGTTATTGGCAATATTATTTGTTGAAAGCTGCATTGATTTTTCAAGATCACTTAACAATTGTATATTTTTATTGGATGCACTAAATAAGCCCAAAAGTGTAGATGCAGAAAAAATAGTAGCTCCCTTGTTTCCATATTTCTGAACATAAGGCTGTGTATTATTTTTACTTACGATTTTGAATAAAATCTTATTATTACTGTATTTGTAAAAAAATATCAATGCATTAGTATTATTTTCCTCATTTATAACTGGAGTCACTAATGTATTAAATCCGTTTTGATTTTTTATGACAATTGAAATATCCCAAATGGGTATACCATATTTTTTAATTATACTGGATATATTATGTACTTTTTCATAGCTGTTAAATGAAAATATAACCAGATCTAATAAATTAACATCAGTTAATTTTCCATTTATTTTTTTAAATAATTCAAGTTTCCTATTTTAAACGATTGCTTTTACTTGAAAAGCTAAAACGAATAGTAATATTTTAAGTAAGAAT
>NZ_JAESDL010000050.1:0-5383 GCF_019249625.1 Hydrotalea lipotrueae | reverse complement strand
CTTTAAGATAAATACGGCAGCTACCTACTCTCCCAGGGACAAGGCCCAAGTACCATTGGCCATGAGGGACTTAACTTCTCTGTTCGGAATGGGAAGAGGTGAACACCCTCGGTATAACCACCATAAACTCTTCAATAAGTTAACATATTGGGAAGTGTTTTGTGTAAATAAAAAAAATAAAGCTTACGGGTAATTAGTACTACTCGACTTTGCTGTTACCAGCTGTACATCTGTAGCCTATCAACGTCATCGTCTCTGACGACCCTTAAAAGTAAACTCATCTTGTGGAAGGTTTCACGCTTAGATGCTTTCAGCGTTTATCCTGACTGTACATAGCTACTCAGCATTGCACCTGGCGGCACAACTGATACACCAGCGGTACATGCAACCCGGTCCTCTCGTACTAAGGTCACGTCCACTCAATTTACTAACGCCCACCACAGATAGGGACCGAACTGTCTTGCGACGTTCTGAACCCAGTTCACGTGCCACTTTAATCGGCGAACAGCCGAACCCTTGGGACCTTCTCCAGCCCCAGGATGTGACGAACCGACATCGAGGTGCCAAACCTTACCGTCGATATGAGCTCTTGGGTAAGATCAGCCTGTTATCCCCGGAGTACCTTTTATCCTTTGAGCGATGGCCCTTCCATACAGAACCACCGGATCACTTTAGCCTGCTTTCGCACCTGCTCGGCTTGTCTGCCTCACAGTCAAGCACCCTTCTACTAATGCGCTCTGCGTACGATTACCAACCGTACTGAGGGTACCTTTGCGAGCCTCCGTTACTTTTTAGGAGGCGACCACCCCAGTCAAACTACCCACCATGCAATGTCTCCCGCCTCTGGCGGGATTAGGTTCTAAGCAACAAAAGGTTGGTATTTCAACGTTGACTCCATAATGCCTGGCGACACTACTTCATAGTCTCCCAACTATCCTACACATTTGTTGCTCAAAATCAATGCAAAGTTGTAGTGAAGGTTCACGGGGTCTTTCCGTCCCGTGGCGGGTAACCGGCATCTTCACCGATACTACAATTTCACCGGGCTCGTGGAGGAGACAGTGTTCAACTCATTAGACCATTCGTGCAGGTCGGAACTTACCCGACAAGGAATTTCGCTACCTTAGGACCGTTATAGTTACGGCCGCCGTTTACCGGGGCTTCAGTCAAGAGCTTCGGTTTAATCCTAACCCCCTTCCTTAACCTTCCGGCACCGGGCAGGTATCAGGCTCTATACGTCATCTTACGATTTTGCAGGGCCCTGTGTTTTTGTTAAACAGTTGGTTGAACCATTTTACTGAGACCGCTTCGCAGCGGTACGCTTTATCCCGAAGTTACAGCGTCAATTTGCCTAGTTCCTTCTCCACGGCTCACCCGAGCGCCTTAGAATACTCATCCCGTCTACCTGTGTCGGTTTGCGGTACTGGCTGCTATACTCGCTTTTCTTGGCAGCAATTTTATGGTTTCGATTCCTCCGAAGATTCCTCTCAGGCGAACATCCGTCTGTTCGCAACCACCACGTCACTGCGTCACTTTCATCGTATAGCAGGTGCGGGATTATTAACCCGCTTCCCATCAGATTCCCCTTTCGGGTGCTCCTAAGGTCCAGACTAACCCTGATCCGATTAACGTTGATCAGGAAACCTTAGACTTTCGGCGAAGGAGTTTTTCACTCCTTTTATCGTTACTTATGCCTACATTTTCTTTTGAAACCGCTCCAACATGGCTCACGCCACACCTTCAACGCTGGTTTCAATGCTCCCCTACCAATTATACTAAAAGTATAATTTTAGAACTTCGGCTCGTAGTTTGATGCCCGATTATTTTCCGTGCAAGACCTCTCGACCAGTGAGCTGTTACGCACTCTTTAAATGAATTGCTGCTTCCAAGCAAACATCCTGGCTGTTATTGAAGTCTCACCTCGTTTGTTCAACTTAACTACGTATTGGGGGCCTTAGTTGCTAATCTGGGTTATTTCCCTCTCGGCCACGGACCTTAGCGCCCGCAGCCTCACTCCCAGAGATATTTACCAGCATTCGGAGTTTGTCAGGGTTTGGTAGGCGATGAAACCCCCTAGCCCAATCAGTAGCTCTACCTCTGGTAAACTTCTATATCTGAGGCTGTTCCTAAAAACATTTCGGGGAGAACGAGCTATCTCTCAGTTTGATTGGCCTTTCACCCCTATCCACAAGTCATCCCAAAGCTTTTCAACGCTAACGGGTTCGGTCCTCCATTCCGTGTTACCGGAACTTCAACCTGCTCATGGATAGATCACAAAGTTTCGCGTCTGCCCCAACTGACTATTCGCCCTATTCGGACTCGCTTTCGCTACGGCTCCGTTACTGAAGAACTTAACCTCGCCAGTTAGGAGCAACTCGTAGGCTCATTATGCAAAAGGCACGCCGTCACTCTTGAGAGCTCCGACCGCTTGTAAGCGCACGGTTTCAGGTACTATTTCACTCCCCTATTCGGGGTACTTTTCACCTTTCCCTTACGGTACTGGTTCACTATCGGTGTCTGAGGAGTATTTAGCCTTACCAGATGGTGCTGGCTGGTTCATGCAGGATTCCTCCGGTCCCGCACTACTCAGGATACTACGCGTCCTTATCATTGTACGCCTACAGGGCTTTCACCTGCTATGGCTTATCTTTCCAGATAATTCAGCTTCTTGATAATTCCTAAATGTAGTCCTACAACCCCGCAAAAGCTCGCTCCTGCGGTTTGGGCTCTTCCCTTTTCGCTCGCCACTACTCAGGAAATCACTATTGTTTTCTTTTCCTCTCCCTACTTAGATGTTTCAGTTCAGGAGGTTGGCTCTCTTTCGAGTACTATACCTTCAGTATAGTGGGTTGTCCCATTCGGAGACCCGGGGATATTTCGCTTGTGTGCAGCTCCCCCCGGCTTTTCGCAGCTTACCACGTCCTTCTTCGCCTCTCAGACCCAAGGCATCCACCATGCGCCCTTATTCGCTTTAAAAATCTTTCCATATACTCCTTTGCATACAGGCGTATACGACTATTTACTACAATTTTACTTTCCCAATATGTCAAAGATCTTTGATAAACTCAGTTTCCCTTGCTTACCCTTCGCCGATGTGTTGGACTTGAACCAAGCGAACAGCCTTCTTTTGCTCTGTTCACATCTCTTCGCATGGCTTTTCAACCCTGCGACAGCTTCTTAAACAACTCTATCTCTCTATCTCTGTTTTTCTTCCTTCCCCTCTTCTCGCTCCCACCGTTTTCTGTGGAGGATATCGGAGTCGAACCGATGACCCTCTGCGTGCAAGGCAGATGCTCTAGCCAACTGAGCTAACCCCCCAAGGGTTACTTCTTCTTCTTTTTAAGTAGACCCGACCAGAGTTGAACTGGTGACCTCTACATTATCAGTGTAGCGCTCTAACCAACTGAGCTACGGGTCTGAACGGGCCAACTTCTTCTCTTATATTTATCTCTTTTAAAAGAACTTCATTTCTTAAAAATTGAAAGTATCAGAAGCAACAGTTTAAAATTCTTAGCTAAGCTCTAAAAGGAGGTATTCCAGCCGCACCTTCCGGTACGGCTACCTTGTTACGACTTAGCCCCAGTCACCAGTTTTACCCTAGGCAGCTCCTTGCGGTTACCGACTTTAGGTACACCCGGCTCCCATGGCTTGACGGGCGGTGTGTGCAAGGTCCGGGAACGTATTCACCGTATCATTGCTGATATACGATTACTAGCGATTCCAGCTTCATGGAGTCGAGTTGCAGACTCCAATCTGAACTGAGAGAAGGTTTTTGGGATTGGCTTCACATCACTGTGTCGCTGCCCTTTGTCCTCCCCATTGTAGCACGTGTGTAGCCCTGGGCATAAAGGCCATGATGACTTGACATCATCCCCTCCTTCCTCACGCCTTACGGCGGCAGTTTCAGTAGAGTTCCCAGCTTTACCTGTTGGCAACTACTGATAGGGGTTGCGCTCGTTGCGGGACTTAACCCAACACCTCACGGCACGAGCTGACGACAGCCATGCAGCACCTTACGATCTGTGTATTGCTACAAAGTGAGCTTTCACCCACCGTCAAACCGCATTCTAGCCCAGGTAAGGTTCCTCGCGTATCATCGAATTAAACCACATGCTCCACCGCTTGTGCGGACCCCCGCCAATTCCTTTGAGTTTCAACCTTGCGGTCGTACTTCCCAGGTGGATTACTTAATGCTTTCGCTCAGACACTAACTGTGTATCGCTAATGTCGAGTAATCATCGTTTAGGGCGTGGACTACCAGGGTATCTAATCCTGTTTGATCCCCACGCTTTCGTGCCTCAGCGTCAATATTTGCGTAGTAAGCTGCCTTCGCAATCGGTGTTCTATGTCATCTCTAAGCATTTCACCGCTACATGACATATTCCGCTTACCTCCACAATATTCAAGATATATAGTATCAATGGCAGTTCCGAAGTTAAGCTCCGGTATTTCACCACTGACTTACATACCCGCCTACGCACCCTTTAAACCCAGTGAATCCGGATAACGCTTGCACCCTCCGTATTACCGCGGCTGCTGGCACGGAGTTAGCCGGTGCTTATTCATAGGGTACCGTCAAATATCCTAAAAAAGATAACTTTCTTCCCCTGTAAAAGAAGTTTACAACCCAGAGGGCATTCATCCTTCACGCGGCATGGCTGGATCAGACTTGCGTCCATTGTCCAATATTCCTTACTGCTGCCTCCCGTAGGAGTCGGGCCCGTGTCTCAGTGCCCGTGTGGCTGATCATGCTCTCACATCAGCTACTGATCGTAGGCTTGGTGGGCCTCTACCCCGCCAACTACCTAATCAGACGCACACCCATCAATAAGCGGCCGAAGCCTTTGATAATAACCAGATGCCTGATCATTATAGTATGGGGTATTAATCCAAATTTCTCTGGGCTATCCCCCGCTCACCGGAAGGTTGTGTACGTGTTCCGCACCCGTTTGCCGGTCGCCACCCATATATTGCTATACCGTGCTGCCCCTCGACTTGCATGTATTAAGCCTGCCGCTAGCGTTCATCCTGAGCCAGGATCAAACTCTCCATTGTAAATAGATTGTCTAATCTGACTTAACTTTCTCTCAAAAATTAACGTCCGATCTTCTTCTGTGTTCTTTTCTCTTTCGCTAAAAATCTTACCTAATATCTCTATTAAGTACTGTTGCTTCCAATATTTCAAAGAACTTTATAATAATATCTCTAATATCTCTATAACATCTAACCCTTTCGCATACCCTTTTCTCACATATCTACTACCCACTATTCCCCACATCAACTCCGCATCCCATTACCACTCTGTCGTTATTGGGGTTGCAAATGTAATGCCACCAACTTTCCTATCCAAACTTTTTTATCAATTTATTTGAAAAAAATTTGA
>NZ_JAESDL010000004.1:0-171353 GCF_019249625.1 Hydrotalea lipotrueae | reverse complement strand
TTGCAACTTTTAAATTTTTATTGCAACAATATTTTTAATCGAACATTGAAAATTACTTTTTGAGGGTTGACTAATTATATTTTTCTTTGTCCGTTTTGTTGAAGCTTGCTGTTTCATGATAAACTGTTTTGTTTCCACAAAGGTTTGCTATCTGGTACCCGGCGAATATGATATTTGTTAGCTTTTTAAATTATAAGGAAATTTTAATGTAATGGGAAGATTTGATTTTTCGTTTTTTCTGCTGCTTGTTTTCTAATTTAATTGTTTTAAAATTTTACTGATTATGGTATCATTATATTTTTTTGTGCAATCGTTCGGCCTGTTACCAAAAAGTATGAACATGAATTTGAATGGAAATGTTATCTGGCAAAATATCTTTTTTTAAACACCGGTTTTTTCAATTAAAAAAAATTATCTTTCAAAAAAAATTTCTATGGAAACTTTTATTTCTTTTTGGTGGTTAATTGTACTGCTCATCATTCTTTTCACCGGAATGGTTTCAGTTACACAGGGTAATATCACTGTGTTAACAATGTTTGGGAAATACAGAAGAATCTTAAGGCCGGGATTAAATTTTAAGATTCCTGTTTTCGAACAGATATATAAAGTGATTAGTATACAAAATCGCTCTGTTGAACTGGAGTTTCAAGCAGTTACGGTTGATCAGGCCAATGTATATTTTAAGAGTATGCTGCTGTATTCTGTAATTAATGCAGATGAAGAAACCATTAAAAAAGTAGCGTTTAAATTTATCAGTGATAAAGATTTGATGCAGGCGCTTATCCGCACTGTTGAAGGCTCTATCCGCGCTTATGTAGCTACAAAAAAGCAGGCCGAAATTTTATTGCTGCGCAGAGAAATTGTAGAATATGTAAAACAACAAATTGACCATTCGTTAGAAGAATGGGGCTATCATTTACAAGACTTGCAAATCAACGATATTACTTTTGATAAAGCCGTTATGGAAAGTATGAGCAAGGTAGTGGCCAGCAATAATTTAAAAGCCGCTGCCGAAAATGAAGGTCAGGCTTTACTCATTACCAAAACCAAAGCGGCAGAAGCCGAGGGCAATGCCATTAAAATTTCTGCAGAGGCCGAGAAAGAAGCTGCTCGTTTAAGAGGGCAGGGGGTTGCATTATTTAGGGAAGAAGTAGCAAAAGGAATGAGCCAGGCCGCAGAACAAATGAAACAAGCCAATTTAGATACCAATGTTATTTTATTCAGTATGTGGACAGAAGCCATTAAAAACTTTGCTGAGGTAAGCAATGGCAATGTTATTTTTTTAGATGGCAGCCCCGAGGGTATGGATAAAAATATGCAACAAATTAAAGCCATGCTGCAAATGAATACCAATAAGTCCTAAATGTTGCCATCATCGTATCTGGCACTGAACTTGCTGTAAGCTCAGGTTCCCAAATGTGTAAAAGCTTTGCTAAAACGCAAAGGCTGCACAATTTTATGCACAAGTATCCTGTTAAGTTTGTTTAGCATTTACTTTAGTGTTACCATAAAAAATTACCAGCATGTTTCATTTGCTTCAGGTTGCTGCAACACCCATTGCAGATACATTACATAAAGCCGCTACAGCCATTCCACCGGTAGAAGAAAAAATTTCTATGTGGGATATGCTGCAAAAAGGCGGGTTCATTATGTATCCGTTGTATTTTCTGTTGGTGTTAGCGCTTTTTTTCTTCTTTGAACGACTTATTGCCATTCGTAAAGCCTCTAAAATTGAACCTAATTTTATGAGTATTATACGCGACAATATTCTTACCGGCAACATTAGTGCTGCCCGTAGTCTGGCAAAAAATACGCCCAATCCGGTAGCTAAAATGATCGATAAAGGTTTGCAACGCATTGGTAAACCCATTGATGCCATTGAAAAAAGTATGGAAAATGTAGGTAAATTAGAAATGTACAATATGGAACGCAACTTATCTGTTTTATCGCTGATAGCAGGTATTGCCCCCATGTTTGGATTTTTAGGAACCATTGTAGGAATGGTACAATTGTTTTATGGCATTGCCTCAACCGGAGAATATACGCTGAATACCATTGCCGGGGGTATTTATACTAAAATGGTAACCAGTGCTACAGGATTAATTATTGGTTTAATGGCTTATGTAGCATACAATTATTTAAGTACACAAATAGATAAAACCGCCAATAAAATGGAAGTGGCTAGTGCAGAGTTTATTGATATATTGCAGGAACCAACCAAATAAAAGTTGAGAAAGATTTTGTTACCGGCTGCAGAACTTTGGGCGTCGCACACTGCAACTGCAGTATAAGGATCAGCTTTTCAATCATAAATAACCGTTTTTATACTCATGAACATACGCCAGGGAATCAGAAAACGACATGCAGAAGTGCACACCGGTGCTTTAAACGATATATTGTTTATTCTGTTACTGTTTTTTTTAATTGTTTCTACTTTGGCCAATCCCAATGTAATAAAAGTAGCCAACCCCAAAGCAAAAAGCGATACCAAAGCCAAACAAACTGTTGTAATTACAGTGGATAAAGATCAGAATATCTACATTGGACAAAAATTAGTGCCATTTGATCAGTTAGAATCGCAATTACAGGCCTTTTTAGCCAAAGAAACTGATAAACCTTCGGTAGTAATTAATGGCGATAGTACTTCACATTTAGGTACTGCCATAAAGGTAATGCAGGTAATCAAAAAGTTAGGTGCTACACCGGTTGTGGCAGTTGATAATAATGGTGTTCAATAGATTATCAAAGCGCATCAACTTTTAGGAACTACCCTGTCTTTTACATAAGTTATTTGCGTTTTGCCATGTGCCTTCGGCTTACCATCTTCTCCTAAGTTCACAAATACTAATTTATCAATCGTCAATATTTGTTCACGGGTTAATTTATTGCGTACCTCGCAGCGCATGGTGATAGAGGTTTTGCCAAATTCGGTTGCAATAATGCCAATCTCAATAATATCGCCTTGTTTAGGTGCATTTACAAAATTAATTTCTGAAATATACTTTGTAACTACTTTTGTGTTTTCTAGTTGTATAATGGCATATATCACGGCTTCTTCATCAATCCATTGTAACAGTCTGCCGCCAAACAAAGTATGATTCGGATTTAAATCTTCCGGTTTTACCCATTTTCGGGTATGGAAATTCATTTCTTCTGATGCCATATTGCATGTATTAATTTTTTAAAGCAGGTTCTATCAAATCCCATTTATTGCCATACAGGTCTTCAAATACCAATACGGTACCGTAAGGTTGAGCTTCCGGTTCCCGAATAATGCGGATTTTGTGCTGTTGCAAATTTTCATAATCACGCTGCAAATTATCTGTATGCAGAAACAGAAATACTCTTCCTCCGGTTTGGTTTCCAATCATATTTTCCTGTTGTTCGTTTGCGGCTTTGGCCAGCAATAACCTGCATCCTTTACTGCCGGGTGGCGCTATCACCACCCATCTTTTAGATTCTGTTAAAACTGTATCTTCTATTAAAGTAAACTGTAATTTTTGGGTATAAAAGGCAATGGCTTCATCATAATCACGCACCAGCAAAGCCATTTGTACTATTTCCTGTTTCATTCCTTTCTCATTTAATCCTGCTCATTTATTCTAAATCTTCCAATCATATTAAAAATTGCATCAAGCCTAATTACGAAAGGGTTTTCCTGTTTTTAATACACTTTGTATACGCTCTAATGTTTTCTTTTCACCACATAAACTTAAAAATGCTTCGCGTTCTAAGTCTAATAAATATTGTTCAGATACCTGGGTGGGGGCACTTAAATCGCCACCACACATTACATGTGCCAATTTGGTGGCTACCAGGGCATCATGATCGGTTGCATAACCGCCACGCTTCATGGCATTGATACCTACCAACAGGGCACCCAAAGCTGAACGACCTAAAACGGTAATGTCTTTTCGTTGGGTAGGCATGGTATAGCCGGCATCATATAAATCAATCACTGCTTTTTTAGCGGCTGCAATTCTTCTGTCGGGGTTTAATAGTATGGCATCTCTGTCTTTTCTGAGTATGCCCATTTTATAGGCTTCAAAAGCACTGGTAGCTACTTTAGCAGTTGCAATAGTTAAAAAACGTTCTTTTAATGGATTTAATTCCGGTTCATCTTTGTGTAGTTCATCTGAGGCACGCAATACAAATTCTTTGGTGCCGCCACCTCCGGGTATCAATCCAACACCTAATTCAACCAACCCAATATATGTTTCAGCTGCAGCGCATACTTTATCGGCATGCAGGTTTAACTCGCAACCACCACCCAAAGCCAATCCATGCGGTGCTGCCACTACGGGAATGGCAGAATGCCGTACCCGCATCATGGTATTTTGAAACAATCGGATAGCCATATCTAATTCATCATATTCCTGCTCAATAGCCAACATAAAAATCATGCCTACATTAGCCCCGGCACTAAAATTAGGACCTGGGTTTGCTATCACCAATCCCTTGTATTTTTCTTCTGCAACGGTAATGCCTTTCTGTATGCCTTCTAATACTTCGCTGCCAATGCTATTCATTTTGGTACTCCATTCTAATGCTGCGACATCATGGCCAATATCATATAATTTACATCCGCTGTTTTTCCATATAAGTCCGTCGGTAAAATTGCCCAATACAATAAAGCTGTCTTCGCCAGGCATAAAACGATATGCCTTACCGGGTATATCATAATATTTCTTTTTGCCTTTTTCCAACGCATAAAATGAAGTTTTGCCTGCTGCTAACATTTCATCTACCCAGTTTGCAACAGTATAACCCGCTGTTTTCATTTCATGAACCGTTTTGGCTACGCCCAATAAATCCCAGGTTTCAAATGCGCCTATTTCCCATCCAAAACCGGCTTTCATGGCATCGTCAATGCGGTACAGCTCATCTGATATTTCCGGTATGCGGAAGGATATATAGGAAAACAAAGCATAGTGGAAACTTCTGTAAAAATCACCCGCTTTGTCCTTCGATTGTTGCAATAGCTTTATTCTTTCTTTTACATCTTCAATGGGTTTGGCTGCATCTATAGAGACAAATTTTGGTTTTTGACGGGCTTCGTACGCTAATGTTTGCAGGTTAATAACCTGTATATCTTTTCCTCCGGCGCTTTTTATTTTTTTGAAAAAGCCTTGTCCGGTTTTATCACCTAATCTGTTTTCCTGCACCATACTTTCGAGCCAGGCAGGTATTTGAAATATATGTTTGGCTTCATCATTGGCGCAATTCTCGGCTACCCCTTTCGCAACTTTCACTAATGTATCAATACCCACTACATCGGCTGTTCTAAAGGTAGCTGATTTAGGCCTGCCAATAATAGGGCCGGTTAATGCATCTATTGTATCAATGCTTAAACCTTGCTGTTCCATGATGTGGAAAATACTCATGATGCTGAAAACCCCAATGCGATTGGCAATAAATGCGGGAGTATCTTTACACAATACGGTTGTTTTTCCTAAATACAAATCGCCATACTGTAAAAGAAAATCAATCACCTCTTGTTTGGTATGTGCAGTTGGAATAATTTCCAGTAATTTTAAGTAGCGGGGCGGATTAAAAAAATGCGTGCCGCAAAAATGTTGTTGAAAATCTTCACTTCTTCCGGCAGCCATTAAATGTATGGGAATGCCGGAAGTATTAGAAGTAATTAACGTACCCGGCTTTCTGTATTTTTCTACCTCTGCAAATATTTGTTGTTTTATATCTAAACGCTCTACTACAACTTCTATAATCCAGTCGGCGGTAGCTATATCTTTCATATTATCGGTAAAGTTGCCGGTTGTAATTCTCTTAGCCACATCAGGGGTATATACCGGCGAGGGATTACTTTTTAATGCCGTTTGTAAAGCATCATTTACCAATTTGTTTCTTAATGCAGTTTTGGTACTTTCTACTGCATCTTTGCCAATCATGTCTAATAACAATACTTCTACACCTGTTCCTGCAAAATGACAGGCAATGCGTGAACCCATGATGCCGCTTCCTAAAACAGCTACCTTTTTAATAATACGTTTCATGTGTTTGTAATTTTCTTTTTTATTTCCTGTTCAAGCAACAGTAATACCGAAAGTTGGTGATTACTATGCTAATGTATTTTTTTATACGATAGTTTTAATTGTTTGAAACCATCCTGTGATAGTATATTTTTAAATACATGTTTACCACCAATAAAGCGTTGTTGTAACTTCATTTATGTAAACATGCGTTTTACACATTATGACCATGTAACTTGATTAAAAACAAAACTTTCCTCCAAAGCTAAATAAAAAATAGTTAGCTATGCAACTAATTTTATAGGAAAATACAGGCTTTTACAAAAGTAAGGATAGGGAGTGTTAGGGTAGTTTACTTCTTCGTTGCATTAATTCCCGCCAGGTAGTTAAAATAATCCCTTTTTCTTGAATATAAGCTTTTAATCGTGGATCGAGCATGGCTAATAAATCGCCGCGGCGTGTGGGGCCGCTGTCAGATATATATTTGAATTGTGGGGTAGTAGCTGTGCAATGCATAATTACCATGGTAATGCCGGGTTGCAGGCTATCTAATGCAGCTATATAACGATTGGTTCTGTAGGCTTGCAAAAGGCTATCGTTTTGTAATGTATTTGTTGGGTTTACCCAATCATAGCTTTCATTGTACAAATCATCTAAAACGGGTAAGCCGGCTTTCCATAATAAATTACCCATGAAATGCATTTGTGCCATCAATTGTTGCGATGCATGCATTTGCAGGGCAATCAGGGTAGCGTGTCCGCCGGGCAACATCACCGGAATATGGTTCTTTATACCCAATTGAATATATTGTTCTGCAAAAGCAGGTGTAGCCAATAAGGTGCCCATGTGTGTATCTACATGGGTGGGTGTAAAGCCCATTGTTAAAGCTCTTTGCAGTTGTGCATTGATTTCAGTAGCTACTTCCGCGGCACTGGCATGCTGTACTACATCGGCCACATTGGGCCATAAACAGCCCTGCTGATCTACCAGTCCCTGTGTAGCAGGTTTGCCGCTGAGCGGTCCCCAACGATAATTTTTCCATTCAGCGGTTAAGGTTAAATGCAACCCGGCATCTATCTGTGGATGTTCTTTTAAAAATTGTACAAATCCGGGCACCCATGAGCAGGGCATCATTACACTGGTTGAAGTGGCCACCCCTTTGGTTAATGCTAATATGGCACCTTCATTCGATTCATAGCTCATGCCGGCATCATCTACATGTAATATCACTACTTTTGCTCCTTTTGGAAAGCCTAATTTTTCTGCATAAGTACTGTCTGTTGCCTTTGCTGTAACAATTAAACTGATGCATACGGCCAATAGCAACATTTTTTTTCGGGTATGCTTGTACACATGTGTGAATAGAATGGCTTGCATGGTTGTTTTTATTTTTTTAATGATGCAATTAAGTTAAGTAAGTTTCAGATTCCTGCACTGTTTTTTGCTGTTTTTTATTTCAATGAAAAAAGTTATAGGATAATTGAAGTTGTGGCTTATACTTAACCATCAAAATATGGTACTATTTTTACTGCTTGTCATACAATTTTAATCCTGCTTTAACCTGCAAAATAAAATGGCCATCTTTCACTTGAATTGCTGCAAAAATCATTACTTTCAAACATCCGAATCAAACATTAAAATCCTACCATATTATGGGTGTATTACAAATTAAAAAAGCAGCAAAAAAGTACGATGCCATTATTATTGGCTCCGGTGCCGGTGGCGGTATGGCTGCTTATGTGCTGGCCAATGCAGGCTTAAAAGTATGTTTATTAGAAGCTGGACCCAATTACGATCCGGCTATTAATTCTGATCAGTTAAAAAATCCATGGGAGTCACCCCGGCGTGGCGCCAGCACCAAGTTTCGTCCTTTTGGCGATTTTGACGGTTGCTACTGGGGCTGGGAAATTGATGGTGAACCTTATACCCATGCCAATGGTACCAAATGGGATTGGTGGCGTGCTAGAATGGTAGGTGGCCGCACCAACCACTGGGGAAGAATTTCGCTACGTTTTGGCCCTAAAGATTTTAAAAGAAAAAGTATTGACGGCCTGGGTGATGACTGGCCAATTGGCTATGAGGATGTGAAACCTTACTATGATAAAATTGACCGCTTAATTGGCGTATTTGGTACCAATGAAGGTTTGCCCAACGATCCGGATGGTGTTTTTTTACCACCCCCCAAACCAAGGCTGCATGAATTGATGCTGCAGAAATCAGCAGCAGGTATTAATATTCCGGTAATTCCCTCTCGTTTATCTATTTTAACCAAACCCATTAATAAAGACCGTGGTGCCTGTTTCTTCTGCGCTCAATGCAACAGAAGCTGCAAAGTATATGGCGATTTTTCTTCTTCTTCTGTATTGGTAAAACCTGCAATGGCTACCGGTAATGTTGATTTAATTACCAATGCTATGGCAAGAGAAGTACTGACCGGTAGCGACGGACTGGCTACAGGCGTTTCCTATGTTAATAAAACGGATATGCTGGAATATCAGGTAATGGGCAGAGTGGTTATTTTAGGGGCCAGTGCCTGTGAAAGTGCTCGCTTATTACTCAATTCTAAATCGAGCCGGCATCCCAATGGGCTGGCCAATAGCAGCAATGTGGTAGGAAAATATTTACACGATTCTACAGGCGCAGGTATGGGTGGGGTATTGCCACAATTATTTGACAGAAAACGATACAATGAAGACGGTGTTGGCGGTATGCATGTGTATACGCCCTGGTGGTTAGATAATAAAAAATTAGATTTCCCCCGTGGCTATCACATTGAATATTGGGGAGGCATGCAACAACCTGCCTATGGCATTGGCATGGGCATACAATCTTTAAACGGAAAATTTGCAGTACATGGTAAAACCAAAGAAGCCGGCGGTTATGGTGCTTCATTAAAAGAGGATATCCGCTTTTTTTATGGTGCCAGTTTTGGAATGGCCGGCAGGGGCGAAGCCATAGCAAGAGCCGACAGTTATTGTGAAATTGACCCGAGTGTGGTAGATAAATTCGGTATTCCTGTACTGCGTTTCAATACTACTTATACCGATTATGAAATTAAACAAGCCAAACACATGCACGAAACCTTTCAGGAAATTATGCACCAAATGGGTGCCGTTATAACCTGGGGTGCAGATAATGGTCCGCACAATAACTGGGGTCTTGCAAATCCAGGTAATATTATACATGAAGCCGGCACCGTTAGAATGGGTAATGATCCTAAAACATCTGCGCTGAATAAATGGAGTCAGGCGCACGATTGTAAAAACGTATTTTGTGTAGATGGCGGACAATTTGTATCACAGGCAGATAAAAATATTACCTGGACTATTCTTGCTTTATCTATGCGTGCCAGTGAATATATTATTGACCAAATGAAAAAACAAAATATTTAATGGGAAAAAGCAGAAATGATATGGATGCAAATGTGCATTTCAGGCAGTATTGTAATGCTGCTGTGCAATTTTATGGCACCAACAGCTTACTGATACTGATTCTTGCCACTCAACAATCTACAATTCATACAAAATAATATTTTATGGACAGAAGAAAATCTATTAAAGCATTATTCATTACTACTGCCTCTGCAGGCGTGTTGGTAGAAGCCTGTAAAAATGCAGATAAAAAAGTTACCGATGCTTCTACATTAAGTGCCAACCCTTTCCTTGGTCCCGACAGAATGGCGGAAGAAAAAAAACACTATGAAAAAGTAGCAGCAGAAAAGTTTTTTGATGAGCATGAAATGGCCACCATTGCCATTCTTTCAGATATTATTATTCCGAAAGATGAAGTAAGTGGAAGCGCAACTGAAGCAAAAGTGCCTGAATTTATTGCGTTTATTGTCAATGATATGCCCGAACACCAATTACCCTTAAGGGGTGGCTTGCGTTGGTTAGATATGCATTGCCTCAATAAATATGGACATGCCTTTAAAGATTGCACGGCACAACAACAATTAGAAATGGTAGATGCTATTGCTTATCCTAATAAAGCAAAACCCGAAATGTCGCAAGGGGTTTCTTTTTTTAATAAAATGCGTGATTTGGTGGTAACCGGTTTTTATACCTCAGAAATGGGTGTGAAAGATATTGGCTATATGGGTAATGTGCCCAACCAATGGAATGGTGTACCCGATGATGTGTTAAAACAATATGGGCTGGCTTATTCAGAAAAAGAAATGAAAGAATGTGCCCATTACGATAAAGCGTAATTACTATTTTTAAATACACAAATGCCGCTCCATTTATATTTCAGAGCGGCATTTTTATGATGTATTCTATCAGCCTTTATCTTACTTCACTTCCATTTTCAGTTACATCTTCGGGATGTATAAAATGTAATTTGCCTTTACTGTCTTCAGCCATTAATATCATGCCATTACTTTCAATACCCCTCATTTTTCTCGGTGCTAAATTGGCCACAACGGTTACCTGTTTACCAACAATGGCTTCCGGTGTAAAATGTTCTGCAATGCCCGATACAATGGTGCGTGTTTCAAAGCCCATATCTATTGTTAATTGCAATAATTTATCAGCCTTGACCACTTTTTCGGCTGCAACAATTGTCCCTACTCTAAAGTCTAATTTTGCAAAATCATCATATACAATTTCCGGTTTTAGGGGCTTGTATTCAGGTGCTGTAGTTTCCATAGCGGCTGTGTTGTTTAAAGGTTTACTTTGTGTTTGTAGTTTTTGTACTTGTGCGGCAATTTCTTCATCTTCTATTTTTCTGAACAACAATTGCGGTGCTCTTAATGAATAGCCAACTCGCAATAAATTTAAACTACCGGCATTTTGCCATTCTAACATTTTCTCTACTACTTTCATCATGTGCAACATTTTGCCGGCAGTATGCGGCAGAAAGGGGTTGATTAAAATAGCCAGATTGGCGGTTAGTTGTAAGCTTAAGTGCAAACAATTGTCAATCAGTTGCTGACTAATAGGATCTTCTGCAACATTTCCTGCTTTCTTCCAGGGTTCTTTTTTCTGTAAATACTGATTACCTTTTCTTGACAGGTCAATCACTTCAAATAATGCATCTCTGAATTTATATTGTTCTAAATTTTCTTCCACTTTTGTTTTTGCCTTTTGAATATCGGCAATTAAAGCGTGGTCTGTTTCATCTAAATGTACATTGTGTAACTGTGGCACCTTTCCGTTGCATAATTTATGCATCAGCACAAAAGTTCTGTTCACAAAATTTCCAAATATGGCCACCAGTTCGCTGTTGTTCCTGTCTTGAAAATCTTTCCAGGTAAAATCATTGTCTTTTGTTTCGGGGGCATTGGCACATAACACATACCGCAGCACATCCTGTTGTTCAGGAAAGTCTTTTACATATTCATGTACCCAAACAGCCCAGTTGCGTGAGGTAGATACTTTTTCGCCTTCAATATTTAAAAATTCATTGGCCGGCACATTATCCGGTAACACAAAATTACCGTGTGCTTTCAACATGGCCGGAAATATAATACAATGAAATACAATATTATCCTTGCCAATAAAGTGTACCAATTTAGTATCTTCTTTACACCAGTAATCTTTCCATTGCGGGGTAAGTTCTTTGGTGGCAGAAATATATCCGATAGGGGCATCAAACCAAACATACAATACTTTTCCTGCCGCATCGGGTAATGGTACTTTTACGCCCCAGTTGCTGTCTCTCGTCATGGCACGTGGCTGCAAACCATTGTCTAACCAGCTTTTGCATTGCCCATATACATTGTTCTTCCATTCTTTGTGCCCTTCAATAATCCATTCTTTTAACCAGGGCTCATAGTTTTGTAACGGAAAATACCAGTGTTTGGTTTTCTTTTTAACAGGTATGGCATCGCTTAAAGTACTGCGTGGATGGATCAGTTGCTCCGGACTTAATGAAGTGCCGCATTTTTCACACTGATCGCCATACGCAGACAGACTGCCGCACACCGGGCAGGTGCCGGTAATATACCGGTCAGCCAGAAATGTTTGGGTGGTTTCATCAAAATATTGTTCGGTTTCTTTTTCTTCAAATAAACCTTCATTATACAATTTTTTAAAAAAAGCGGCAGCAGTTTCATGATGCACTGGATTAGAGGTACGGGAAAAAATATCAAATGCAATGCCCATTTGTGCAAAGCTTTCTTTGATCAAAGCATGGTATTTATCTACTACTTCCTGCGGTGTTATGCCTTCTTTCATAGCACGTATCGTAATAGGTACCCCATGTTCATCACTTCCACACACAAATTGTACATCCCTTTTTTGTGCTTTCTGGTAGCGCACATAAATATCTGCCGGTAAATAACAACCCGCCAAATGGCCAATATGCACCGGGCCATTTGCATAGGGAAGGGCGGCGGTTACCAATAATCTTTGATAGTTTTTTGTAGTCATCTATATCACTTTAATCAACTGCCGTTGCGCACACTTGTATTGTAACGCGCTATGCGGCAGTTGAGCCCGCAAAAATAAGCATTACCCGCAAGTATGCGGCATTTATCAACGAATGGTTCTTTTTTTAATATATGATGCTGCTCACGCTTTTGTTTTAACTTGCTCTTTTAATTCTTTCATCATTTATAATTGGAACTATGCAACTTTATAAAATTTCCATTGCCCTGTTTGTAACAGGAATGGTATGCGCAGTATCCGGCAAGGCACAGCAAATACAAGTTAATCAGTTGGGCTATGGTACTCATGCCCCCAAAATTGCTGCTATATGCAATATGGCACAAGGCAGTCGCTTTTATCTTACCGCATTGCCAACAGGTGATACGGTTTATACTGGGCAATTGTTACCTGCCAGGTTAGATCAGTATGCCAACCAAATGCCGGTGCAATTGGCCGATTTTAGTGCCTTTCAGCAACCGGGTAGTTATCGGCTATTAGTGACCGGGGTACAAAACCAACCTGTTATCAACATTAACGCACAGCCTTTTTATATGGTTGGTAAGGCACTCATCAAAGGCTTTTATTATCAGCGCGCCTCAATGCCCTTATTGCAACAATATGCAGGCATCTGGCAAAGGGCCGAAGGGCATCCCGATACTTTGGTAATGATTCATCCATCCGCTGCAACACCACAACGCCCGGCAGGTAGCACTGTTTCAGTGCCCGGCGGCTGGTACGATGCAGGCGATTACAACAAATACATCGTAAATTCTGGCATAACGGTAGCCACTTTGCTGAGCGCTTATTCCGATTTTGCACCATATTTCGATAGCCTTGCACTCAATATTCCGGAAAGTAACAATTGGTTACCCGATCTTATTGATGAAGTTTTGTACAACCTGCGTTGGATGCTCACCATGCAGGATACCGATGGCGGTGTATACCACAAATGCACCAATGCTGTTTTTGATGGTATGGTAATGCCCAATGTAGCAACGCAACCCCGTTATATAGTACAAAAATCTACTGCTGCTACTTTAGATTTTGCTGCAGTAATGGCTCAGGCAGCCAGATTATTTGCCAAATGGAATCAGGAATTACCGGGCTTGTCAGATTCCTGCAAACAGGCCGCTGTACATGCCTGGCAATGGGCCGAACTGCATCCCAATATTGATTACCGGCAAGAGCAAATGAATACAAAATTTAAACCCGCTATTACAACGGGCGCTTATGGCGATACCCAACTGTTAGATGAATGGTTTTGGGCAGCAGCCGAACTGGCAGTTACCACTAAAGAGGCCGTGTATGCCAATTGGCTGTTGCAATATAAAGTGCCTCCCGTTACCATTCCTTCCTGGAGCCAGGTAACAGCGCTGGGTATGTATAGTTTGTTGGAACACCGCAAAGCATTGCCTCAAAAATTGTTGCCGTTAACCGATTCGCTTTATGCTGTATTCATAAAAAAGGCAGATGACTTGTTGCAACATGCCAATGGGGCCATGCATACGGTAATGGGACAATCGGCCAACGATTTTATCTGGGGCAGCAATGCTGTTGCAGCCAATCAGGGTATTTGGTTATTGCATGCTTTTATGCTCACCGGCCAACGGCGCTACATCAACGGGGCGCTATCCAATGCCGATTATTTATTGGGCCGCAATGTCACAGGATATTGTTATGTTACCGGCTTCGGTTCAAAAAGTCCCATGCATCCGCACCATCGGCCTTCTATTGCCGATGGAATTGAACCTCCTGTTCCCGGATTATTGGTGGGTGGTCCTAACCCCGGTAAACAAGATGGGCAAATCTATCCCAATACTTTTCCTGAAACTGCTTATACTGATAATGATAAAGCCTATGCCTGCAACGAAATTGCTATCAACTGGAATGCACCGGCAGTATATTTATTCAATGGATTATCTTACCTGGCAACACTGGGGGTATGGGGAAAGTAAAGCAGTACGGTGTATGAATATTTTTGCTGAATGAAAATTATATTTCATAAAATGCTTATTATTGAAAGTAAAAGGCAGTAAAGCTCTGCTGCCAACCATTTGCTATGCAACAAAAAGTACTGCTGATTTTACCTTGTTACAATGAAGAAACAGCTTTGCCAGGTCTGTTATCCGAGTTGGCAGCTACCTGTTTCCCGGAAAATTATCAGGTAGATGTGCTGGTGGTCAATGATTGTTCGAAAGATGGAACAGCACAAGTGGCCCGCCGTTTTCAGGTAACATTGGTTGATTTACCCATGAATCTGGGTATTGGCGGTGCCGTTCAAACAGGTATTAAATATGCGTACCGCAATGGCTATGATATGGCCATTCAGTTAGATGGCGATGGTCAGCATCCACCTAATCAGGTACAGGTTTTATTAGCGGCACAAAAAGAACAACAGGCCGATGTGGTTATTGGTTCGCGTTTTGTGGGTAACGGTGGTGGGTTTCAGTCGTCATTGATTCGCCGAATGGGCATTCGCTATTTTCACTGGCTCAACCGTTTGTTTACCGGTAATAGGATATTCGACAGTACTTCGGGCTTTCGGCTCCTCAACCAAAAAGCTATTGCACTTGCGGCTGCCTATTATCCCGATGAATATCCTGAACCTGAATCATTAATCTTGTTTTCTAAAGCCGGTTGTACCATTGTTGAAGTGCCGGTATTGATGCGTGAACGGCAGGGCGGAGCATCTTCTATTGGAAAAACCGCCTCTGTTTATTATAGCTTAAAAGTTACACTGAGTATGTTTTTTACCTTTATTCGTCATTCAAATTCATGATTATGATACGCATTCAAATCCTCACTATTGTTACCAATATTTTATTCTTAGCTTATATTGCCCGCTTAATTGTAAAAGGGAAATTAAGGGAGGAATATGCCATTGTATGGATTATCTGTACTTTATTTATCATGGTATTTTCTTTTTGGCGGAAGGGATTAGATATAATGGCACATTTGCTGGGTGTATATGAAGCCCCGAATCTGGTATTTACCGGTGCTATTTTTGCCATATTAATTTACCTGTTACATTTAAGTATTGTGGCTTCCAAATTGCAAAACGATATTAAACAGTTATCACAGGAAATTGCCCTGATGAAAACAAAATTAGAGCACACCGATGCCAACCATTAACAACACTCATTCATTACACTAACAACAACTGATGTACTACGATAATAATTGGGCAGCCATTATACCCATGGCCAATGAGGAAACAGATTTTGATGAGTTTATACAGGAATTGACAGCCGTATTAAACCGACTGCAAACCGGTACCGTTTATTTGGTGGTAGATACCGTTTCAAAAGACCGCACTTTAGAACTTTGCCGTGCATTATCGGAAAAAGATGCAAGATTTATTACGGTATTTGCTCCTGAAAATAAAAATGTGGTAGATGCCTATATCCGTGGATATAAAGAAGCGTACCATAAAGGTCACGATATTATCATTGAAATGGATGCAGGCATGAGCCACGACCCCAAAGCCATTCCCATGTTTTTGCGGGTATTGAATGAAGGAAATGAATGTGCTTTCGGCAGTCGGTTTATTAATGGAGGTTCTATGGTAAAATCACCGCCATCCCGGGTATTTTTATCGCGTACTGGCACTTTTTTATCGAACCTGCTGTTGGGTACAAAAATGTATGATATGACTTCCGGTTACCAGGGGTTTCATGCTTCCATTGTTAAAAAAATCATTGAGTATCCTTTGTTATCAAAAGCGCATTTTTATCAAACGGAAATCAGGTATTTATTGCGCCATTCAAAATATGCTGAAATTCCTATTCACTATCAGGCGCCTTCGCCCAGTGTTTCTAAAAAAGCCATTAAAAATTCAATTGAAGTGTTGTGGCATTATTTTGTCAATCGTTTTTCAAAACGTTCTCCCAATCAATTATAAATCATGCAACAAAAAATTAGTCTGGTCATTACCTCAATAGCAGCCCCCAATGAAGTGCTGAAAAGCTATGCTGTATTATGTAAACAACATAATGTAGACTATATTGTAATTGGTGATACCAAATCGCCCAATGATTTTTTTATTGAAGACTGCCAATTTTTATCTATAGAACAACAAAAGCAGGTAAATGAACTCTTTGCTGCATTGTTACCTGTAAAACATTATGCCCGAAAAAATATTGGTTATTTACTGGCCATGCAGCAGGGCAGTACCGTTATCATAGAAACAGATGATGATAATTTTGGTACGGAACATTTTTTCAATTTTTTTCCGCTGCAAACCACACAGCCCGTTTATGAGGCTACGGGTAATTGGGTAAATGTATATCAATATTTTACCGATAAAAAAATATGGCCACGAGGGCTGCCGTTAGATCGTATTTTAGATACACCTGCCGGCTTGCAGCAAGCTGTTCCGCAAACCATTACAGCACCCATTCAACAGGGTTTGGCCAACGATAATCCCGATGTAGATGCGGTATACCGGTTGGTTAGTGATGTGCGGATTACCTTTGATGTCAATAAACAAATTGCATTGGGTAAACATACCTGGTGCCCTTTTAACAGCCAGAATACAGTTTGGTATGCAGAAGCGTTCCCGTTATTGTATTTACCTTCTTATTGCAGTTTTAGAATGACAGATATATGGCGCAGTTTTATTGCCCAGCGCATTGCCTGGGAAAACAACTGGCACCTGCTGTTTTATTCACCAACGGTGTGGCAAGAACGTAATGTACATAACTTAATGCGCGACTTTGAAGAGGAAATACCCGGTTACCTGCACAATGAACAAATAAAGCAAATATTAGATGGGTTACAATTAAAAAGCAGCAAAGCTCATTTAGGGGATAACCTGAAAAAATGTTATGATGCTTTGATTCAACTGCAATTGGTTGGTGAACAGGAAATGCCATTATTGGAGGCCTGGTTGCAGGCATTGCGGTGAAATTAGCTTGATGCTTATTAAAAGCAATTTTAGGATACAGCAGGACGTATCAATTTTGTAAAGCAAAGATTGTAAAATAACCCATACATGAATACTAAGTTAAAAAATACTTTGGTTCTTTATTTACCTGTTATTACCATTGTATGGTGTATAATAATGCTGGCTTCATTAAAAACCGGTTGGCTCAATGCATTCTTTTATGATGCTGCGAATCTGCAGGTACAGGGTATTGACTATTTTGCTTTGCCCAAAACTTTTTTAAATTTAAAAGCAGGAATCAGTATGTTCGATACTTGGGGTGGAGTACCTTATGGTCCTTATGCAACCTGGTATTTGGGGCATCCTGCTTTTGGGGTATTGGTGTGTAGTTGGTTTGCATTTTTTGCACCCTGGACAAGTTACTGGTTGTTTGTTGGTTTTTCTTTTTTACTGATGCTGTTTGCTGCTTGGTTAGTAGCTAAAAGAGCGGCTTCCTTTTTATCAAAAAGATTAGCCTGGTTGCTCATGTTATTTGGTTTTCCTACTTTCTGGATGTTTTATGTAGGAAATATGCATGCGCCATTAATATTGGCATTGACATTTATTTTTTTGGCAATAGATACTTTTTCTTTTACAGAACTAACTGATACAAATATTCAACAGGCGAATCGTTATCTGATGGCGGGTTTATTGATTTCTTTTTTTACAAAACCCATTGTTTTACTAATGCTCCCATTGTTATTGTTGCTGAAACAAACCCGAAAAACTACGCTTGTTTGCTTAGGTATTTATGCTGTGGTTTCTTTTCTATTTATCGTTGTTCCCGTATTAAATCCGGAAGGAATTGGTTTGGAAAAACTGCTGAAAGTGGCAACTGATTTTGGATTCATAAAAAACAACATGAACATTTACCAAAATCATTTTGTGTTGAATGCATACATGAAGGACAACAGTATTCACTGGCTGAATTTGATTGCACAAAGCGATTACAGGTTGATGCATGTAGATGTATTTTCTTTTCCCGTATTTATAGATACTTTATTGGGCTACCCATTGAATGCAGCTTGGTATAAATTGCCTATATATCTTACTATATTGTTATCCTTTTTGGTCCCATTTATATCAAACAGACAAATGAAATTTCAAACTGCCTTATTGTTATTAATGGCCATTACATTCACTTTTTTTCTGAGTTATAATACAGTGTGGGAGTATCAATATGCTTCTGTTGCACCTGTTTTGGCGTTATTTCCTGTTTTATATGAAAGAAATGTTTTTTATAAAAAATGGATTCCTTTGCTATTTGTTTCAGCGGTGATTATTGATTTACCCAATCTCTATTTCTTATTGCATGGCAAATTAATTACAAATAATTTGCTATTATTAATCCGATTCAACAGGGTAATACCTGTTGTTGTTATGTTTATTGTGATGATAAGCCTCATTATACAATCATTTTTCAAGAAAAATAAATAAGTTGGTGTGTATTTTTTCTGTACTCCTATTGTTCTGATCTGAATATAACTGTCATCCATTCATTCATTTATTTTTATCTATTCATTCTTTTTATAGGATGGGTTAATGAATCATTATTTTAAAATTTGGATGCATCATCAGTTGTTGCAAATAATCTTTTCTGTAATAACCCACACAACAATATTCAGGATATTGCAGGTTGATAACAGCCGCCAACTGATATTTGTCTCTAAACATCATATCATTGAATAGATCTTTAAAAATTAAATTATCCCAACTCTCTCTGTCGGTATAATAATTGTCAACTGCCTGCAAATTTACATTTATTGGCTTGGGTGTTTGTGCCATCAATATGTCAGGCGATAAATCATAGAATACATTTTTATTAAAAGATTCATGTCCTTTAGGACCTTCCTTTATGGCATCTGCATGTGCCATAAGTGTATTATTCAAACCCATCATATCATACACATTGCCTTTGTATCCATAGGCAATGCCTCCGGCAGAGCCGTAACCAATGCTTGGTAAACGATTTTCAAAAATAACAGATAAATGCCGGCCATTCTCTCGCTCATTAGCGGCTATATAAAATTCATTAAAAATAGAGAATTGGTAATTGTTGTATGAATTTGAAAATTGCTGGCTATTTTTAAACTTATTCCAATCATATATTGCAAAAATAAAAATTGCTACTCCCAATACCCCCATGTATGCAGCTATTTTTTTAAAGGAGGATAACTGCGATAAAATAAATACAGGACTAATATAAATGAAATATAATAATGGATAAATGGGTTGGTACATCCTAAATCCTCTAAAATGATCGGCGCCTTCTAAAATGGGAATAAGCAGACCGGTTATACTAAATATAAAAATAATTAAACATGTTAAAAATTTATTATTTTTACTTCCTCGAATAAATTGATAGCCTATCCATACCATATCAATTACTAAAAATGGAATCAATTGAAAGCCATATAAGTGTAAAAAGTTCCAAAAATATTGAGCGCCATCACCAATGGTTTGTGTAATAGAAGCAGAAACTTTTGCATAAAAGGTATTGGGTAGTGGGTAACCAAAATAAAGTATCCTAAACAGGGTTAATAATAGAAAACTGCCAAAATATGCCATAACAGGCCAGGTTAATAATGCTGTTAACTGATAAAAAAATTTATTCTTTTGGTAATAAATAAATGCATACAATACAATAAACAAAATACACCAAACAATGCCTTCCGGCCTGGTTAAAATAATTGCAACAATGAGCAGGGCTAACCAAATGGCCATCTTCTTTTCATCAATGGCATCAGTTAATGCTAAATGAATCAAATAACTGAACGCTGCTATAATTATAAAACTATATAAGCCACTATCCATCAGCGATACAATATTCCATGTAAAATACAGCGGGTTACTGAAAAGCCAGAGTAACAAACCTACCTGCAAAAACAAGGTATTGATTTTTTTAAAGCTTAGCTTTATGGCAATTGTTGCTATCGATTGCATTAACAACACAATGCTCCCAAAAGCTAAAAACAGGTTAACAAGAAAAATATATGCTTCGGGATTGGGGCTAAACAAATAACATGCACTACAAATAAAAAAATATAACAAACAGGTAAAACCTTCTACATGTTCGCCCCCCACATTGTAAACAATACCGGCACCAGTAGTAAAATTTCTGGCATATACAAACAAGATATTTGCATCATCTGTTCCTGCCAAAGGCTGATTAATGTATTCAAATGACAGATAACTGCCCGCTGCGATGCATACAAAAGTGAGCAGTATGATTACTAAATTGTTTTTGATGTATGGCATGGTGATAAAAATGAAAAAAATACCGGGAATATTGGTACTTTAAATGATATACACTCTTATTATTGAACTGCTATTGTGGTGCATTATCTTTTTTTTCCTGTTGTGCCCAGTTAATGTTGTTTTTTACTAATTGATTGGATGGGTCGGCAGCTAATGCTTTATTAAACATTTCAATTGCTTTATCATAATCTTTTTTTAATACCATTGCGGTACCAATATTGTTGTAATAAACAGCTTTATTTTCCGGAAATTTATCTATGCCTACCTGCCAGGTGGCCATACTTTTTTCATAATTTCCTACCTGTAAATACAATAAACCTAATTGTACAAAATAACCTGCATCTCTTTTTTCAAGCGTAATAGCCTGCATGGCCTCAATGGAATTCAGGGCTTTGTTCTTTTCATCTAAACCCCATTTTAAATTGTTTTTTGCCAATTGAAAACTGGTATCAATCTGAATGGCTTTTGTACAGGCCTCAATACCGGTTTGATAATTTTTTAATAGAATGTTGGCCACACCTAAATTGTTGTAGGCGGTAGCATTTTTAGGATCTTTTTTAATTAAATCGGTTAAAGGTTTTACAGCTTTTCCGGGCATATTATTGTTTATGTAAGCCACAGATAATGCAATAACATTGGCAGAGGTTGGATTGCTGTTTGCTAATTGTTCTAATGCAGCTATATCAGTATCTTTTTTTTCAACTGCTATATTGTTTTTATTTTTGGGTGCACTGGAAAATAGAATAACCAATGGAATACTTAATACAATAACAACGCCTGCAATGATTAATAATTTTTTTACTGCAGGTTTCAATTCTTTCTCCTCTGGTTGTAAATTGGATGTATTTTCTGTCATAATTTAAGTTTTTTATAAGTTATGTGATGCATTTAATCTAATATATAAAAGTATTGAGTGGGTGGCTATTTTTTTGGTGATTGAATAAATTTGTTGGCTAATTGCAAATTATTAATTGCCAGTTGAAAGTTGGGCTTTAAAGCAATTGCTTTTTGAAGTGGTTCAATGGCCTTATTATATTGGTGCAGCCCAATATAAGCCGAGCCAATGTTATTGAGCGCTTCCGGATAATTGGGTTTTAACTGTAATGCCTTTTCTGCGGCTCTGATACAGCTTATATAATCTCCTTTTTGGTAATAGCCCAAGCTAAGGTCTAAATATTTACCCGCATCTGGTTGTTGGTCTATTTGTGCTTCCTGCATGGCCAAGCCACTTTTTTGCGCTAATGCCATTACCAAATATTCTTTTGCCGTTGCATTATCGGGTAAAATAGTTAAGGTATTATTGGCCAAATCTTTCAGCAATGTCCATTGGGCAGTTTCACTGTAGGCTTTCATCAGCAGTGTTCGGGCGTCCATATGTGCCGGCGACAATTCAATTGTTTTAACAAAATAGGGAATGGCTGCTGCATATTGTTGATGATTTATTAAAAACCTGCCATAAAAAAACCAGCTCTCCGGATAGGCAGGGCCTAAAGCCAATGCTCTTTTAAAATAAACGGCTGCTGCGGTTGTATCACCCTTTATGTCATTTATAATACCCAAATTAATTTGCAAAGCATGGTAATTGGGTAATAAATGCAGGGCTTCTATAAAATATTGCTCTGCCGTTGCATAATCGCCTTTTGCCATTTGGGTTAAGCCATAATTCATGAGGCCGCGGCCATTTGCGGAACTGTTTTCTGTTACATTTTTCCAAAGGCTTTCTTCTGTATGCCAAACTGCATTGCGTTGTATGGTGCCATAAGCATATACAGATAAAAAAAGCATTGCAAGAATAGCTAATGTTGCTGTATAGGGTAATGCTTTTTGTTGGAACCAGATTTTTACTGGGGTTAATACCCTGCCCAGGGTCCATACCACGCTAATCATTAAACCAATATAAGGAAAGAAAATACGATGGTAGTTCAATACTTCTGCCAAAGGAAAAATACTGGATGTTGGAATTAATGCCAGAAAAAACCAGATAATACCAAAACTAACCGGCCGCCAGTTTTTGTACATAGAGGTAATCATGGCAATGAGTACCAATGCCAATACAAATAGCAATCCTGCAAAAAAACGGGGGTCAGTAATACCGGATAATAATCCCCAGTCGGTATCTGCACTTAAATGTACGGGCACAAAAAATATTCCGAAATAATGGGCAATAATATAGGGTTGTGTAAGCAGGTATTGTATGGCAGAAGTGCCTCCGGGTACCCAGGTGGGGGGCGTCATCCAATCAATGAACCCATACATGAATCCACATACAAAAAATGCCGGAATTACCTGTTTGGTAAGTTGCCTGATTTCACTACTGTATTTTTTTTGAAACAATTGCCCTATACTTAACCGGTATTCGAAATAAAGAAGATAAATAAAAAAAATTGGTGCAAACATTATGGTTGTTGGTTTTGCCAATGAACCCAGAATAACCGGCAGCAGGTACAGGTATTTTTTTCTGTATTTTGGAAAATACTGGTACACTACAAAGGCCAATACCACAAATAAGGTAGATTGTAAATCGCTGCGGGCAATAATATAATTAATGGTTTCTGCATTAGCGGGATGAAGCATATACCAGGCTATACCAAAAGCCGCCAGCCAGTAATTTTTTTGTGGATTGGGCTGCACTAATTCAAATAACTGCCAGATAAAATAAAACATTAGTATGCCCTGCAGCAGAAAAACAATAAAATCATCCATCTGAAACCAAAAGGGATGGTAGCCATCGGCTAACCAATAATCAATGGCTAACGATAAACTTACCAATGGGCGGTATGACTGATTTTGTGGCAGGGAACTAAATGTAGTACCATCGGTAAAAAAAGAGGGGATGTTTTTTAAACTGCGGATGTAAACATTGTTTAAAATAGTGTGTGAATCATCAAAATGGAAAGCATTCTGAAAATGATTCCAATACGCCAGCGTTGTGAGCATTACAATGGCTAAAAGCAGGTATACATGCTTGTGTTCCTTCATATAAATAAATAGTTTACAGGGTTGCTGCCATTTGAATGGATAATATGTAAATATATATAATGATTCAATTTTATTTATGGTAAATTTCAATATTCTTTTCAAAATTTTTAACAGCTTTTGTAACGATATTCAAAAATATCAGCTCATAGCGTTAACAATCTTACCTAACAATTAAATAAAATAAATTTAGTGTAGTTACTGTAACTTTTTTGTACTTACAAAATTATTATTATTTTTGTAGTTAAATAACTACATGAATGTATATAAATCTACACTATTTTGTAGCAATAATCGCAGTTATTTTGGCTGTTTCTACTACTGTATCTGCGCAATCTATTCAACGTCAGGTAGTTGCTACCGCCGGTGGATATACCGATCAGGGCAGCGTTTCTATCTCCTTTACCGTAGGCGAGCCGGTAGCTGATTTATTTCCCAATCTATTTCAGGGAAAAGCCATAACAGACGGTTTTCAGCAACCCGATCCTGAAATACAAGAGAATATATATCGTGATTTTAGTAACTATTTTGTTTTATTTCCTAATCCCACCATTGATGGGAAAGTCAAATTAGGTTTTAGGGATGTACCTAATGGAATTTATACAATTGATATTATTGATGCCTTAGGAAGGGTGTTACAAACCACTACTGTAGAGTATTTTAATCATAATTTCTTTTATGTTGATTTGGATGTAACTAATTTAGTAAGGGCTTTTTATTTTATCAGAATAAGAAGCGATAAAAATTTCCGTGGGGAATTAAAGTTAATGCGTCTGTAAAATAAGCCATTCGGGTGAATTTTTTCGACCATGTAATTTTATTCCTACTTGAACGTTTAACTTTTTAATATGATTATTTTCGTGAAGTAAATTGTTAATAGGAATTTAACCGTAGATTGCGCATACAACCTACAATAATATCTTGATTGTGTGAAATGGACTTTACTAACCTTATTCTTATTGGCAGGCTTTGTATCTGTAGCCTATGCACAACCCCAATCCTTTAAATACCAAGCTGTTGCCCGGGGTTTAAATGGTGCTTTGCTTAGTAACCAGCAAATCAATGTACGTATCAGTATATTGTTGGGAACCAGTCCCAACCGTACCTTGGAATACCAGGAAACACAAACTGTTACTACCAATCAATATGGCCTGTTTTATTTAGACATTGGAAGGGGAACACCGACCACCAGTGCCAAATTTACGGACATCAACTGGGCCAATCCATTACAACAATACATCCAAACAGAAATAGATTTAGGACAAGGTTATGTGAATATGGGCGCCTCAGAAATGCTGAGCGTGCCTTATGCCTTGTATGCCTTAAACTCTCCCAAAGGGCCTACTGGTGCAACCGGGGCCACCGGTGCTACAGGAACCACCGGTACACCAGGTGCGAATGTGTTAACCGGTTCAGGAGTGCCTGTTCCTTCATTGGGGTTTAATGGGGATAGTTATGTAGATATAACCAATGGAAATGTTTATACCAAAAATACAGGTATTTGGGTCAATTCCGGTGCCTCTTTAAAAGGTGCTACCGGCACCACAGGCCAAACTGGCGCCACAGGCACCACCGGCCAAACAGGAAATACCGGATCCACCGGTCAAACCGGAGTAACAGGTAACACAGGAGTAACAGGTCAAACCGGATCCACCGGCCAAACTGGTGCCACAGGAACAACAGGCACCACCGGCCAAACAGGAAATACCGGATCCACCGGTCAAACCGGAGCAACAGGTAACACAGGTTCAACTGGTCAAACAGGCGCTACAGGAAATACCGGAGCGACAGGAAATACCGGTGTAACAGGTCAAACAGGCGCCACAGGCCAAACCGGAGCCACCGGCCAAACCGGAGTAACAGGTAACACAGGAGTAACAGGCCAAACGGGAGCAACCGGTCAGACAGGCACCACTGGACAGACAGGCGCCACAGGCCAAACCGGAGCAACAGGAAATACCGGATCCACCGGTCAAACCGGAGTAACAGGTAACACAGGAGTAACCGGTCAAACAGGAGCCACTGGTAACACAGGCACCACTGGCCAAACAGGCGCCACCGGAAATACAGGCGCCACTGGCCAAACTGGAGCAACAGGTAACACAGGTTCAACAGGTCAAACAGGCACCACTGGACAGACAGGTGCTACTGGTAACACAGGCACCACTGGCCAAACTGGAGCAACAGGTAACACAGGTTCAACAGGTCAAACAGGCACCACTGGACAGACCGGAGCCACAGGCCAAACCGGAGCCACAGGCCAAACAGGTGCCACAGGCCAAACAGGTGCCACAGGAAATACAGGAGCGACTGGTCAAACCGGAGTAACAGGAAATACAGGCGCCACCGGAAATACAGGCACCACAGGACAGACCGGCGCCACCGGCCAAACAGGTGTAACAGGAACTACAGGAGCCACTGGTCAAACCGGAGCCACTGGTAACACAGGTGCAACAGGAAATACAGGTGCTACTGGTCAAACGGGTGCTACAGGAAATACAGGCGCAACCGGCCAAACAGGAGCTACGGGAGTTACTGGTCCAACTGGCCCAAATAATGGTTGGTATTTAACCGGTAATACCGGTACTACCGCAGGTACCAACTTTATTGGTACTACAGATGCTGTAGATTTTGTTGCCAAAACTAATTCTTTAGAACGATTGAGAATATTGTCTACTGGTCAAATAGGTATTGGTAGAACACCCAATACGGCTAATTTATTAGATGTGGCCGGTACGGTTAATATATCTAAGCCTGGTGCATCCAGTATCTTACAAGTGGATGCACAGAGTAGCCAGACCAATATTGCTCAAATATTGTTTACAAATTCTGCGGGTACCGGCGATTTTCGAATCGGTAGTAGTGGCGGTGATGTTGTATGGCAGGGTGGTGGAGGCCGTAACTTGCAAATAGGTGCCTATTGGGGTATGGATTTCTTAGGTGGACGAGGAACTGCAACTTTCCCAACATTCCAGGGTGGTATTGGAAATTACAATACAAGAATATTGAATACTACCGATAGAAAAGGGTTGATTATACAAGCAAATGGCACACAAACCAATAATTTGCAGGAATGGCAAAATTCAGCAGGTACGGCTTTAAGTATAGTGGATCCTAATGGACAGGTCGGCATACAAACTACTACCCCACAAGCTAATTTAGACGTGAATGGTACCGCTAAAATTGGGGTGAATGGTACAGGTACAGTATTAAATGGGATAATAAAAGGTACAATTTCTATACCTAATCAGAATATTCCAGGAGGTCCTGGTGGTGATTTAATTGTGACTGTTACTTTAACTGGTAATTTAGCAAATGCCGTTCCAGGGGCTACTGTTATGATAAATCCTAGAAATAACTTAAATACTGGTCGGAATGACGTTATAATAAGTTGGTGTAGAATAAGTGCAAATGGTGTGTTGACGATTTGCTTTGCATCTCAAAATGGTAATAGAATTGGGCCTGGTGGTGGAGGGGCACAAATATTATTTGATGTTACAGTAATTCAATAGAACACTAAAATTATTTAACCTGCTGGAATATTACTTTTCAGCAGTTTTTTTATTATCCTTTTTGTAATATTGTAGCATGGTTGTTTTACCGTCTCATTTACCAACCGTCGCTACCATCGGCATTATCTGCCCCTCCGGTTATATGCCTATCGAAAAAGTGCAAACCTGTGTAAATACCCTGCAAGGCTGGGGTTACCGGGTGCAGTTGGGTAAAACAGTGGGTTTGCAATACCATTATTTTGCCGGTACAGATGTGGAACGGCTGGCCGACATGCAGGCCATGCTCAATAATCCGGCTATTGATGCCATTTTATGTGCACGTGGTGGTTATGGGTTAAGCAGAATCATAGATGAACTGGATTTTACCGCTTTTTTACAATATCCCAAATGGATCATTGGCTTTAGTGATATTTCGGTATTACATGCCCGTTTAAACCGGCTGGGCGTACCTGCCCTGCATGCACCTATGGCCGGGGCTTTTAATGAGGGGGGAGCTGAGCGGGAATCAGTGGCTTCGCTCAAAGCCATTTTGGTTGGCAAGCCGGTGCATTATACCGTGCCGGTGCATCCTTTGAACCGTCAGGGGATAGCCAATGCGGAGCTGGTGGGGGGCAACCTGTCAATCATTGTACATTTAATCGGCAGTCAAGATGCACTGCAAACAGCCGATAAAATTTTGCTGATTGAAGATGTGGGTGAATATTTGTATAACATAGACCGTATGCTGGTACAACTGAAAAGGGCCGGCATGTTGCAGCGATTGGCCGGTTTATTGGTAGGTGGTTTTACCGAGATGAAAGATACCACCATTCCTTTTGGCAAAACAGTGGAGGAAATTGTACGGGAACATGTGGCTGAATATACCTATCCTGTGGCTTTTCATTTTCCGGTAAGTCATGGTGAACCTAACATGGCTGTTAAATTGAGGGTAAAGCATCAACTAATGGTTACAGAAAAAGAAGTGGTGTTGCGGGAGGAATGATTCGGTTTTTGGTTTTTAGACATTGGGTAAGGTCCCAAGCCTTTACAATTATTGATGAACCATATTGACATCCTCCTCAACCTAAATGGAAGTTGCAGATGACTTTTAGGGCTTCCGAGGATGCGATTTTGGGATGGTGGTTACAGGTATCAAAAGGCCAGCTTTTTTGAATATCCTGATTTTTGTTGGCAATTAGTCAGCACTCTTTTTTATATAAACCTTTTGCGAACTTTGCTCCTCTGAGGTTAGAGAAATAAAAACCGCTAAGTATGCCAAAGTATGCTAAGAAAAATCCTTTGCAAACTTTGCGTCTCAGCGATTTAAATACAAACCGCCAAATATGCTAAGGGTCGCTAAGAGAAACCTTCGCGAACTTTGCGCCTTTGCGGTTCAAGAATCATCAACGGCTAAGTACGCCAGGCAACATCAGAAAAAAGCCTTTGCGAACTTTGCGTGAAATACCCTACAAAAAACCCGTGCATGCCCCTCTACAGCGGCTGAGCAATATCATACCATCGTCATCAATAAATCAATAGCTTTGTAAGGTATATATACCAATATGTATTCAAAAATAATCGTTTGTATTGCTTTTGTATTATTAGTGGCTTGTCAGCCCAAAAAAGGCAGTATCTATCCCCAACAAGAAAACATTACAGAGGCAGTATATGCTTCCGGAATGGTAAAATCAGACCGGCAATACGAGGCATTTGCCACCGTTACCGGATTAATTGATACCATATATGTAACCGAAGGGGAACTGGTAAAAAAAGGGCAGCCCATCTTGCATATCGTTAATACGGCCACCCGTTTAAATACCGAAAATGCAGCTTTAGTGGCAGCCAATGCATCGGTAGCAGCCAATGCTGCCCGTTTAAATGAGGCAAAGATTAGCATTGCAAATGCCAAAGCACAGTTAGACAATGCCACTACGTTGTTACAACGCCAACGCAATTTGTGGGCACAACAAATCGGTGCAAAAAACGATTTAGACCAGCGCGAACTGGCCTATACCAATGCCCTGCATGCATGGCAGGCAGCACAATTGCAATACGATGATTTAAAAAAGCAAATAGATTTTAGTGCCCAACAGGCTCAGAAAAATTTAGCCATTGCCGGAACAGCCAAAAACGATTATACCGTTAAAAGCGATGTAGATGGGATGGTGTTTCAACTGAATAAAAAGAAAGGAGAATTGGTGAGTCCACAAACAGCCTTGGCATTGGTAGGGGCTGCACATCAGTTTTTATTGGAATTGCAGATAGATGAACATGATATAGCCCGCATACACAATGGCATGCAGGTATTGTACACCATGGATAGTTATAATGGTAAAGTATTTGAGGCAAAAGTGGTTAAAATTTACCCGGCCATGGATGAACATTCCCGCACTTTTAAGGTAGATGCTGCATTGGTACAATCGCCGCCGGTATTGTATCCCAACCTTACTTTAGAAGCTAATATTGTAATTCGGCAACAACAAAATGCCATTACCATTCCTGCCAATTATTTATTGCCCGGCGATTCTGTTTTATTGGCCAATGGCAAAAAACAAAAAGTTGTGGTAGGGATAAAAGATTATCAAAAAATTGAAATCGTATCGGGCATTACAACTAAGGATGAGTTGATGGAATGAAATACCCGTAAAGGCTTATACTTCTTTACTGCAATTATAAAAATCATTTAATTTGTTTTTTAATCATTCATGATCTTAAAATTAATTGTCAATATTGCACAATCCCTGCTCATGGCGCGCTGGCGGCAAACACTGGTAGCTGCAGTTGGTGTCACCTTTGGTATAACCATGTTTATTGCACTGTTGAGTTTTATGAGTGGTTTAAACGATTTGTTGGATGGGCTGGTAGTAAACCGTACCCCACACATTCGGTTGTATAATGATATTAGGCCACATAAAGACCAGCCCGTTACCCTTTGGCCGGCTTACCGAAATAGTTATCCGTTTATCAGTTCTTTAAAATCGGGGAATATACGGCAGGAGATATATAATAGCGGCCCCATTATTCAGGCATTGCAACAAAATAAACAGGTAATGGGTGTTGCACCCACTATCACGGCACAAGTTTTTTTTAATGATGGTACGGTTAATATTAATGGGGCGATAAATGGTATTGATGTAGCTGCAGAAACCAAACTGTTTCATTTTGATGATTATATCGTAGCAGGTAAAGCAGCCGATTTAAATACCGTACCCAACAGCATTGTGTTGGGCAAAGCTTTGGCCGAAAAATTAGTAGCCAGTGTGGGCGATGTGGTACAAATTACTACCAGTACCGGATCTATATTTCAGCTAAAAGTAGTAGGTTATTTTCAATCGGGTTTGCAGGATTTTGATAAAGCACAGAGTTACGCGTCTATCCAGACTGTTCAAAAAATATTGGGCAAATCGTCCTTATACATTACCGATATAAGAATAAAATTATACGATATTAACCGGGCGCCAGCTTTGGCCAAAACCTTTGCCCGTATTTATGGGGTTGATGGCGAAGATATTCAAACAGCCAATTCGCAGTTTGAAACAGGTAGTTTTGTGCGTAGTCTAATATCCTATGCTGTTGGCATTACTTTGTTAATTGTAGCCGGCTTTGGTATTTACAATATTTTGAACATGATGATTTATGAAAAGATGGATACCATTGCCATTTTAAAAGCCACCGGCTTTGCAGGGCGCGATGTAAAAGCAATATTTTTAGTCATTGCCATTGGTATTGGTTTGTTTGGCGGCTTCACCGGTTTGCTTTCCGGGTTTGGGTTGTCGGTACTCATTCATCATGTTCCTTTTCATACAGCCGCATTGCCTACGGTAAAAACATATCCCATTAATTATAATCCATTGTTTTATTTGATAGGGATAAGTTTTTCGTTGATTACCACTTATTTAGCCGGATGGTTACCGGCCCGCAAAGCCAGTAAAATAGATCCGGTCATCATTATCAGAGGAAAATAACATGCAAAACACCATTCTGGAAGCTGTGAATATTGTGAAGTACTTTTACGATCCCGTAAAGGTGAAGGTGTTGAATGGCGTAAACTTTGCCATTAATCGTGGCGATTTTGTTTCAATTGTTGGAAAATCAGGTTGTGGCAAATCTTCTTTGTTGTATGTACTCTCTACCATGGATACCGATTATGAGGGCGATGTGTTAATAGACGGCATTTCCATGCAACAAAAAAAAGAAGCTTATTTAGCCAAAGTGCGAAATGAAAAAATAGGCTTTGTATTTCAGTTTCATTATTTGCTGAATGAATTTACCGTGTTGAAGAATGTGATGTTGCCCGGTTTAAAATTGCGGAAATATACTGAAAAAGAGGTAGAGGCAAGGGCCTATGAAAAATTGCAAACATTGGGTATTGCAGAGCTGGCTTTAAAAAATGCAGCGCGTTTATCGGGAGGCGAAAAACAACGGGTAGCCATTGCCCGGGCATTGATCAATGATCCGGATATTATTATGGGCGATGAACCTACAGGTAATTTAGATAAAAAAAACAGTGAATTAGTGTTCGATATATTTAAACAATTGTCGCATGAATTGCATCAAACTATGCTGATTGTTACCCATGACCCTGATTTTGCCGCTAAAACCAATCGTATTATCCGTATGGAAGATGGTAGAATTGTGGATGGGTAGTTGGGTGATAGGTACTTGTTCATGCATAGAATAGTTGTATCGCCATTCGAAATGTTTACAATAATTGAAACTATTTCGGCAATGCTAATTGAAACATCCTTAACCAGTTTTTGTGGAATATATTTTCGATATCACTAACGGTGTACCCTTCCTGTTCTAACAAATAACTTAATTGCTGCAAATCAGCAATGGTATCCAGATCATAAGGCGATTGTTCTGTACCGAAGGCACCATCTAAATCGCTGCCAATGCCTACATGTAAGCTATTGCCTGCTATTTGGCAGATATGATCAATGTGTGGAATAATGGCTGCTATATTACAATGCATTTGTTGTGATGTGCTAATACCGCGTTGCCAGCCGGATACCAACATCCAGGCATCGAAAGCCATGCCAATTACGGAGTTGCGGGTTATTATTTCATGTATAACAGCATCACTCATCTGTCGGTTATGTGGCACCAATACACGGCAGTTGTGATGCGATGCCCACAATGTTCCGTTGTATAAAGTCAGTGCATCACTTAAAGCATCATCACACAAATGTGTAATATCTAAAACAATGTGATGATCCTGCATTATTTGCAGCAGAGCTTTACCGTTTTCCGTGAGATGCCCGGTGGCATCTGTTCCATTGGCATATCTGCCCGGGCCATAATGGGCGGGCCCAATAGACATCAATCCCTGTTGTTGCAACAGGAGCGCATGTTCAGGAGTAATTAATGCGTCGGCACCTTCTAAACTGATGATAACGCCAATGACTTTCTGTTGGTTAGGGATTGTATCAGTTGCCCATACAGTTAGGTGTTCCTGAAGTTGTTGTTGATTACGAATAATGGTTAATTCACCGGCGGCTTCCATTGCTTGATACCAGGCTAACTGGCCTTGTATTTGTGCCCATGCCTGTTCGGCAGAAGCCCATCCGGGTAATGGTTGGCCCGGTAATTGAACCCGGCCAATTAAAGTAGCCACTACCAAACCAATATTACCTGACCTTAATGCCGGTAATGAAACAGTACCTTTACCACGGTCGGGTTTATCGGTTAATCCTGTTTCAGTTGCTCGAATATGATGCACTGGCATACGCAGATCGCGATTCCATTCCATGGCATTCATACTTAAATCGAGATGGGCATCTATTAAAAACATGGCAATTGTTATAAAGTATATTAAATGGTAATGGATCTGTCTCTTGCTATTACTTTCCACGAAGTGGTTACTGCACTATTTTCTACTACCTGCAAGCTATTGTATAAAGCAACGGTAGGGCATATATGTATGGGTATGGCATACAGTACCTGTCCGGGTGTGTAGGCAGTTGCATCTGCCACTTTTAAAACCAAATGTTCTTCACTTTGTGCAACAGGCCTGGCAGCGGGGGCATTTAAAAAAACCACTCTTGGAAAAGGGTTTTCAGCAGCTACTGATTTATGACCCAAATCGGTGGAAATAGTTTGTGCATCAATGATGGAGATGACTCTTGTTATTAAAACGGCAGCCCATTGAAAAGGCTCTTCAGGCATCAGTTGTTGGTAACCGGCATCCCAAAATATAAAGGTACCCGGACTGCATACCACATTCTTCCTTTGTGCATGTGCCGCAAAAGTTGTAGACCCGCCTGCAACAATGGGTAATGGTATTTGATATTGTTCCTGCAATGCCCGCTGCATGGCTGCAACAGGCGCAAACGCTGCATCACTTTCCTGCTTTCTTTCTTCAAAACTTTGTTTTCTGATATGGCCATCATACACATGTAAACCCATTACCGTTAGGTTATTCACTTGCAATAATTGCAGCAATAATTCCGGAACTGTAGCAACGGGTGCACCAGTTCTGTTCATGCCATTGTTTACATCAATATATAATTGGGCAGAAATATTGGCTTTTGCATGTGCTGCTGCAATTTCCTTTGCGGTAACAATATTGTCGGTTAAGCAGGCAAAAATACTTTGGGGGTATTGTTGTTGCAATGCCACCCATCTCTGTATTTTAGGGCCAACGGGTTGGTATGCCAGCAAAATATCCGGTGCATTTAATTGTGCCAGCATTTCGGCTTCAGCAATGGTAGCACATTTAAATTGAGTGATGCCGGCCTCCATCATTGCTTTACATACTTCGGGTGTTTTATTGGTTTTTACATGCGGTCTGATTCGTTCAGTTTGGTGGTGCATCCTTGTTAATGCTGACTGAATATTCGCCAGCATTTTTTCTTTATACACCAATAAAGCCGGCGAATCAATCGTATCAATATTTTGAATACTATACCATTCCATTCTGAAATAATTTTATTGTAAAAGCAACTTATGCCAGTTTAAACATCGCTTCAATTTCAACAGGTATATTATCCGGAAGCGTTGCCATGCCTACTGCACTTCTTACGCCAATGCCCGCATCGTTACCCCATATTTCAGCAAACAATTCACTGCACCCGTTAATAATGAAAGGGTGTTGGTGAAAATCGGTGGTGGCATTCACCATTCCCAATACTTTAATCACTCTTTCAATTTTGTTGAGTGTTCCCAAATTGGCACGCAATGTTGCCAGAATGGCCAGCCCAACCTGTCGGGCAGCAGCTTTTCCTTCATCCGCCGAAATGGCTTCACCAATTCTTCCAGTCATAAATTTGCCTTTGCTAATTAAAGGGCCATGGCCTGATACATATACATAATTGTTGTCAATTAAGAAGGGCTTGTATACACCAATAGGATCGGGTGGCGGAGGTAAAACGAGGTTCAATCTTTGTAAATTTTCTTCCGGAGTCATTGTATTGTTTTTGCAATAAAGTTAAACAGATTGGGATGATTGTGGATTGAAAATATACAGCAATGAAAATCAGACTTGTAGTCTGTATTGTTCATTCGGTATTGGGCAGCAGAAATACCGGTGTGAACGGGATTTTAATGGGCTATAAGTATTCGAATGTATAAAAGTCTGTCTTTTTTAATAGGATGAAACAATTAATTGTATATTTTCATCAACAAAATTGATTGAAAAATGACATTGGTTCAGTTAGAATATATTGTGGCTTTAGATACACACCGACACTTTTCAACAGCAGCAGCAGCCTGTTTTGTAACGCAACCTACACTCAGTATGCAGATACAGAAATTAGAGGAAGAACTGGGCGTAAAAATTTTTGACAGGAGTAAGCAACCAGTATTACCTACGGAATATGGTATGGATATTATTCAGCAGGCCCGCAAAATTCTTGCAGATCGGGATGTGTTGCTGGAAATGGTGGATGCCAAAAAAGGCATTATTCATGGGGAATTGAAAATTGGTATTATACCCACACTGGCGCCTTATTTATTGCCCTTATTCATTCATGCGTTTACCAAAAAATTTGCTGCAGTAAAATTGCAGGTAAGTGAATATACCACCGACCAAATTATTCAAAAACTGAAAGAAGGTAATATTGATGTGGGTATTTTAGTTACTCCTTTGCATGAGAAAGGGATAAAAGAAGAACCGCTGTTTTATGAAGAAATGTTAGCTTATGTTTCTAAAAACAATGAAGTTTTTAAAAAAACGTATGTGTTACCTAAAGATATTGATCCCGGCAAACTTTGGCTTTTGGAAGAGGGCCATTGCTTCCGTTCTCAAATATTAAATTTGTGTGAACTGAGAAAGCCTGCTGCAGAAGGTGGCCATTTTGAATATGAAGCGGGTAGCTTAGAAACCCTGCGCCGGATGGTTGATTTATACGATGGGGTAACCATTTTGCCTGAACTGGCTACTTTAGATATGAGCAGCAAACAACAAGCTTGTCTCCGTTATTTTAAAAGTCCTGCACCTGTTCGCGAAGTAAGTATGGTTACCCACCGCAATTATGTAAAGCGCCGTTTGGTAGAAGTTTTGAAGCAACAAATAGAAATGGCTATTCCCGATAAAATAAAGCAAAATAAAAAAACGAAAGTCGTACCCATTTAAGTAAACTGCCATTAACTTAACATATTATTGCACCGTATTTTAACAGCAACATGCCTTGCGTTTGTATATAAATCTTGACGTTTTATTATGAATGCAATACCCATAAAATTAAAACACTCATGAAATTATTTTTTATACGATATACCAAACTATTATTTATCTGGTTGCAATTGCACCGAATTTTTGGTTGGATGGGTAGTTTTTTTGCCAATATGTACTATCTCACCTTGTTTTCAAAATGGGCCTACCAGAACAGAAAAGTAGCTTATAATGATTTTCCCTGCAAGTGGGATTATCAGCGCAGGAAAAAAATGTATGAATGGGTAATTGAGCAGGAAAGGCTTGAACAGGAAGCCATCAATTATCTGGAATTTGGTGTGGCTTGGGGCGAATCCTTCAACTGGTGGTTGCAGAAAAATAAGCATCCACAAAGTACATTTTATGGTTTTGATACATTTGATGGATTACCTGAAGACTGGGGCCCATTTAAAAAAGGAGCTTTTAGCAGTAACCAGGTATTGCCGGATATTAGTGGGGATACAAGAGGCCTGTTTCTAAAAGGATTATTTCAACAAACCATACCTGTGTTTGTGCAGCAGTTAGATAATACCCGAAGAAATGTGTTGATGATGGATGCTGATTTGTTTTCGGCCACCTTATATGCGCTCACTTCGCTGGCGCCTTATTTAAAAAAAGGAGATATTATTTTCTTTGATGAATTTGTAGTACCTACCCATGAATTTAAAGCCTATCAGGATTTTATTCAATCTTATTACTGCAACCTGCAATTAATCGCTGCTGCCAATAATTATTATTTTGTGGCATTTAAAGTGCAATAAAACAAGAATAAAGAATAAGCATCCATTTAGTTTAGTAAAAAACTGCTTAATTTTATTGTACTCGTTTTAAATTCAGGCTGGTATATGGTGCAACGATCAGCGGAAATTTTTCAACTGTAACAAAGCCGGGATCTAAACCAAATCCACGTTCTTCGCTCAGGGAAATTTCTTTCAGCCAAAAATATAGTTTCATAATAATGCGTTCCATAAAGGGTAATTCATTATCTGAACTTAGGTATTTTTCCAATACAATAAACTGAAAATCACCAGCAATATTATTCTTCTCTAAACTGGCATATCGGCTGGTAATATTTACTTCTTTATTGGCAACCAGATCCTGTACCACTTTTTTAAACATTACGTGTATACGTTGCTCTACCCTGAAGCCGAGGCGAAACTCAACCCTGATAATATCATCCGCCATAATGTGATCTACACTGTATTCAGAAGTATACGGATCATCCAAAACATCCACATGTATTAACCAGTAAGTATCGGCCCTTTTTGGTTTTTTGTTGAGGATGGAATAGATAATTTTATGTTCTATTTCTTTGGGATTATTGGCGCTGGTCATATATACCAGATGTGATGCATATTTAGGAATAGAGTCATCCTGGCTTAATTCTTTCAATAGCGGTATATAATGTTGCAGTCGTACAAATTCAACATAGCGGTTTTTAATTTTACGGCTTCTAAACCAAATATACATTACTGAGAATAAGCCACCACCTACTAGTAAAGTAACATAACCACCATGCGGGAATTTTTCTAAGTTGGCAATTAGAAAAGAAACTTCAATGGTAAGGTACACTGCCAGGTATAAATATATCCAAAGCGGGAAAACCCTGTGGCTTACCAAATAATTGGCAAATAAAATGGAAGTACTGATCATGCACATGGTAATAGCCAACCCATAGGCCGCCTCCATATTAGATGATTTTTGAAAAATAATCACAATGCCCGTACAACCAATAAATAAAAGCAGGTTAACGCCGGGAATATACAATTGCCCTTTTTCTTCTGAGGGATAATTGATTTTCATTTTAGGCCATAAGTTCAAACGCAGTGCCTCACTAATTAAGGTAAAAGAGCCTGAAATTAAAGCTTGGCTGGCAATAATAGCGGCAACTGTGGCAATGATAATTCCAACCAACTTAAACCATTGCGGCATTACACCATAAAATGGATTAAATCCGCCATCAATCATTTCAGATGTAATAATGCCATGGTTATGTTGTGCCAATAACCAGGCACCCTGCCCCAAATAATTTACGATGAGGCAGGATTTTACAAAAATCCAGGAAATATGAATGTTCTGTTTGCCGCAATGTCCAAGATCACTGTACAATGCTTCAGCCCCTGTGGTGCAGAGAAAAATAGCACCCAGTATCCAAAAACCTTTGGGATATTGCGTTAACAGTTCAATGGCATAATGTGGGCTAAAAGCTCTGAAAATGGTAATATCATCTAACAAATGCGTGGCACCTAAAACGGCAAGCATACTAAACCAGATAAACATGATAGGGCCAAAAAAGCGGCCAATAAAATTGGTGCCGAATTGCTGCACAAAAAATAAAAGCGTTAAAATACCAATAACAATGTATACAATAATGGGATCGCCTTCTACAATGTTTAAACCCGGTAATTGTCGTAAGCCCTCAATGGCAGAGGTAATAGAGATAGGAGGAGTAATAATGCCATCGGCCAATAAAGCGGCACCACCAAGCATGGCAGGGTAAACCAGCCATTTTTTTCTTCTGCGTACCAATGCATATAGGCTGAAAATGCCACCCTCGCCCTTGTTATCGGCCTGTAAGGTTAAAATAACATATTTAATGGTGGTTTGAAGCGTGAGTGTCCAGATAATGCAGGATAAACTTCCAATAATTAAAAGATCATTGACAGGCCGGTCTCTGATAACAGAATTCAACACATAAAGCGGTGAGGTTCCAATATCTCCGTAAATAATCCCCAAAGCAATTAACAAACTGGCCGGTGTAACTTTACTAATGGTTTTGTTCACAGTAAACAATTGCGTAAAAAAATATTAACAAATGTATAGTAAAAAAATTTAGACGGCCGGCATCTGTAGCAGGAAACGCAAATCTTTTTTAATGATTTCTTTGCAAGGTTCACTTAATTTTGTTTGCAATGTTCGTATAAATTTGAAGGGAATATTTGTAATGCCCTGCAATGGTTACTGAATGAAGTGATTGATACCCAAAAAAATAATATATGTATACGAAAAAAATGGCTTTTTTATGTCTGTTGCTTGTATTTTCCCTGTATGTGATGGCACAGGATATTACTTATTCTGCACCCGACAGAGAAGATGTACGAAATATGAACTATGAAATTTTGGGAAAACTGAAGGGTAATTTTCTCATATACAAAAATTATAGAAATATTCACACCATTAGCGTATATGGCGATGATATGAAGCTGGTTACCAAAAATAAAATTGAAGGTCTGCCGGATAAATTATTCAATGCCGATTTTATTGCTTATCCTGATTACTGTTACATGTTTTACCAATATCAAAAGAAAAACATTGTGTATTGCATGGCACAAAAAATAGATGCAATGGGTAAACAAATTGGCAATCCCCTGGAATTAGACACTACCGTATTGGCATTCAATGCCAGTAATAAAATTTATTCATCTGCCTATAGTGAGAATAAACAACGCATTACCTTTTTTAAAATTAACACCAAAAGCGATAAACAGTATATAGTTACCACACTGTTGTTCAATGCTGATTTAAGTTTACTGCACAGAAGTACAATAAATATTGCTATGCCCGAAAAAAATGATTACCTCACTGCATTTGAAGTAGATAATCAAGGCAATCTGGCTTTTTTGCGTGCCTGGGGAACCTCGCAAAATGACAATATTATTGGAATGGATTTTTACTTTAAGCCTGCTATGGAGAATACCGTAGTAGCCACTCCATTAAACGTAAAAGGTTTGTTTTTAGATGATTTACATATAAAATTCGATAATGAAAATCAGCATTGTTTGGTTACCGGTTTTTTTGCCAAACAAAGAAGGGGAAGTGTTGAAGGGTTGTACAATTATATTTGGGATGAAACCAAACTAGCCCCATTGCATGCAGGGATTCTCACATTTAATGATGATTTAAGAAATGATGCAAGGGGTGAAAGCAGTATGCGCAATGCCTTCAATAACTACTATATTCATAACATTATTATGCGAAAAGATGGCGGATACCTGCTTACTGCAGAATCAGCTTATTCCACCTCAAGAGGTAATGCCTACAACCGTTGGGATTATATGTATGGATCACCTTTCTTTAATCCTTATGATTATTATTATGGTTATGGTTATGGCTACGGTATAGGTATGATGGGTTCTTATTTTTATCCCTGGTCTTTTGGTGGCCCAATGAACAGTGTGAACCGGTTTTACGCCGATAATATCATGATTCTTTCTTTCAACCCTGGTGATTCTTTAGAATGGAGTAATGTAATTCACAAATCACAATACGATGATAACTCTGATGCTTTTATAGGATATGGATTATTAAACTCCGGCGATCAATTACACTTTTTATTTAATACTGTTGAAAGGCGCCAATCGCTGCTAACCGACCAAAGTATTACACCCGATGGGCAAATTATAAGAAACCCGTTATTCAAAAATTTAGACAGAGGTTACCAGTTTATGCCAAGGCAGGGTAAACAAACCGGGTTGAGGCAAATGATAATTCCTTGTCAATACCGCGGTTATATTACTTTTGCCAAAGTTGTTTTGTAATATAAAAATGGCAGCGTGGTAAATTTATTCAGGAACAAATCATATAGTGGCATCATTTTTCTGGCGCTGCTGTTTTTAGTAGTGCATTCACATTTTTTTGTGCAGGCTCCCATCATTACCACACCCACCCATAGCGGTTTTTTTGAAGTATTCATTCAGCAATACATACAACCTTTACCCGGGTATTTGCTGTTCCTGATTTATGCTGCATTGGTATTAGTGCAGGCCATTCACTTCAACTTTGCTTTGAACAATGCACACATGTTTCAGCAGCCGGGTTATACCAGCGGCATGGCCTATATACTGCTTTCGGGTTTTTTACCCGGTTGGAGCCAAATTAATGCGGCATTACTGGCCAATACGCTGATTGTGTGGGTATTCATTAAATTAATACGATTATACAATAACCCTGCGCCTAAAACCCTATTGTTTAATATCGGGCTTATTTCGGGTTGCACCATCTTATCTTATCATCCCACCATTACTTTATTATTGGTGATATTTTTTGCGTTGGCAGTTGTAAGGCCTTTCCGGGCAGCTGAATGGTTGGTTCTGTTAATTGGAGCCATATTCCCCTATTATGTGGTGGCTGCTTTTCTGTTTATTACCAATCAAAACAATAATATCTATGGCATTTTACCCCATTTTCAATTAGCCTGGCCATTGGCATTGCCTGCACACTGGTTAAGTATTACCATTGGTTATGTGTTGCTGTTATTCATTCTTTCTTTTTATTTCTGGCAACTGCATGTAAACAGAATGGTGATTCAAATCCGAAAAAACTGGCTGATTGTGTTGGTATTGCTATTGGTTAGCCTTTTTAGACCATTTATTTTTGCCTATGCAGGTCGAACGGCTGCTTTTGTATGGATAATACCTTTATCTGCATTTTTTGCCAATTATTTTTTATATTCCAAAAAAACATTGTTGCCAAACATTTTTTTTTGGCTGGCTTTACTGTTGATTTTTCATAATAATTGGTTATTAGCTAAAATTTAGCGGCATCTTAGCGCAGGCAATTGTAAATTTGCACTGACTGAAAAGTAATGGATAGGGTGCTTAATAATTTTTTGCATTGAACCTAAATAAGCTTTTCTATTGAAATTCATTAAAACCATTGTATGAAATTTGGCGTTGTTGTTTTTCCCGGGTCTAATTGCGATAGAGACATGCAAGATGCATTGCAACAAGATTTGAATAAGGAAGTGGTGATGCTCTGGCACAAAGATAAAGACCTGAGTATGTTTACTACCGATGATTGTATTGTTTTACCTGGAGGTTTTTCATATGGTGATTACCTGCGTTGCGGTGCCATTGCCCGTTTTAGTCCGATGATGGAAAGTGTGATACAATTTGCCAATAAAGGAGGAAAAGTATTGGGCGTATGTAATGGGTTCCAAATTTTATGTGAAAGTGGCCTTTTGCCAGGGGTATTATTGCAAAATATTCATCAGCAATATATATGCAAAAATGTTACTATTACCAATGGTGCAGAAGTTTTTACCATTCCGATTGCACATGGCGATGGAAGGTATTATGCATCAGAAGAAGTGATAGAAAATCTTCAAACGAACAATCAAATTTTGTTTCGTTATTGCGATGCGGAAGGAAATATTGTGGCCAATGCCAATCCGAATGGTGCGCTGTATAATATTGCCGGCATCAGAAATGCCAATGGAAACGTATATGGTATGATGCCACATCCGGAACGGGCCAGTTCACCATTATTGGGCAATACCGATGGCAAAAAAATATTTGCATTATTAGGGTTGGCTTCTTAAAATGGGGGGCAACGGTTAACAGAACTTTTACATCTTGTAAATTGTAATAAATAATCAAAAATAAAATCAACATGAAAAAATTATTGGGTATTTTAATATTGGGAATGTTTTTTTCTGCATCACAGGCACAAATTAAAGATCCGGTGAGATGGAAATATGAAGCAGTTAAAAAAAGTGCAGATACTTATGAAATTGTAATTACTGCTACAGTTGAAAAACCTTGGCACATCTATTCGCAAAATACAGGAGCAGGGGGGCCGGTGCCTACCAGTATTACATTTAAAAAAAATCCATTGGTTACTGTTGGAGGTAAAACAATAGAAGTAGGCAAATTGCAAAAAGTATATGATAATAATTTTAAAACCGAAGTGCTGTATTATTCCGGCCAGGTATTTTTTAAACAAATGGTGAAATTGAGAGGCAATGTTAAAACCAATATTTCCGGCACTGTTGAATATATGGTTTGTGATGATCAGCAATGTTTGCCTCCTACTAAAAAATCATTTGATATTAAATTATAATTTTAAAAATCATTTACTTTTTAGAAAACATACATTTATACATTAAAGTGTTGAATAAGGGCATCATTTGCCAAATTACTGTACTCGAATTGTAAGGATTATTATAAATTTTAGTCTATAGGCTACACCTAAATCAACCATTCATGAAGTATTTGTTTTCATTCTTACTGTTGCTGTTTAGTTTTGCCATACTACTTCAAGCACAGCCACAACATCCGGTAAAATTTTCTTACCAGGCAGAAAGGTTAACAGATACTTCGGGTGTTTTAAAAATACAATTAAAAAGTTCAGATAGTACTGCTTTTTTTGCTGCTGAACAGTCGGCTGCCGATAATCCATTTACGGCGCAATTACATGCCGACAGTAGTACAATAGTTGAATTACATAGGGTAAAAGCAACAGGCAGGGCCATTACTGAAAAAGATAATGGCGGAAATACATTGACCCTTTATCCCGATAGTGTAACTTTTGAATATCCGCTACATTTAACCAAAGACAGCACAACTATTAAAGGAACATTTGTGTGGCTGGGCAAAAAGGGAGAGAATTACCCCAGCAATGAGGAAAAGTTTTTGGTACAGTTGCCATCTGTTTTAAATACAGCAAATAGTACCGGCAATACAGCAGTAGCTGGTCAATCTTTATGGTCTGTTTTTTTGCTCACTTTTGGTGCCGGATTATTGGCCATCATTACACCCTGCGTTTTTCCATTAATTCCTGTTACCGTTAGTTTCTTCTTAAAACGAAGTAAAACCAGAACGGAAGGGATTCGCAATGCGGTGTGGTATTCCATTTCAATTATTGCCATTTATACCATACCCACTTTATTGCTTACTTTAATTTTTGGTGATACAGTATTATACACCATTTCTACTTCAGCAATTACCAATATTTTATTTTTTGCCATATTTATTGTTTTTGCCATTTCTTTTTTCGGTGCTTTTGAACTAAATCTGCCAAGTAGTTGGGCCAATAAAGCCGACCAAAAAGCAGGAAAAGGCGGGTTATCCGGCATTTTCTTCATGGCATTAACACTTGTTATTGTTTCTTTTTCTTGCACTGGACCCATTGTTGGAACATTATTGGGACAAACCAGTGCAAAAGGTGTTAGCATTGCACCCGTAATTGGAATGCTGGGTTTTGGGGTAGGCCTTGCATTACCATTCTCATTATTTGCTTTTTTCCCTTCCATGCTTTCTGCCTTACCCAAAAGTGGCGGTTGGTTAAATTCGGTAAAAGTTACTTTTGGCTTTATAGAATTGGCTTTGGCTTTGAAGTTTCTGTCGAATGTTGATTTAATTTATCACTGGCATTTATTAAATCGTGATGTGTTTCTGGTATTATGGATTGTGGTATTTGGCTTAATGGGCATGTATTTGCTAGGTAAGTTAAAATTTTCTCACGATAGTGATTTGCCTTACTTAACGGTACCCCGTTTGTTTTTTGCCATTATTACTTTTTCATTTGCCTTATATCTGATACCGGGTTTGTGGGGTGCACCGCTGCAACCACTTAGTGGATTTATACCTCCCGCAACCACTCAGGATTTTAACTTAGAAAATTTAAATTATAAAATTGACGACTTGAAGAATGGGCATTTTTCTTCTGCCACAAATAATGGTGTACAACCACTTCCTCCAAAAAAATATACCGATAGGTTAGAAGTGCCATTTGGGTTAACCGCTTATTTTGATTTGGAAGAAGGCATGGCTGCTGCCAAAATTGTAAAGAAACCGATAATGCTTGATTTTACCGGCCATTCCTGCCCCAATTGCCGTAAAATGGAAGAACAGGTATGGAAAAATCCGGATGTATTGCGTAGGATTAAAAACAATTTTGTGCTGGTGAGTTTGTATGTGGATGAGAGTACCGAACTCCCTGCTGCTGAACAAATAACGTTGCCTAATGGCGATAAATTAACAACAGTTGGAGAAAAGAATTTGAATTATGAAGTGACCAAGTTTGGATTGAATGCACAGCCGCTTTACATGTTTCTCGATTTAAACGGCCAGCCCTTGAGTGAGGTGAAGTATGGATATAATCCGGATGTAAGCAAATTCATCCAGCATTTAGACGCAGTAAAACAAAAGTTCAATGCGGAACAAAAATAGAAGCTGCTTTCGTTTTATGATCTAATCACTTCGTTTATAAAACAATTTGGTATTCTACCATCATTTTCCGTAAATTAATTAAGCCATAACGCATACGGCCCAATGAAGTATTGATACTGGTATTGGTAATTTGGGCTATTTCTTTAAAACTCATGTCGGCAAAATGCCTTAAAACAATCACTTCTCTTTGTTCTTCCGGCAAATGACTCAACATGTCATGTAGTTTTTGGCGCGTTTGTGATTGTATCATTGATGTATCTGCACTCTCATTGGTAAGGTTCAGCATATCAAAAACATCTTTATCATCACTGCTAATAATGGGGCCGCGTTTCACTTTTCTAAAATAATCTACACATAGGTTATGCGCTATACGCAAAGCCCATTGAATAAACTTTCCTTCTTCATTGTACCTGTTACTTCGTAGGGTATCAATAATTTTAATAAATACATCCTGAAATAAATCTTCAGCTAAGTATTTATCTTTTACCATAAATAAAATAGAGGTAAAAATTTTTTCCTTATGCCTGTTTACCAACGTTTCTAAGGCAGCCTGATTTCCTTCCTGAAAGGAAAGTATTAAATCGTTGTCAAGCAATTGTTGTAGTGGTTTCATAAGTATTTGTTTGTTGTGGTTGTTCATTTAGAAAATGACCATTCATTGTTTTGGGTGAATATGCCGAATCATTTTTTAAATAGTAACAAAATTTTTTAATGAATACAGTTTTCAGTGCGACAATCTTTTTTCTGTTTACCGCATTATTTCTGTATCCATATATTGTAGGCCTTTACCTCTGGAGGCCGGTAAATAGCTTGAAATTAAATAACATATTTCTCCCTGCAAATTATATGGGTTAATGTTGACAACTATTTATATGTGTTTAACAATATTCACATTTTAAAAACCCGATTGCAACATAACCGCAGGAAATGTGTTTATTTGTTGTAGATATGGTCTCCAAAGAAAAAAAGAAAATAAACTTATTGCCCAAGATAACTGAAAGTAATGATGCTATTTTGGTAAAAGGTGCACGGGTGCATAATCTTAAAAATGTAACGGTTGCATTTCCGCGTAACCAATTCATTGTAGTTACAGGTGTAAGCGGGAGTGGAAAATCGTCTTTAACAATTGATACTTTATTTGCAGAAGGCCAGCGTCGTTATGCAGAAAGTTTAAGTGCTTATGCCCGGCAGTTTATGTCGCGTATGGTTAAACCTGATGTGGATTATATAAAAGGCCTTTGCCCTGCAATTGCCATTGAGCAAAAAGTAATTACCCGTACGCCCAGAAGTACTGTGGGCAGTATGACAGAAATTTATGATTATTTGCGGTTGCTGTATGCAAGAGTGGGGCTAACCATTTCTCCCATTAGCGGTAGAGCGGTTAAAAAAGATGATGTGGCAGATGTATTAACTGCCATTCAACAATTAAAAACCGGAAGTAAATGTTATTTGTTATTTCAATTCAAACAGCATGTATCCCGCTCCGTTATAGAAGAGCTGAATATTTTATTGCAAAAGGGTTTTTCGCGTATTTATTTTTCGGGTACATCTAATGCTCAAAAAGGGCCGGCATTGTATAATATTGAAGATCTGCTGGAAGAAGATGCAGGCTTAGCGCATTCACTTTTTAAAAACAGTGCAGCAGCTTTTGTGCTGGTAGATAGAATGATTGTAAAATCATTTGAAGAAGAAGATATTCATCGTTTATCGGATTCCATACTTACCGCATTTTATGAAGGGGAAGGAGAAATGTTTGTAGAAGTAAATGAGGTAACACTATTGCATTTCAGTAATAAATTTGAATTAGATGGTATTGTGTTTGAAGAACCGGTGCCCAACCTGTTTTCTTTCAATAATCCTTATGGAGCATGCCCCACCTGCGAAGGTTTTAGTCAGGTATTAGGTATTGATGAAGATTTGGTAATCCCCGATAAAAGTCTCAGTATTTACGAAGGGGCTGTAGCTGCCTGGAAAGGTGAGAAACTCAGTTGGTGGAAAGATCAGTTTATTCAAAATGCCAAAGGTTTCCCTATTCATAAACCTATTGCCGATTTAACAACAGAACAATATGAACAGCTTTGGAATGGAACCGGAAAAGCACTGGGTATTCATTCATTTTTTAAAGAAGTGGAAGATAATTTATATAAAATTCAATACAGGGTGTTGTTAAGCCGTTACAGAGGCCGAACTACTTGTCCCGATTGCTATGGTTATCGGTTAAGAAAAGAAGCCTTGTATGTGAAAGTAAATGACAAACATATTGGCGAGTTATGTGCCATGCAAATAAAAGATTTGCAGCAATGGTTTCAGGAAATACAACTCAGTCCATTTCAGCAGCAGGTAGCCAAAAGGGTATTGCAGGAAATTGTACAACGCCTGCAAACCATGATGGATGTTGGATTAGGTTATTTAAGTTTAAACCGATTGGCCAATACCCTGAGTGGTGGTGAAAGTCAGCGGATACAATTGGCCAGAAGCCTGGGTAGTAACTTAACCAATTCATTGTATATTTTAGATGAACCCTCTATCGGCCTACATTCCCGCGATACCGAAAAATTAATAAAGGTATTGAAAAACCTGCGTGATTTGGGCAATACGGTGGTTGTGGTAGAGCACGATGCTTTAATGATGCGGGAAGCAGATTATATTATTGATATGGGGCCATTTGCAGCTCATTTGGGGGGGGAAGTTATTGCAGCGGGTAATTACCATGCGATTATTGAAAATAAAAACAGTTTAACAGGAAAATATTTAAAAGGCGAACTGCGGATAGATCCACCTGAAAAATTACGAATTCCCAAAAAATTTATACGGGTAGAAGGTGCCAGACAAAACAATTTAAAAAACATTACCATCGATTTTCCTTTGGAGGTGCTTTGTGTAGTGAGTGGTGTAAGTGGTAGTGGAAAAACCACTTTAGTAAAACAAATTCTGTATCCGGCACTGCAAAAACTAAAAGGGCAGCCTGCAGAAAAAACAGGTGTACACAAAGCCATTACCGGTGATGTTGCAGCCATCGATCATATTGAAATGATTGATCAAAACCCAATCGGAAAGTCATCCCGCAGTAATCCCATCACTTATATCAAAGCTTATGATGGAATTCGGGATTTGTTTTCTCGGCAGCCTTTGTCTAAAATACGTGGTTTTCAGCCCAAACATTTTTCTTTTAATGTAGATGGTGGGCGATGTGATGCTTGCAAAGGAGAAGGCGAACAATTGGTAGAAATGCAATTTTTGGCCGATATTCATTTGCCTTGTGAGGTTTGTGGTGGTAAAAAGTTTAAGGAAGAAGTGCTGGAAGTGCATTATAAAGAAAAATCAGTTTATGATGTACTAGAAATGAGTGTAGATGAAGCTGTTGAATTTTTTAAAGAAGAAAAAAATATTTACCAGTCATTGTTGCCTTTACAACAGGTAGGGTTAGGCTATATTAAATTAGGCCAGTCATCCAGTACATTGTCGGGCGGAGAAGCGCAACGTGTAAAATTGGCCAGCTTTTTAGGGAAGGGAAAGGGGTATGGTCATATTTTATTTATATTTGATGAACCCACAACGGGCTTACATTTTCATGATATCAAAAAATTGTTGCAATCTTTTCAGGCATTAATTCAGCAGGGGCATTCGTTGATAGTAATTGAACATAATACTGATATCATTCATTCGGCCGACTGGGTAATTGATTTGGGGCCGGAGGCAGGCGATGCAGGAGGGTATCTGGTATATGCCGGCCATCCAAAAGAATTGAAGCATGTAGCCCAAAGTTATACCGGAAAATTTCTGTAAAACCCTTAGTTTTGCCCTTTTGAAAGGGTAATTCCTGCAAAAAACATAGAAAATCAATAATTTTTTTATCAAAATTTTCATATTTCGGTTGTATAAGTATATCTTTGCAGCCCCAAAAATTGTATGTCGAAACAACCGCTGATTAAACAAGATGGAATCATTCTCGAAGCATTGAGTAATGCAATGTTTAGAGTAAGACTGGAAAATGGCCACGAAATTTTGGCAACTATTTCAGGAAAAATGCGGATGCACTATATTCGGATTTTACCGGGCGATAAAGTAGGAGTGGAAATGAGCCCATACGATTTAAGCAGGGGAAGAATTATATTCAGATATAAATAGATATAAATAAGAGCGTTAGATTTAAAAAAGCGAATAGCAAAACACCTTTATATGAAAGTAAGAGCTTCAATTAAAAAACGCAGCGCCGATTGCAAAATTGTAAAACGCAAAGGGAAGTTGTACGTAATTAACAAAAAGAATCCTCGTTACAAACAACGTCAGGGATAATTTGAAAACGAATAAAAACTAAAATTCAGATATGGCTCGTATTGCCGGTATTGACTTACCTAAGAACAAAAGAGGCGAAATTGGCTTAACCTATATTTATGGAATAGGCCCCTCTACTGCACGTTATATACTTGATAAATGTGGTATTGACTACAATAAAAAAGTAAATGAATGGAATGATGATGAGCTGACTGCCATCAGAAATACCATTACCAACGAATTTAAGGTAGAAGGCCAGTTGCGTAGTGAAGTTCAAATGAGTATTAAACGTTTGTTGGATATTGCCTGCTACAGAGGCTTGCGTCATCGTAAAGGGCTGCCCGTTCGCGGACAACGTACCAAAACCAACAGCCGCACTCGTAAAGGAAAGCGTAAAACTGTTGCCGGTAAGAAGAAAGCAGTGAAGAAATAAATTGATGAAATATCCCTTCTACAAGAGGTATTTCATTTTTTTATATTTGGAACAACATTGGATCCCTGCCGGGCAGGAGGAGAGTTGTATCCGGGTTTCGATGTTCGAAATCAATTTTTTAAACCGATTACCTCAAAACAATTATGGCAAAAACTTCAAAAGCACAAAACAGCGCAAAAGCTGCTGCTAAAAAAAGAATTGTAAAAGTAGATGCTGCCGGTGATGTACATATCAGCGCTACCTTCAACAACATCATCATTTCATTTACCAACAAACAAGGTCAGGTAATCAGCTGGTCATCTGCCGGTAAAATGGGTTTCCGTGGTTCTAAAAAAAATACACCTTACGCTGCTCAAATGGCTGCCGCCGATGCTGCAAAAGTAGCTTCAGATGCCGGATTGAGAAGAGTGGATGTGTTTGTGAAAGGCCCCGGTGCAGGCAGAGAAGGAGCTATTCGCTCCATTGCGCAAAATGGGATTGAAGTAACATCTATCAAAGATATTACTCCTTTACCGCATAATGGTTGCCGCCCTCCCAAAAAACGCAGGGTTTAATTCTTCGTTTATTTTTGAATCATTATAAAGGAACAGGTATTGATTTTAGATTTTTAATGATAGCTGTTCGACACTAAAAAATCATAATTTTAAATTACTCTATGGCAAGGTACACAGGTCCAAAGACCAAAATCTGCAGAAAATTTGGAGAACCTATTTTAGGGAATGCCAAATATTTAGACAAAAACAGCAACCCTCCGGGGCAGCATGGCGCTTCAAAAAAGCGTAAAACTTTAGGTGAATATGCTTTACAGTTGAAAGAAAAACAGAAAGCAAAATATACCTACGGTTTATTAGAACGCCAGTTCCGTAAAACCTTTGATGAAGCCTCTCGTATGAAAGGTGTAAAAGGTGAAAACTTAATTAAATTGCTGGAAGCTCGTTTAGACAATACTGTATTTCGTTTAGGATTAGCAGCATCCCGTCCTGAAGCACGTCAATTGGTTACACACAAACACATTACCGTGAATGGTGAAACCATGAACATTCCTTCTTATTCATGCAAACCTGGCGATATTATTGCTTATAAAGCAAAGAGCCTGCACAATTCTTCCATTACCAGTAAGGTACGTGGTAAAAATGCAAAAATCAACTGGTTAGATTGGAATGAAACTGAAAAGAAAGGTACATTTATAACCTACCCTGAAAGGGAAGCAGTACCTGAAAACATCAAAGAACAACTGATTGTAGAATTGTATTCTAAATAATTTGTTCCCTTTTTCAGTTAATTAAAGCAAACCAAATTATTCAGCCTCATGTTGGGGTTGATGAAAAATAAAAACCAAGTTTTAATATGGCCATATTAAACTTTCAAAAGCCCGATAAAATTGTTTTACAAAAAGCAACCGATTTCGAAGGCTTATTTGAATTTCGCCCACTTGAACCAGGTTATGGTTTAACTGTTGGCAACGCTTTACGTCGTGTATTATTAAGTAGCTTAGAAGGTTTTGCTATTGTAGGTATTAAAATTGATGGTGTAGACCATGAATTTGCTACCATTAAAGGTATTACTGAAGATGTTACTGAAATTATTCTGAACTTAAAACAAGTTAGAATTAAACGTACTACTGATCAGGAAGTTGCTAACGAAAAAATTACACTTTCTGTAAAAGGCGTAACCGAATTTAATGCAGGTATGATTGGTGCTGCTACTTCCAGTTTTCAGGTAATGAATCCCGAACTGGTCATTTGTACCATGGATACTACCGCAAAATTAGATATTGAATTAACCATTGCCAAAGGCCGTGGTTATGTTCCCGCTGAAGAAAATAAACCCAAGGATGCACCATTTGGCTACATCGCAATTGATTCTATTCATACACCCATCAAGAATGTAAAATATTCTATTGAAAATTATCGTGTAGAACAAAGAACCGATTTCGAAAAACTGATTTTAGAAGTGGCCACCGATGGTACCATTCATCCGGAAGAAGCCGTAAAACAAGCTTCACGCATTCTGATTCAACACCTGATGATTATTACGGATGAAAACATCACATTCGATAATAAAGAAGATAAAAAAGAAGATGTAGTTGACGAGCAAATTTTGCAATTGCGTAAAGTATTGAAAACACCGCTGGAAGATTTAGATCTTTCTGTGCGTGCTTTCAACTGCCTGAAAGCTGCAAAAATTAATTCGTTGAGCGAACTGGTTCAATACGAGCAGGAAGACCTGATGAAGTTTAGAAACTTTGGTCAGAAATCATTATCTGAAATTGAACAGGTATTGCACGAAAGAGGTTTACACTTTGGTATGGATTTACAAAAGTTAGGGCTCGATAATTTAGACAATTAATAATTAAAACAATCAGGTGGCATATAAACACCTTATTATTCACAGCTTATAATTCCTGACACGGTATAAGCTTTAAAACTAAAAGTCATGCGTCACGGAGACAAAATCAAAAATCTTGGCCGTAAAAAGGCACACAGAGAAGCACTTTTATCCAACTTAGCCAGTGCTTTAATTATGCACAAGCGTATTGTAACTACTTTAGCAAAAGCTAAAGCCTTGCGCACTTATGTTGAACCCCTATTAACCAAAACTAAAAAGGGTGAAACCAAAGAGCAAATCAGCCATCAGCACAGAGTAGTTTTCAGCTATCTGCAAAATAAGGCAGCGGTAAAAGAATTGTTTACTGTAGTGGCTCCTAAAATTGCTTCTAGACCCGGTGGTTATACCCGTATCATCAAATTGGGCATCCGACCCGGTGATAATGGTGAGATTGCCATGATTGAATTGGTAGATTTCAATGAAATTTACGGTAAAACAGCCAATGCCGCAGCTGAACCTGCAAAGAAAACAAGACGTGGTCGCCCTAAAAAATCTGCTGAAACTACAGAAATAGCAACAAATGCTGCTGAAACTGTTCAGGCAGAATCGGCAACTGATATTGCTTCAACCGAAACAAAAGCAGCAGAATAAGTGAAAGCTTTTAAAAATATCAATCAAGCAAGACTGAATGGTCTTGCTTTTTTTATGTGTACAGCGGCCTTTTGCATTGAGGAAAACTTTTTATGTACACCTGCTTTAAAAACATTTTATTTGCACAACAATTTCCGTACACTATGAATCAGGAACAACACCCCGCCGTTTTATTATTAGCCGATGGAACCTTTTTACAAGGTTTTGCATTTGGAAAAAAAGGTACCACTACCGGTGAAATATGTTTTAATACCGGAATGACGGGCTATCAGGAAGTTTTTACCGACCCCAGCTATGCCGGACAGGTGTTAATTATGAATAATGTACATATTGGTAATTATGGTGTAAAAAATACCGATACGGAAAGTAATAGTGTAAAAATTAAAGGCTTAATTGGCCGTAATCTGGAAGAACAATACAGCCGCTATATGGCAGAATCTTCTTTACAAGCCTATTTGTTGGAAAATAATATTGTTGCCATTGAAGGGGTAGATACCCGTGCTTTGGTAGCACATGTTAGAACCAAAGGCGCCATGAATTGCATTATTTCGTCAGAAATATTTGATATAGATACATTAAAAAAAATATTATCAGCCTGTCCTGATATGGATGGTTTGGAATTAGCCAGTACAGTGAGTACTGATGCCGTTTATGAAATGGGCCAACGGGATGCCGCATATAAAATTGCCGTAATGGATTACGGTGTTAAAAAACATATTTTGGTTAGTTTAGTGCAACGGGGTGCTTATTTAAAAGTATTCCCTGCCAAAACACCCATTGAAACCCTAAAAGCCATGAATCCCGATGGTTACTTTCTTTCCAATGGACCCGGCGATCCTGCTGCCATGCCTTATGCCGTTAAAACGGTACAACAAATTTTAGCAGATAATAAACCTGTATTTGGAATATGTTTAGGACATCAGTTATTGGCATTGGCCAACGGTATTGCTACTTTTAAAATGCACCATGGCCATAGAGGCTTAAACCATCCGGTAAAAAATATCATCACGGGGCAATGTGAAATTACTACACAAAATCATGGTTTCGGGATTGATCCTGTTGCCGTAAAAGCACATGCCGATGTGGAAGTAACGCATGTTAATTTGAATGATGAAAGTATTGAAGGTATTCGCTTAAAAAACAAGCCGGCATTTAGTGTGCAATATCATCCTGAATCTACGCCCGGCCCCCATGATTCCAGGTATTTGTTCGATGATTTTATTCAGTTAATCAAACAGCATCAAAACTAATACGCTTGCCATTCAAAAAATAGTATTTAGATTAGTACCCATTGCTGATACAATCATGGGTATTATTTAGTAATATTACAATGGTCATGCGGGCTATTCAAACTGCACCGCACCATCTAAGCAACTGTTTTACATGAAAATAGCAATCATCAATGGTCCTAATTTAAATCTGCTCGGTAAGCGAGAACCCGATGTATATGGGCACCAGACATTTGAAAACTATTTTATTACGCTACAAAATAAATTTCCTGATATTCATTTCAGTTATTTTCAAAGCAATGTAGAAGGTGAGCTGATTAATGCTTTACAGCAGTTTGGTTTTAATTATGATGGAATTGTTTTGAACCCGGGAGGTTATACACATACTTCCGTTGCCATTGGCGATGCAATTGCTGCCATCACAACACCCGTAATAGAAGTGCATATTTCAAATGTACATGCCAGAGAAGATTTTCGAAAAATATCACACGTCAGTGCTAAATCTGTAGGCAGCATTATTGGGCTTGGTTTAAAGGGATATGAATTGGCTGTAAATTTTTTTTCAGCACAGCAATAATTTAGTTGGATTGCGCTTTTTTTATACAGGAATGACTGCGTTATTTTGTAAATAGTTATCTATATAACCCCATACCATTTGTGTAGGTATACCACTAATACATGGACGTGTAATGCAGGATGTTTTACGGTGATTGGTAGCACTTACACAAGGCGAGCAGGGCAGGCCTAAATAAATGGGCGTTGCATTGCCGCCCAACGGTAAATACAAATGTGGTGTTTCAGGTCCGAAAATGACAAAAACTTTTAAATTGGTTACCGCTGCAAAATGAGCCGGTCCTGAATCATTGGTGAGCATTAACCTGGAAATGGAATACAATGGAATAAGTTCTTCAAATTTAAAAGTGCCCGCTGCGTTTATAAAGCGTGCATCATTTACCCTATTCACCACATTGGCTACATAATCAAATTCAGCAGCAGCACCGGTGGCTAATACAATACCTTCTTTATCTGCCGCCAATAATAACTGCCCAATTTCTGCAAAACGTTCGGGCAGCCATTTGCGTTGTGGCAGCAAATCAGATGCATTTACATTTAGTAAGTATATGTTTTGATCGGAATAGGCAGGGTATAGTTGTTTAATTTTAGATTGAACGTTTGCAACCGACTGAGGGTTCACAATTGCTTTTTCTAAATGAATTTCATTAAAATGCACCGGCGTAGTGGCATAAAATGTATCATGATAACCCAATGCAGTATTAATTAAAGAATAGAAATTAACGGCAATGTGTACATGCGGATTATAACGAACCGGATAGTTAATCAGATTGCCTCTATATAAACCTTCATCATGCGGACTGGCAAAGCCCACTCTGGATAGTGCACCTGAAAAAAATGTAAGGATAGCTGTAAAGCGGGAGAATAATTCCAAATCAATCACCGTGGTTATTTTTTTCTTCCTGCACCAAAATATAAAGCGAATAACATCTGTAAACAAAACAGCTATATTCTCAGATCGCATCCTAAAAATATTTTCAGATGGAACGGTATTCAATATTTCTAAACTTTTGCTATTCGATTTAAAAATGGCAAAGTAAAGTTCTGCATGTGCTTCTTGCTGCAGCTTACGCATGGCCGGGTCAACAATAATAGCGCTGCCCATTTCAGATAATTCTATAAACAGGGTTCTGCTTAAATCAGGTTTAGGAGGTATGGTTCTAAAAATCCGGGCAATTAATGCAATGATGGATAAAAGAAAAGTAAGCGGAACGCCTGCATACTTATCTATTTCACGCATGGTATCTACTTTCATGTGTTCTTTTTTATATTTTCATTCATTACATGTAACATGTTGCATAGTTGGTTTTTGTTCTAAGTAACCTTACACATAACTATTGCATGTATCTATTTTAGTTCCATGTAGCTGCTACCAGCTACTTTTTTTGAATAACATTATCTGCCAATTGTTATTGTTTCAGTTATATTTTCTTAGGGCACAAATAAATAGCTACCCGTTATTTTAATACAATTGCAACATTTTATGCCATTCTTTTTGTGCGAAATAGATGTAATGTGTTTATGCTGCAAAAATAAGAAAATTGTACTGCTGCATGGCTGCTTTTTGAGGCAAGGGTTGTATATGGAGAGAAGCTGTGCTGCTGGTTTATTCAATTGGTAATCTATATGGCTTTGAAGCCATTCCTACTAATTCCATATACAACCGTTATTTTTGTTTGGCTAAAATCAAATACCATGATGGCTGTTTCTTACAAAAAACTATTATATCGACTCCTCATCATTACCATTTTGGTTAAAATTTTCATTTCACTTTTTGTGGAATTAGGTATTGATGAATCTTATTACTGGATGTATGCCATTCAGCCGGATTGGAATCATTTTGATCATCCTCCTATGGTAGGCTTTTTAATCAGGCTTTCTACACTTAACCTGCATTGGGTAAATGATGTAAGTATGCGGTTGGGGGCTATTTTTTCCGGTGCAGTGGCCACTATTTTTATTTTTAAAACAGGGCGATTACTGAAAAATGAACGCATTGGTTGGTATGCTGCATTAATTTATAACTGCTCAATTTATACGGCAATTATCGCAGGCATGTTCATTATGCCTGATAGTCCGCAAATGGTATTTTGGACGGCCGCTTTATACCTGATGGCAGTATTATTGATGCAAAACAAAGAAAAATCGTTGGGCATTTGGTTGTTATTGGGTTTGATGATTGGACTGGCCTTATACAGTAAAGTGCATGGTTTGTATTTATGGACAGGGTTTGGATTATTCATTATCATTAAAAAACCGAAATGGTTGTTGAATTACCGATTGTATGTAAGTGTGTTGGTAAGTTTGTTGTTTGTAGTGCCCATTGTGTGGTGGAATATTCAAAACGATTTTATTACTTATCGGTATCACTCAGAAAGAGTAACACATACCACCATTCAGGTAGATGATTTTTTGAGAGAAGTAATTGGCGAATTTGCTTATCAGAATCCGGTTGTTTTTATATTATTAATTGTTGCCATTATTTATGTAATTAAAAATCGTTCTGCCATTTTTAATGCTATCATCAATACCTGGATTATTTGCATGAGTATACCGATGATTTTTTTATTTTGGGGCATTTCCATGTTCAATGCAACGCTGCCGCATTGGAGTGGGCCGGCCTATATTCCATTGTATTTTTTTGGGGCCGTTTATTTAGAAAAAATATCGGTTACAACTGTACCTGGGTTTTTAAAAACTGCTTATTGGCTGCTGGGTGGTACGCTTTTATTGGGTATATTATTGGTGCAGTTGGCACCGTTTAATTTAGGCAGTCAGGATAAAGCCAATTTTGGTGAATATTGCCCAACATTAGATGTAAGTGGCTGGACAACCTTTAGTCATCAGTTAGATACATTAATGAAAGCCGATGTTGCTAAAGGAACAATGCAGCCCGATGCACCCATTATTGTAGGCAAAATGTTTCCGGGCGGGCATTTGGAATATTATACCCATCGAATTACTGGACATCGAGTAATTGCGATAGGGCCATTAGATGAAATACACAAATTTGCCTGGTTAAATAATGCCCGAAAACCTTTGCAAATAGGGGATGATGCTTATTGTGTGGTACCCTCTAATTTACCATTTGATCCTCATAAAGCATTTGATAAATATTTTACCACTATTGAGCAACCGGAGGTGATTAATCAAATAAGAGGTGGTAAAATAGTGCGGTATTTTTATGTATATAGAATGAAAAATTGTAAAGCATTACCTACACCTTTAAAATTATAAACCATCTTTTATTGTATCAGTGTGCTATCGGCAGGTGGTTTGATAGTTGTATTTTTTTCTTTATTACCGAACAGCTTTTCAAAATCTTTTTTATACGATAAACCGGCGCCTTGCCTGCTGGTTCTACCTAACGCACCAGCATTGATGTCTAAACTGTTTTTACTGAAAATGATGGCCCGTAATTGTCTGTCTTTGGTTAATATAATTTCTAAATTAAAATCAGGAAGCCATTGAAAGTTGCCACTTTGGGCTGCTGCACTAATACCAAAGTCAAAATCGCCGCCAAAGCTTACTATTACATTATCATTAAAAAAGCTTTTCCCAACTTTAAAATTAATCCTACTTCTGTCTAATGCATTGGTATTGGTGCCAATACCTGCGCCTGTTGTAGAGGATAAAATATCACTGCTGCTGTATACAGAAGTACCCAAATCTACTTTCAGGCTTTTATCTTTTGTAATTTTATATACAATATTTGACACTGCTTTATTCAACTCACGTGTTATAATTTGTGAAATAGTATTTACACCAATGTTTGTGAAATTGGTATTTGCTCCGCCAATATCACCGTAAGGTGCAAAACGTTCTAATACAATCAGGTAGGTTACCTGTTTCAACATTTCGTTTTGATTATTTTCTATTTTGTTGATGAACTCACTAAAAGTGGGATCTGTTTTTAACGGGCTGCCTTGCGGAAAATCTAATTTAAACGTAATATCAGGATGGCTTAATCGGTTTCTTAATTCAGCAATTACATACACCGAACCACGGTATGCACGGCTTGTTCCGCTGAATTGGCCGGATTGATTACTAATTAAATCATTCACACTAATATTTTCAGCAGTGTATTGGGCATCAATATGCACATCTGCATTAAACGGATCTCCGTTCCATTCAATAAAATTACCGGCATCAGGTTTTAAAATAAACGGCTTTCTGATGAAAGATTGAAAGTTGAAATCATAGCTTCCTTCTTCAATATTGTATCTTCCCCGAATGGTTAAAGGGTCTTTAGTACCTACCCTGATTTTTAATCGGCCATTTCCTTTGGCTTTAATCACATCACCACTTAAGGGATCTAATATTACATCAACATTTAATTTATTATTGGCAGCAACATCCAAATCAACCAGTAAATTAAAATTACTGTTCTGCCTTTCATTGGTCATTTCTGTTCCATAGGTTTTAAATACAATAAAATCAGCTTCGCCGCTTTCTTTACTAACCGAGTTTGGTATATATATGTGTGATGGCACATTAATGTCTCCAATGATGGTTAATTTGGCATTTTGTTCGGGGCCTTTGAAACTTAATGTGGCTTTTCCGGTAGCATTACCATAAAATTGGCTATTGTCGATGGCTTTGGTGTTCAACATAATTAATTTGTTGGTAAACAAATCAAAATCAAAAGCCAAATCTTTAAATCCTCTTTCGTATAATTTTCCTTTAATCAGTCCAATATTATTTAAACTATCTTTTATATAAAATTCATTGAAATTAATGCCATCATTTTCAAATGATATATTGGCAGAATCAATGGTATAATACACTTGTGTATACAAAACATTCAGAGCAGCTTTTTTCAATGTAATATTGCCATTTAAATCAGGTTCAGACGGGTTGCCCTGAATAATTAAATGACCGGTTCCGTAACCTTTTAGCCTGTTGAAAATATCACCAATAAATTGTTCAATGTAATTGATTTTGGTATGTTCCAATTGTATGTCAACATACAATGGTTTGTTGGTACTGTCTTTGGTTTTATAATAACCCGTAGCATTAATATGGTATTCTTTATTTGGTGCTGTAACAGTAAAATCTAATTTTCCTGATTTACTGGTGTATAAAGATTGTATATTCACTATACCTACAGAGTCATCATTCAATCTAAATTGAGTAGATGATAGTTTAGCTTCTGCAGTAAATGGACCGTAAAAATCACGTAAATAAATTTCTCCATTGGTGATGCCTTCCAGCTTGGGATTTTTGATAAATAATGCCGTAATATCTCCTAAAAATATATTTTTTAATTTTACAATAAGATTATTGGTATTGCCGCCTTCTTCTTCGTCGGTTTCTACGGTAATTTCCTGAAAGCCCTGTATGAATTTTACATTACTGGCCGAAACAAAATTTTTACGCATTACAATTTCACCCTGCTTATCTAAATTCCACTTTTTTTCATTTAATATAAATGAAGATGGGTTAAAGTGTATACGTGCACCATCATTTAAGGTATACACATCAGCATTCAGCAACACATTTTTCAAAACATTATTGGTACTTGTAGAAAGATGTACAACAGAGTGATCGTTAGAAGCTTTGATGGATAATTGTGTGTTGGGAAATTGAAGACTGTCTTTGATTTGAATATCGCTGATATTACCTGATAGTAACAAACTATCGTAATTTCCAATACAATTTAAGTTAATGCCCGAAACTGCATATTGGTCATATTTTGCATAGGGTACCAATGCAGAAAGTTGAAATATACTTTTGACAGTGTTTACACGTCCGGAAATATCCATATCGTTTAATCCGGATATTTTTTTGTCGTATATCTGCAACAGGGGCTCAATATAATCGGTTTTCAGGGTTAATGTAAAATCCTGATTAACGGCAATTTTTGCAGGCTCATTAAAGTAGGCAGGGTAGTAGCGATGCAGGAATGACTGAAAGCTGTTGGGTAAATCAAGAATGGTAAATTTTCCTGCTATTGTTCCGTTGAAATTGTTGCTGCCAACTTTTAAAAATTTTACTGAATCGGCTGAGTAACCGGAAGTAAGGTTCAGTGAATCGAAACTTAATTGGGTATCGGCAGATGTGATGGTAGCATTTAAAAATTTTGCACTACCTAAAAACTGGTCAATTGTTTTACCGGTAAAATAAATATCTAATAACCCGGTTAGTTGCAAGCTGTCTTTATAAAAATTTAAAACTTTTAAATTGGCATTCACCAAATCGCCCAAAATGTTAAAGCTGGGATCCGGCTTACTTAAATCTACTTCTACATTACTATTAAAATTCATGTTTGGATCATCAACCTTAACTTCACCATTAAAATATTTTTTTTGAAAGGTACCGTTGGTGGTTATGTTTGAATAAGTGTAATGATTAAAATCGAGCGATGCAATTTTTCCTTCAATTTGTGTTTTGAGTTTCTCAATATCAAAATTACTGCCTGAAATTTTACCTGTAAAATCAACATAACCTAACTGGCTGATGCGTAAAAATTTGCCGATATTGAAATGGTTGGTAATAATATTTCCAGAATAAGTAATATCCTTTTTTTGTGGTATTTGCATGGTAACATTGACCGCAACACCACCCAATCCTGAAGTGATGGTACCATTAGAAGTAAAATTATAAATAGTGCCATTAAAATTTCCCTTAAACAATGCATCGCCTAAAGTGGTAAGATCGGGTACTTTCATATCTTTTACCGAAGGCGCAAAAAGAACAACATCATTATAATTGGTTTTAATGGTGCCATTGTTAAAGTTGATGATGGTTTTATTTAAATTGGGTAAACCCTTCATAGCAAGGCTGCCACTGATATAACTGCCGCTGCCAATGCGGGCAAATAAATCCTGTACCGAAAAATTGGCTACTGTACCTTCAAAATGTCCGTTAATATTGATTTGTTTTTTCCAGTCTTTTAGTTCCGGTGCAAAATAGGCAATATCATCACTGTATACCGAGGCCTCCGTAAACTTAGCCACCATGGTAACAGAATGAATATATTCACTAAAATCATCATTAAAATGTTTGAATTTCATGGCATAATAGTTGGTTAATCTGCTTTTATTGGTAAGCAGATCTAATTTTGCCAATTCTATAATGTGCGGATTGATGGTTAGTTTTGTTTTTAATCTTTTTATTTCAATACCGCTTCTTTCTTTTGCAGCAATGTCTGCAATGCAGTGTAAAGTATCTTTTATCAAACTTACCTCATCAAAATGCCCGGTTAATTGTTGAATGTAAATATGGCTTCCATCAAAATATGGTAGTGGTTTTTTATCATTTCCTTGAACAGAAAGTGTTCCGTTTTTAATGTTGAGTTTTTTGAGATGCACTAAAAGATTACCGGTATTGAACTGCAATCCTGTATCGGGTGTATTGGTTTGGTGGTCTTTAATTCTGATTGAATCGGGGCGTAATTCATGAATATTGGCTATTTCAAAATAAGGATGATCCAGATTTAATTGATTGATAGAAAAAATTCCTTTGTTTAAATTGATATTGTCTGCATCTAATAAAAGAGAATTCAATTTTGCCGTCATACGTTCTCCGTGCCATTCATCATTTTTAATAAAGTGAATGTTATTGAATTCAAGTTTTTTCAGATTCAGGGTTATTCCATTTTTTGTGTTGGTTGATTTTGGGCTGGCGAAATGGTCAACAATGTACTGGAAATTCCATACACTGTCCTTCCTTTGTAATTTTACAACGGCATCATCCAGTCCAATATATTTTAAATCGGCTGAATCTTTTAAGAAAAACCAGTCGGTTATTCTAAGCTTTAAAGCAGCTGCATATAATAAAGTATCTTTTTGCCGGTCACGTATTAAAGTTCCATCTAAATTGAGTTTATTGAATAAGGTAACGTTTATTTTTTTAATGCTTACTTCTGTACCTAAGGATTTAGATAATTTTTTGGTGGCAATGCCAATTAACCAGTTTTGAACGATAGTTGTTTGTATGGCAATAAATACCAATAAAACAAGCGCTATTACAATAAATACAAAACGCCTTAATATGGTGAGTGTTCTTTTCAGGTGAGTAGTTTTATAAACAGAAATTAATCAATCAATGTAATATTCCAAATACAGTACCAAAACTAAGGCTTCTATGTAAATGATTGCGATGAAAGTGCATTGAAGTTGTTAAGATTTTTATTCCTGAATGAGCTGCTGCAGTTGATGATAGGTGATGCTGGTGAAATCTGTAATAATTTTGTCGGCAGCTGCTAATTCACCGGCTGTATGTGTGGTTGTTAATGCAATTACTTTTAAACCTGCTGTTTTGGCTGAAGTAATACCTGTTACTGCATCTTCAAAAGCAATGCATTGCTGAGGTGGTAATCCCAGCTCAAGGGCTGCTTTTTCATAAATTTCAGGATGTGGTTTACCATGTGTAATATGAACTGAATAAATAATTTCTTTAAAATATTGCCGAATGGGCAGGTGTTGTAACATAAAATTTATATTGTCTTTTATGCCCGATGTGGCAATTACCATAGGTATTGCATGTTCTACTAACGTTTCTAATAGCTCCATTAACCCGGCAACCGGTTGAATATATGGTGCATAGATTTCCCGATAAATGGCCTCTTTTTCGTTCGTGTAATTTTTTATATCTGCTTCAGAAATCTGATTGCCAAAAATGTATTTTAAAACATCTACATTTGTTTTGCCGTTAAAATGTGCTAAATATTCTGCTTTTGTTAGCGGGGGAATATTTCTTTGCTGATAAAATATTTGCCAGGATTGTAGGTGGTAATCGTTGTTATTGATGAGTGTTCCATCTAAATCGAAAGCAACGCCAAATGTTGGTATCATATAAAATGTTAGCCGATGAAAAAATGCTGTATGTGTAATATATTAACGAAATATTGAAAATATATCGGTTGTTTAATACCCGGCCACTGCATCATCGCCACGGGTATCTGCAGCTGTTTGCCTTTCTCCATTCTGTAATATTTTAATAATTTCTGTTCGGCCAATGCTACCCCGTTGTTGAATGGTATAACCCATTGCTTCTAAATCTGAAATGGTGCTTTTAGGAAAATCGGGTTCTACAAAAATTACATCGGGTAACCATTGATGATGAAATTTTGGAGCAGCAATGGCTTGTTCTGCGCTCATATTGAAAATAAGTACATCTACCAATGTTTGAAATACAGAGGTAGGAATAGTGGTACCACCGGGTGTACCGCAAACCATAAATGGTGTATTATTTTTTAATACAATTGTTGGCGACATAGAACTGAGCATGCGTTTACCGGGTTGTATGGCATTGGCTTCACCGCCTACTGCGCCAAACATATTGGGTACGCCGGGCTTTACACTAAAATCGTCCATTTCATTGTTCAAAAAAAATCCGGCACCACCTACAACCGTTCTGCTACCATACCATCCATTCAACGTAGTCGTAATACTTACCATATTACCTTCTGCATCCATAATGCTAATGTGTGTGGTTTCTTCGTGCTCGGGTATTTGTCCCTCTTTAATCAGTTTGCTGGGTGTAGGTTTTGTACTGTCGTAATTTACCATGCGTTGAGCAATATATGCATCGCTTGTAAGGGTTTTTAATGGAACTTTCCAATAATCCGGATCGCCCATATAGGCGGCTCGGTCTGCAAATGCTCTCCGTTCTGCTTCTACCATTAATTGTACCATTTTAACCGATTCAAAACCATATGATGCTAAAGGTTTATTGGCAATCATTTTCATGAGTTGTTCAACAATAATACCCCCGCTACTGGGCGGGGGCATTCCGATAATGGTAAAATCCTGAAAGTTAAAAGTGAGGGCAGTGCGTTCTGCAGGCCGGTAATTTTTTAAATCATTCAATGTTATAATGCCTTTACCACGTTGCATTTCGGCTGCAATTAATTGGGCTGTTTCACCTTCATAAAATCCTTTTGCTCCTTTTTTGCTGATACACATCAATGTTTTAGCCAGGTCTTTTTGTATCAGTGTATCCCCTTCCTTCCAGGGTGTTGCTTTTACAAATGCATTGGGCTTAGTATTATAACGTATAAATTCAGCTCTTTTGGCATTTAAGAGATGTGCTTCTTTTGTGGTGATTACAAATCCGTGTTCAGCTAATTCAATGGCGGGTGCAATGAGTTGTTGAAATGGTAATCTGGCATGTTTGTACATAGCAAAAATACCGGCTATGGTACCCGGAACGCCACTGGCCAAATGACCATCTTGCGATAAATGCATATCGGGATTGCCATTCTTATCTAAGTACATATCTCTTGATGCATGTTCGGGTGCCGTTTCTCTAAAATCTAAAGCTATATTTTCACCATTACTTTTTCTGGCCACCATAAAACCTCCGCCACCTATATTTCCGGCTTCAGGAAACACTACTGCCAGTGCCAATTGTGTTGCAATGGCGGCATCAAAAGCATTGCCACCTTCCTGCATTATGGCAGCACCAATCATACTGGCTAACGGATGTGCACTTGCTACGGATGCATGCAGAAAGCCGGCAGACTTATGAATGGTGTAATGAAAAGGGTCGATCTTTTTGCCTGCTCCAACCAGATTGTTTTCTTTTTGGGCATATAGCTGAAAAGGGAAACATGCTGTAACCGTAAAAATAATTACAATAATTGACAATATATTTATTTTTTTTGTATTTAGTTTGAAAGCAAAGTACATAGTGCAATTTTTTTTATAAATATTTTATAACAGCAATTTACAGATTATTTGTTGATGGTGTAATTTTTCAAATGGTAATCATTTTATGTAACTTTTCCACTGTTTAGCAGATGCATTGTGTACATCAATTTTTCCTGTTCATACTTTTTCAATTTTCAACTATTGTGTTCAATAAAAAGAGGCTGTCTCAAAAGTCAGAGGCAGCCTCTTTTTATTCGGTAAATGGGGTGGAAAAAATTTTCATTTAAGCCATTCTCAAACGCTTCATTTTTCTTTTGAGACTTCCTCTTATTAATAATTGCGTATGAATTTGTGTGGCTAAACCAATTAAAATTTAAAACCAATAGTTGCTACAATATTGCCCAAATTGCCGGTTTGTATGGCATAGGTATTGGGTTTGTCATTTAAATAGTAAGGAAAGTTGGCATCTTTCATAAAAGTGTAAACATAAGTCAGGTCAATGAATATGCCATGGTTTCTGTATCCTACACCACCACTGGTTACAATTCTATTCGCCTTTACTGCTGATGCAGCATAAGGACTACCATAATAAGCTGCACCTAATCGAAACATCCAGGGATCAAATTTTAATTCACCACCAATACGGGCATTAATATTGCCTTTGTAATAATTTTTTACGGTACTGTTAAGCTGGCTGTAATAATCAATACTCGATTGGTCTGCATTGCTGGCAGCTCTGAACCGGGCACCGCGGTAGTTTACATATTCTAAATCGGCACTAACAAAAGCTCTCTGTTTATGGGTGTTGGCTACTTCTCTAAATACATAACTGGCGCTGGCAATGGCGCGCCATGGGGTAACGATACTATATTGACGTGTTCCCGGATTGCCGCTATTTAATTTGTCGCTGGTTTCGGTTCTCAAACCTGCATATGATTCGGTGTTGGCAGTAATGGAAGAACGTATTTGATCGTTAAATGAAATGAGTTGTGGGGTGTGCAATGCAAAACCTATACGCCAGAACTCTTTTGGTTTGTATAACATTCCCAGTTTTAAACCAACGCCAACCCCCTGCGATTTAAACGTTTCATGATAAGTAAAATAAGCAAAGTTATTGTTGGGGTTATTGGTAGCATCGGTTTCAGAATAAGTTAAATCACGTTGATACGATACAATGGGTACCGTTAAACTACCCCCAATATATAACCTGTCGGCCATATTGCCGGCCAGACCTAAAGCAATTTCATTGTAGCCACCTCTAGTTACTGCATCGTACGATTGGATAACACCTGTTGAAATAGGTACCAGACTTTGATAGCCTGCTACTGATCCGTTGGGGCCGCTTAAGGTATCAATCAGGTAGGTTCTGAATGCCAGAGATGAACCAAAAATATAATTGCTTAAGGCGGCATTGGTATCCGCCCTGTCGCGGGTCAGTTCTTCTAAATACTGTTCGGTAAAAGAACTCATATTGTTAAATCCACTGTATTGAATATGATTGTTGTAATTGGCTAACTGATTTACCGAAAGTGAAAAAGCAGAACTGGTAAATTTACTGTCGCTATACCTGCTGGGTGTACCAATTACGATACCACTGGCACCATACATAAATGCATTTTTTTTAGCAGTTGAATCGGTGCCTCTGTAATTGAGTTTGTTGTTATTCATTAAAAAACCGGGTGATAATACCAACTCTCTTGTTTTATACAATCCCAACCCGGCCGGATTTACGTTGGCTGCGGAAATATCGCCACCTAATGAAGCCATAACACCACCTACAGCCATATTTCGGGCAGAACCATTTTGGGTAAACCATGCAGTACGCAAAGCATCTTCAGGAGTTTGAGCCCATAAACTCTGGCTCACTAAAATGCATAGAATGGGTATTAATTTCTTCATAGATTGGCTTTAGTGCTGAATCTTACAAATAGTTGAATAGGTTTCAATCTTTTTTAAAATTAATTTCTGGGTCCGCGGCTACCGGAGGCACTACTGCCTGCACTATTAAATCCGCCACTTCTGCCACCGGCATTACTGCTGGGCGTAAAGGTATTACCGTTGGTATTAAAAGTTCGGGCGGGGCGGTACCAGCTATTGTTATTGGGCATATTATTGTTGCCTGTGGGAGAAGTAGAAAATACCCGGCGCACCAAACTGCCAAAACTGTTACCAGGCGCATACATATTGCTGCCTTCTTTCAGTTGGCGAACATAATTGGTATTATTGTAATTTCTATTCAGGTAGGCAGATAAATAACTACCTGATGTAGATCTGCTGATGATGGATGGGCTTTTATAGCCAATTAAAGTAGCAGCAGGATTGTACCAACTGTTCCAACCATATCCCAATCCGTAACCATAACCATAGCCATAAAATGGCATCATGCCATAACCGGAGGTGTAATAAGGGCTCCACATATTCCAATAAGGGTTCCAGCCATTATATCCCAGATAAGCCCAGTTATTGTATATTGGAAAATTATAGCGGCTGTCATACCAATAACTGTAATCATCTAAAGGTGCCCACAAATAATAGTTGTGCACTTTCATGCTTAAATAACGGTCGTCATTATAATTTTGAAACTCCTGATAACGATCTTCCTGACGGGTTTGGTTAACAAATGCATTGCCATTAGCAGGTGAATAATATAAATCATCTGGTGTTTGGGTTGATTTATAAGCGGTAGAGCAACTGCTTAGCAGGGCTGCAAAAACTATTGTTAATAAAAAAGTTGTTTTCATATTCATGCGTTTTACAAAATTCGTAATACTAAGTTACATACATTTGCTGCATTCTTTTTTCAAATTAAAATTACATCAAAAATGTTGCCTGCATTAATATTATCTTAATTTTTATGTTAACGATATGTCAATTACGGGCTTCAAGTAAATAACAAAAAAAGACACAAAAAGTTATGGCGAAAGAACTAACCTCACGTGCTGAAGATTACGCCCAATGGTACAACGATTTGGTCATTAAATCTAATTTGGCTGATTATAGTGCAGTTAGAGGCTGTATGGTTATAAAACCCTATGGGTATGCACTTTGGGAGAACATGCGCAATGCCCTCGATGCAATGTTTAAAGAAACCGGCCATGTGAACGCCTATTTCCCACTTTTTGTACCCAAAAGTTTATTTGAAGCGGAAGAAAAAAATGCGGAAGGATTTGCAAAAGAATGTGCCGTGGTAACCCATTACCGCTTAAAAACGGATCCTGACAGGCCGGGTAAATTAATGGTTGATCCGGATGCTAAATTAGAAGAAGAATTGGTAGTAAGACCTACCAGTGAAGCCATTATTTGGAATACCTATAAAAACTGGATACAATCATACCGCGATTTACCTTTATTAATTAACCAATGGGCTAATGTGGTTCGGTGGGAAATGCGTACCCGCCTGTTTTTAAGAACTGCTGAATTTTTATGGCAGGAAGGGCATACTGCACATGCCACACAGGAAGAGGCATTGGAAGAAACCCGTAAGATGCTGGATGTGTATGCCGATTTTGCCGAAAACTGGATGGCTGTTCCTGTTATTAAAGGAGTAAAAACCGCCAATGAACGTTTTGCCGGTGCAGTAGATACGTATTGTATTGAAGCATTAATGCAGGATGGAAAGGCATTGCAAGCAGGTACTTCGCATTTTCTGGGGCAAAACTTTGCCAAAGCATTTGATGTAAAATTTAGTGATAAAGAAAATAAGTTAACTTATGTATGGGCTACCAGTTGGGGGGTTAGTACCCGCTTAATTGGCGCTTTGGTAATGGCACACAGTGATGATGGTGGATTAGTATTGCCGCCTAGAATTGCACCGCTGCAAGTGGTAATTGTGCCCATTTATAAAGGTGATGAACAAAAAGCCATGATTGCCGAAAAAGCTTTGGCTATTGTTCAACAGTTAAAGAAAAAAGGGATTAGTGTAAAATTTGATGATAATGAAAATACAAGGCCGGGCTGGAAATTTGCACAGTATGAAATGCAGGGTGTGCCGGTTCGGTTGGCTTTGGGCATTCGTGATATTGAAAATAACGTGGTGGAAGTGGCCCGAAGAGATGCCAAAACCAAAGAAACAGTTTCATTGGAGGGTATTGATGTTTTTGTTGAGCAATTATTGGATGCAATTCAAACAAATATTTATCAGAAAGCACTGGCTTACCGTAATGAACATATAACATCTGTGAATAGTTGGGATGAATTTATGGAAGTATTAGACAATAAAGGTGGTTTTGTTGCAGCACATTGGGATGGCACTTCAGAAACAGAAGATAAAATTAAAGAATTATCTAAAGCTACCATTCGTTGTATTCCGCTCGATAACCAACAGGAAACGGGTGCATGTATACTAACCGGAAAACCCTCTGTGCAACGTGTATTGTTTGCCCGGGCTTATTAATCAACAATGCTCTGCAAACCAATTCACATTATTTGCTGAGAGGGTTGCTGCAGTTTGATTGAAGAAAGTACCCAAAAAATGCTGCTAATGGTGTGGGAACCAAATAGCATGTGTGTATCATTTTTTTAATTCTTATCATTGAAACAAAAGTCTGTTATACCTGCTTTGCAACCTTTTTTAGATGGGAAAATGTTGTTGTTGAATAAGCCGTTGCACTGGACTTCATTTGATGTGGTGAAGAAAGTCAGAATTACCACAGGTATATCAAAAGTTGGCCATGCCGGTACTTTAGATCCGCTGGCTACCGGCTTATTGATTGTTTGTACCGGTGCTTTTACCAGGAAGATTAACGATTTTATGGGAATGGATAAAGTGTACACCGGTTCTATTACGCTGGGAGCCACCACTGCTTCTTACGATTTGGAAACCACTCCGCAACCTGTTGCATCAACTGATCATATTACGGAACCCATGTTGGAACAAGCTACAAAACTATTTACCGGTGCAATTCTGCAAATGCCACCCCAACATTCTGCTATAAAAAAAGATGGCAAACCCTTGTACCTCTTTGCACGCAAAGGAATTGAAGTAGAAGTAGCGGCAAGGCCGGTAACCATACATTCTTTTGAAATAACAAATGTAGCAATGCCTGTTGTGCATTTTAAAGTACATTGTTCAACCGGAACATATATTAGAAGTCTTGCAAACGATTTTGGAGCAGCACTTGGCGTTGGTGGCTATTTAAGCAGTTTGTGCAGAACTGCAATTGGTAATTTTGAATTGAAAGATGCGAGTACAATTGAAGCATTTGAACAATCTGTACAAATTTTTAAAACAGATACGAACGGGTAGCCATTGTTGGTTTTTAAAAAAATTTTCTTTTCAAAACGTACTGCCTGTTGCCCAATGTTTGGAACGATGAAGTGATTGCGACGCAACAGGCGGTGCCACGAAGGTTAGCAGCCGGTATTATCAACTTTATTCAGCTATTAGAAGGGTAGCCCAATACCGAATTGTATGGCGTAATTATTGACGACTGCATTGCCTCTGTTTTCGGTCCAGGTTAGTTTATTGAGCTCTGCCCAGCCACCATTGTATTGCCGGGCCGGGTCCTTTAATTTATAACCAAAATCGAGGCGCAATAAGAAGTAGGAGAAGTCGAAACGCAGGCCTGAACCCACGCCTATAGCCAAATCTTTCCCTAATCTTTGTAAGGCAAAAACTGAATTGGGATCGGAAGGGTTGGGGGTAAGGCTCCATACATTGCCCATATCGGTAAACAATGCGCTGGATAGTTTGAATGCACTAAATGTAAACAATGGAAAGCGGTATTCTATATTGGCTTCCAGCGCCATGTCGCCAAAGCGTTCTTTGTAGTTGGTATTTGAAATAGTATCTACTAATATGGAAGAACCCAAGCCCAATTCTCTTAAACTCCATGCCCGCATACTGTTGGGGCCTCCTAAGAAATATTGTTTATACACCGGAATATTCTGGCCTGCCTTCGGAAAGGCGGCGCCGATAAAAAAGCGGGTAGCCAGTTCTGTTTTGTGGTATTTTTTTAAATAACGGTATTCCCCTTCTGTTTTAATGTATTTGAATATTCGGTCGGTGTAAATATTCAGTAACGATGTTAATGTACCCGATTCTTCAATACCCAAACGGATAAAATGGCTTTTGGAAGGGTCTCTCGGACTGTTGAATGTTCGGATGGCTGATATGGCTGAGCCTGCTACATTGCCATCGCGAAATGAATTTCGAAGAAATGGATTGTTTTTGAAAAGGGTATCTAATCCGGGTAAGGTATCAATTTTATATAACTCCACATTCAATGGCTTGAATGAAACGCTGGTGACGGCATTGGATTTACGTGCATTTTTTGAGAACTCATACCCCCAACTGGTGGTAAGAGAGCGTAACTGGTAATAATCTCTCCGGTCGGTATAAGAGCCTGCAACGGAAAGTAAGGTTCGTTTATTATCGGCCGATCTGAAAAATTTTGAATCAATAACCCTTGGGATAATGAGTTTTGGAAAGTTATAGGTATGACTTAAACTGACCTGAAAGGTTTGTAACAAAGGCGTACCCGTTACCCCCGGGTTTTGTGCCTGGCCAATATTCAATTCTGTACCCAGGCGCAAACTGGTGAGAGACTGTATGGCCCGCTTCCATAAATTTCTGTTGGTGTAAGTAAAATTAGTGGCAATACCAAACAGGTTGCCAATGGTAATATCGCCGGTATTGCGGCTGCCTTCTAAATTTACACTATAGCTTTGTTTCAGGGCAGGGGTTAAAAAAAAATACAGGTCTAATGAATCTGTTCCATAAGGTACTACCTTACCATCAACCTGTTGCCAGGCGGGTAAATGGCCCAAATCGTTGATGGATTTGTAATATTTTGATTCACTATAGGGTTGATTGTATTTTAAGTAAGTATGTTCAATTAAGGGTTTGTAAATAAATTTACCATCCTGATACACCATGGTTAAGTGTTTGTAATTGAATTGCTTTAAATTCTTTTGCAATAAAACACTATCTGGCTGGTCAGTAATTTTTAGTTCAGGGTAATAGTAAATATGATGAATGTAATATTGGGTAAGTTTACTGCTGTCCTTAAACTGGTGCTGTTTAATTTCAACATTCCATTTCGGATTTTCGTAACGGGCTTTATTGGCTTCTTCAATGAGTTTGGCTTGTGTTAATGGATCGAAGGCCAATTGCAGTAATTGAGTATTGGTGGTATCAATTTCAGCATAAAAATCGTCTTTTAAAATTTTATAATACCCGCTATCTCTGAATAAAAGCGCCAGCCTGTCTAATTCGTTACTAATTACCTGTTTGGTATAAGGCGTACCTTTTTTTAATAAGGTTTTTCCGCTGGCAGCCAATGCCATTTTTTGTAAACTGGAATCAACAGGGTGAATGGCTGTATCCAGCAAATGATAGCGCACAGAATCGATGGTAATATTTTTACCCAGATTAATTTTCATGATAATGGTAGCACGTATCTGGTTTTTTACTGTATCGAACCTGGGTACTGAATCAGCAAATTGTGCATAATAAAACCCCTGCGAGTTGAGATAGGCATTCATATACCGAATGGTACGCGAAATGTTGGTGGAATCAAATACAGGTGGATTTTTCAATACTTTGCTAATAATGGGTTGTTTGAAGGAAAGCTTAATTTCGCTGATGTAACGGGCCTGTAAACTATCATCCCAATAATTGCTTAATTCATTTTTTAAGCGTTTTTTCTCATCTTTGGATACCTTTCCGTATAGTTCTATTCTGTTTTCATAAACAAAAGGTTTATTGATCGGGTAATTTTTTACAATAGAACAGGCGGCTAAATATAGAAGTAGCAGGATTAGGGTGGTATATCGTAATAATTGCTGTAGCTTAAAATTCATATCAATGCTTAGTCGGAATGAGGTCAAATATATTCAATCTTTGTGCCACAAAAAACAAAGAACAGAAGAAGGTGTATTTATAGCTGAAGGAACCAAAATAGCTGCTGAAATACTGGCATCCGATTATACCATTAAAAAAATTTATGCAACGGAACACTGGGTGGCACATCAAAGGGATGTGCAAGTGCCTGTAACCATTGTATCGGAGGCCGAATTGGATAGGATCAGCAATCTGCAAACACCTAACGAAGTGGTATTGGTGGTGCAACAACGTGCTGAAACGCCGGTAACTGCTACACCACAGGGGTTGGTACTGGTGTTAGATGGCATTCAGGATCCGGGGAATCTGGGTACCATGATTCGAATAGCAGACTGGTTTGGTGTTGCGCATATTGTTTGCAGCACCGATACGGTGGAGTGGTACAATCCCAAAGTAATTCAAAGCACCATGGGTAGTTTTTTAAGGGTAAACCATTGGTATACCCTTTTGCCATCCTGGCTTGAAAAACTGCGGGTGCCCGTTATTGGCGCTGTACTGAATGGGGTTCCGGTACAACAAATGCCCTTTTTACCCAATGCAGTATTGCTCATTGGAAGTGAGGGAAGTGGTATTCGGCAAGCGATATTATCTGCCATTACACACCCTGTTACTATTCCCGGCAAAGGGCAGGCGGAGTCGTTGAATGCAGCAGTAGCTGCGGGTATTTTACTATCGCATCTTACCGGAAAGTAATGGCTTTTACCGGTTGAATTTTTTTAACCAGTGCAGTAGGCACCATTAATGCCAACAAACAAACCAAAGCAGTAGCTACACAAACTAATACAACCTGCCATCCAATAATATGAACAGGCGCCACTGATACATAATAATTGCTTTCATCTAAGTGAATAAATCCGGCAAATTGTTGCAGCAAACATATACCCAGCCCGGCAATTAAGCCAATGCCAATACCAAAACCTGCAATAAACCAGGCATAGAGCAGAAATATTTTTTGTATCAGCCAATCGTTGGCGCCAATGGCTTTCAGAATGCCAATCATTCTTGTGCGTTCTAATACCAGAATGAGCAGGCAGGTAACCAAATTAATAATGGTTACAATTGACATTACGATAAAAATTACATTGCGGTTTACATCTTGTATATTCAACCAGTCGAAGATATTCGGGTATACATCCTGAATGGTTTTGCTGCTCCAGACATTGGGAAGCTGATTCAGTAATGCCTGGTTCACACTATTCATGTCCTTGTAATTATTTAAAAAAACCTCGTAACCTCCAATAGCATTGGCAGGCCAGTTATTAATGCGGCGAATGAGGCGTATATCACCAATTGCAAACAGTTTATCATATTCTTCAATACCTGTTTTATACAGGCCAACAACTTTCAGTTTACGGTAGGTATTGCCACTGCCATCAGTTGAAATAAAGAAAATACGCAGGGTATCGCCTAATTGAATATTGAGTTTATTGGCAATATTTGTTGAGATGATGATTTCTTTGGAATAGCTGCTGTCATTAAACTGCAGCCATCTTCCTTTTTGTAAAAACGGTTTTAGCCGGGAACTGTCATCTCCTGCATTAATACCTTTGAATAAAGTGCCTTCAATTTCCCGGTGATAAGCCAATACGGCACTTTTGGTAGCATATACCTGAACCTGCTGAATACCTTGTTGGTGGTGCAGAATATATTCTACAGTATCATTGCGCTCAATGGGCGTTTCTTCTGCTACCAGGGCTTTATCTACTTCAAAATGTTGTACGCGTATATGTCCCCAGAAACTGAACACCTTTTCAGAAATGGTTTCCTGAAATCCATTTACAAAGGCTAAGGTAACAATCATCGACATAACGCTTACCGCAGTAGCCACTATGGCCAAACGAATAATAAATCGCGAAAATGTTTTTTCGTGGTTAAAAGTTATTTTTCTGGCAATATAAAAAGCAACATCCAAGGCAACGGTTTTAAAATGTTTCAAAACTACGTGCTGCGGGGCAATCAGCAAAACCAATTAAATTATGGCAATAATCAGCAGTATTGTATTTTTATTAAAAGTTTGAAACATGAAATGGCTACAGCTATTGGTGGTAATGTTGTTATGCACTTCGTTGCAGGCGCAAATCTATGTTGATTCGGTGTATATGCCATCCATTGGCAATGTATCTTTCTTCAAACAAAACAATCAGCAAAGCATGCCCGTTATTCACCTCAATTCCGGTGAATTATTGGAATTGTATTTTGACGATTTGGTAGCTTATCCCAAAAATTTTTATTACACTTTTGTGTTGTGTAATGCCGACTGGACACCGGCTGATGTAAGTATATTTGATTATCTGAAAGGATTTCAGCAACAGGCTATTAACCAATACCGCATTTCCTCCATTACGCCACAGCAATACGTTTCTTATCAGTTGGTATTACCCGATGCCAATGCCATGCCGGCTGTAAGCGGTAATTATATTTTAAAAGTGTTTTTAGATGGCGATACTTCTAAATTGGCATTTACCCGCCGTTTTTTTGTAGTACATAACCGGGTTGATATTTTGGCCAATATTGCTCAGCCTTTTACCAGTCAGTTATTTTTAACACATCAAAAAGTACAGTTAAGCATCAATACCCGCGAATTAAATATTTTAAATCCGCAACAGCAATTAAAAGTGCTAATTATGCAAAACTATCGCTGGGATAATGCTATTAAAGGAATACAGCCTATTTTTATTAATAACAATATTTATCAATACAATGCCGAGCAGGATTGTATTTTTCCCGGCGGGAAAGAATATCGTTGGGCTAATTTAGAAAGCTTTCGCTATCAGAGTGAACGGGTAGCGGCTGTTGATAAGGGTACTTTTCCCTATCAGGTGTATTTGAAAAACGATTACGATTTATCGGGTCAGCCTTATTTATTGATGAACGATATGAATGGCTGGTATATGATCAGCACCACTGAAATGGTGAATCCCTGGTGGCAAACCGATTATGCTTATGTGCATTTTAGTTTTGTTCCGCCGGGCAATCATCCTTTTACCGGACAAAACGTATACATTCTGGGTGCACTAACGGGTAATCGCTTAACCCGTAATGCCCAAATGCAATTCAATGCCGATAAGGGTATTTATGAAAAAACGCTTTTTTTAAAACAAGGGTATTACAATTATACCTATGTTACCCAACCTACCGATGATCCTAATGCCCCCGGGTCATTAAAATTAACCGATGGCAATAGTTGGGAAACGGAAAACGATTATACCATTTTTGTGTATTACCGTTCTTTAAATGACCGATATGATGAATTAGTAGGTGTTACCACCATAAATTCCAGATTTAACCGACAGTAAGGCAATCCGATCCTCTCTCGGTCGGTATTATTCAATAACAACGGGCATGGTTTTGCTATTGGGGGTATTTCCCAGGCAATTGCCGGTGTACAGGGTTAATTGGTAATTGCCTTTAGCCAAAGCCGGTATGGCAATATACATGGTATCCTGCATAGAAGCTTGCGGAGCTATACATTGTTGGGGCAGTGGATTGTTATTAGGGAGTAATATATACTGTTGTGCTTTCACCAGTACAATACCAGATACGGTACTAAAATCGCTGCTTTGTAAACAATATGGCTGTAGCCCATTGTTTTGTAATAGAAAAGGGATGCGCAAAGTATCGCCCTGATGAATAGGGGTATGGGGTAGGGTATAGTTGAAGTGAAGGGCTTGTGTAATATACAGGGAGTCGGTACCAAACCCATACCATATGCTGCCATTGGCATAATAAGTGCTTGCTTTCCCTTGATAATTACCTACACAAAAAGCCGGTTTACCCAACCAGTTGTATTGAAAATTCCAGATGTCAAACTGCGATTTCCGATTTTGTAAAGTGGGAAATGAAATAGCAGTATCTCCGGTAAAGTAGGTATATAATGCAGGTTCAATATGATTGTTGGCAAAAATAACCGGCCGATGCGCAGCCGCCCTTGCAATAGATTGGTAGTAAGCCGGTTTTGCTGAAAAGCCCAATTGTTCCGGTACCCAACCGGCAATTAAAGCCACACGCAGCATCAAAATTAAAACGGCAGAAAAAGCCAGCAGTTTTCGAATATTTTTAAAAAAGGCAGTATGCTCATGCAGGTGCTCATTTATTGCAATAAGCATAGGTACAGCGGTTACAATGGTCCAGTGCGGTTCTGCATGCCCCCGAAAAGTACTTATCCAAAAAACAATAAAAATACCTGCTATATTATAATACAATGCCCGTTGATAATAGTCTTGGTAGCGATACTTCACCAAAATATATGCGGCAGCTATCCATATAAAGGGATTAAAGGCCAGCATTTGGTTGGGAACATATTCTAAAAAATACGCCCATTTAAATGGTTCTGCCCGGTCTACTGCATGAAATTGTAAGGAAGGGAACCGATGGCTAAATTGCCAATAGACATGTGGTAAAAAAAGTATCAAACTACTGAGTGCTATTATGTAAAAGGCCGGTTTTTTGAACAGTGCTTTATTAGATGCAACGGTAAAAAATACCACCAATATGCCTTGGTATTTGCTGTATAACAAACCTGTTACACTTACAATCATGATAAGTATAGTAGCGGTATCTGTTTTTTGCAGAAATTGCTGATAGGCAAAGAAAAATAAAGCCGTAAAAAATAGTAATGGCGCATCGGGTGTAGTAATAAAGCCATACACGGAAAACATCACCATTACAAAGGCTGATAAAAAAAAGAATATAATTTGTTGTTGTGATACAGGTGATTTAAACCGTAGTTGATGCCAAATGAGCCCCAGTGTAAGTGGTTGAAGTACCACAGTAACAAAACGAACTTTTAAAATATCATGAAAAAACCAAGAACCTATTCTAATTATCCAGGCTACAAAAGGGGGATGGTCAAAATACCCCCAACTTAAGTGTAAACTGTACAAATAGTAGTACGTTTCATCTTCCTGAATATTGGTAAACCGGGCTTGTACCAGGTTCATTACCAACCAAATAACCAATAGCCCATAAACTTGTTTCTTCTCCATTACACACAATAAAAAACTGGTCAAAAAAAAATAGTTTTTTTATCGGGTAATGGTGAATGCAGGTGTTGTTGCGTTGTTGTATACCATTGGTAAATAGGGTAAATAACAACAGGTGCAAAATTACTATTTTTATTAGATGGTATCCAGTTTTTTTCTACCTATATCCATTGCAAAAAGAAAGCATACATTCTGCTTAGGTAGCTAACCGGTTGGTGGGCTGTTAACAGCAGTTCTTAAAAATGAAGTTTAAAAATTTAATTAGTTGCCTTACATTTGCAGCCGGCAGGTCTTACACGACCAGCTCCTGCTGAACCTCCCCAGGGCAGGAATGCAGCAAGGATAAGCGGTTGTAGCGGTGCGATGTGAGTAGCCTGCCTTTTTATTATGCTCAATGCTTTCGTAAAAGCAATTATTCTTCCGTCTATTGTTCACGTTTTAAATATAATTCATCATGAAATTTTTTATTGATACCGCTAATCTTGCTCAAATTAAAGAAGCAAACGATTTAGGTATTTTAGATGGTGTTACCACCAATCCCTCTTTAATGGCAAAAGAAGGTGTAAAAGGCAACGATGCTATAATTAACCATTACAAAACCATTTGTGAAATGGTAGATGGCGATATTAGTGCAGAAGTTTTCTCAACTGATTTTGATGGTATTATTGCTGAAGGTAAAAAATTAGCAGCCATCCACCCCAATATTGTAGTAAAAGTTCCCATGATTAAAGATGGCGTAAAAGCCATTAAATGGTTTACCGATAATGGTATTAAAACCAACTGTACTTTGGTATTTTCTGCTGGTCAGGCTATTTTAGCGGCTAAAGCAGGCGCCAAATATGTATCACCCTTTATTGGGCGTATTGACGATACCAATTGGGATGGGGTAGAACTGATTGCACAAATTGCGCATATCTATTCCTTACAGGGTTTTGAAACAGAAATATTGGCAGCCTCCATCCGTAGCTCATTGCATATTGTAAAATGTGCCGAAGCCGGTGCCGATGTTTGCACTTGTCCATTAGATTCTATCCTCGGTTTATTGAAACACCCTTTAACCGATATAGGATTGGCTAAGTTTTTAGAAGATGCCAAAAAAATGTAAATACAATCACATTCATTCTTTTAAAAAAATCTACATATAAACTGTGTAGATTTTTTTTAACATTTAAAACAGAGATGACATGACAGGTTGGATGTTATTGGTGGTTTCAATTGCATTGGTGGCTATTCTTATATTTTGGCCCAAACAAAAAAAATCAAAACCGATGCCGGTATCCTGGCAACAATTGCTATTGCAACACCTTCATTTTTACCGGCATTTGAGTGAGGCAGAACAAAAATTATTTGAGAAAAGGGTAATGGATTTTTTGCAATATGTACAGATACATCCTGTAAAAACTACGCTCACCGATTTGGATAAAATACTTATTGCCAGCAGCGCCATTATACCCATCTGGGGCTTCCCCAACTGGCACTATTATAACTTAAAACACATTTTATTGTATCCCAATGCTTTTGAAGAAAAAACCTTTCAGATAGAAGGTATGAACCGAGATGTATTGGGAATGGTAGGTACAGGCACCTTAAACCAAATGATGATTTTATCGCAAAAAGCGCTTAGAGAAGGTTTTATGAATGAACACTCGAAAAGTAATACCGCCATTCATGAATTTGTACATTTATTAGACAAAGCCGATGGTGCTACCGATGGTATTCCTGAAAATTTATTGGAAAAACCCTATATATTACCCTGGGTGCAGTTAATGCACCAAACCATTCAGGAAATGCAGGCCGGACAGAGCGATATCAATATTTATGGCGCCACTAATCCCGCCGAATTTTTAGCGGTGGTGAGTGAATATTTTTTTTCTCAGCCACATTTGTTACAACAGCATCATCCGCAATTGTATGCATTGTTAGAAAAAACATTTCGTCAATATCCTGCTCAACTACTTCAAACATCTGATCAATGATGCTCAATTTAGCTCAGCATTACTTTGCATCCCTTTTGGTTACTTTCAAAAGCTTTTTCAATAATAGCAATTACAGCTGTGCTTTCATCAATGGTAACGGGCAGGGGTTGCTGATTCACTAATGCCTGATACAACGCCTCAAAATAACCCATATAATCACCTTTTTCAGTAGGTACATTTTCCCGTATTATTTTTCCGTCTATTGCTGTATGCAATAAACCCTGTTCAGCTTCGGGTTCAATACCCCAATTGGGCGTGGTTGGTTTTTTGCCTTCTATTAAATGATTTTCCTGCACATCTGCCTTCGATTTTAAAAAACTGCCGGCTGTTCCAAATACAATGTAACCCGGTAGGGGTTCCCGCACAAAATAGCCGCTTTTTAAACGTACCCTGCAATGTTTGTAATACAATAGCAATTCAAAATAATCATCAATCACAGAGCCTGGCCGGGTAACAGCAATATCTGCAAACAAAGCTTCGGGTTTACCAAATAATTGCAAAGCCTGGTCAATTAAATGCGAACCTAAATCATACAAAACACCGGTGCCCGGCTTGCCGGTTTCCTTATGTGCTTTTGAACTTAAGTGAGGTGCATATCGGTCGAACCGAAATTCAGCTTCCACTATAGTACCCAATACCCCAGAATCAATGATGCGTTTGGTAGTTAAATAATCGCTGTTGTAGCGACGGTTTTGGTACGGACAAATTATTTTACTCTGTTGCAAAGCCAATGATTTTAGGGCATTGGCTTCTTCAGTAGTTACAGTAATGGGTTTTTCTAATACTACATTTTTTCCTGCCAATAAAGCCTGCCGGGTATATTCATAGTGCGTATCATTGGGTGTATTCACTATCACCAAGTCAATATCATCTGCCAGCAGTTCTTCTAATGTATTGTAACTTTTGGCATAGGGATAAATTTGTTGAATTTGCTTTTTAGTTCTTTCCCAGGCACCCACTAAAATATAACCTGGATGCGCATCAATAAAGGGTGCATGAAATACTTTTCCACTCATGCCAAAAGAAAGCAGCGCAGTTTTAATCGGTGCATTCATCAGTTCAATGATTTAATATTTTAATTAATGTGCATATTTAATCAACTGCCCGAAGCTACAATTTTTTTTAGTGGTTTGCAGGATGATTTTTTCAACTCGTTATAAATAACTATTATATATGCATGCAGGGTGTTTGATTACATTTGTTTTTAAAAAATTGTAATGTATTAAACAAAAATTAAAATATTTTTTACAAAAAAATGGAGGTTTTATTTGTTGATGCTTTTTTTATTTAAAATAGATCGTATGATGTATCTATTGGATGGCATGGGTGAATTTGTTAAAAGTGGCCATGAAATCAATAGCTTGTATGCATTACAAGTGGTTGTACAATGGATGAAGCAATGTTAAAAAGAGAAAAGTGCTGCATGAATGCAATAATCATTATAGGCGGAGGTTTAAACGGATTGGTAGCTGCTTGGCGTTTACAACAATTAGGGGCAGATGTGCTGGTTGCTGGTGGTAGAAGCACAGCCCAATTTGGGAGGCAGAATCCAGACACATTTGGGTAAAAAGATACGCCCATGGAAATGGGTGCTACCTGGTTTGGACCGCAACATCAATATCTGCAACAATTGATGCAGGAATTGAAAATTGACCGTTTTCATCAATGGCAGGGTGGTTATGCCATGATAGAGGCACAGGGCGAGATAGGGCTATATGCCCTGCCACAACAGGCCGATCCGTATTTTCGCATTGCAGGCGGCAGCAGCGCGTTAATCCGTACACTGGCGGATGCTATTGGCAGTCATCATATACACACGGCAACCACCATACAAAGTATTACAGATAAAGGTGATGGTTTGGAATTAACTGCTACCAATGGAACACTAAACCAGACTGCCGGTATTATTTTGGCCATTCAGCCGCAATTAGCTGCGCAAACCATGGTATTTGAGCTGCAATTACTTGCCGGATTATTGCAGGTGATACACCATACCCAAACCTGGCTATTAATTTTGCCGTTGAATATGAACAACCTTTTTGGAAGCAAAACAAACCTGTCAGTACCCTATTTAGCGACAAAGGTACTGCCACCGAAATCTATGATCATACCGATGCAACCCAACAACTTTTGCACTGAAAAGGTTTTTTATTGCCCATGTTGCGCTCACAATCATTTGAAACCAGAAAAGCAATGGTAACCCGGCAATTGGTGCAATATTTTGGCGAACAGGCGGCCCATTATCTGCAGTATTGGGATGCCGTTTGGTTGAATGAAACGATTGGTATGGATGAAAAACAATTGACACTATCACCGCATCAAAATAACGGAGATGCATTGTTTACAAAAGGTTATCTGGGCAACAAACTTTGGTGGGCAGGTACTGAAACAGCACAAAACTATGGCGGTTATATGGATGATGCCGAAGAGAGTGGCTTATGTGCAGCCAATGTAGCAAATCGGATAGGAGCTATCAATAAAACATCTTAACGGTATTTTAAGCAGTTAACCAGCCATTCATCACCTCATGCAGTCAGTTTTTAAATGGTTCATTTATCTTCGTATTATTATAGAGCACATCAGCTTATCAATTGTATTGTATCTGTTACATTAAACATATTTGTAAAATTTTTTATAGAAAAAAAATATGCGAAAATTAGTATTCTTTTTTTGTTGGGCTGCAGGCCTGTTATGCAGTAAAACTGTGTTGGCACAAAATCCGCCCATTGCAAACAGTGCAACTATTTTTTTGCAGATGAAAAAATTAAATGTGCTGGGTAGTGTATTATATGTGGCTGCACATCCTGATGATGAAAACAATACCCTGTTGCCTTATCTGGCAAAAGGAGCTTTGTATAAAACAGCTTACCTGAGTTTAACCAGAGGAGATGGCGGTCAAAATTTAATTGGAGATGAACAGGGTTTTGAATTGGGACTGATTAGAACGGAAGAATTGCTGGCTGCCAGGAGAATAGATGGAAGTGGCCAGTATTTTAGCCGGGCATTTGAATTTGGATTTAGCAAAAGTGCCACAGAGGCATTGCATATTTGGGATAAAGAAAAAGTATTGGCCGATATTGTTTGGGTAATTCGCAAATACCAGCCCGATGTAATCATTACCCGTTTCCCTCGTGATAAAAGAGCAGGACATGGCCATCACTGGGCTTCTGCTATTTTGGCCAATGAAGCATATACTGCCGCCGCCGATTCTACTAAATTTCCTGAACAATTTAAATATGGCGTAAAGCCTTGGCAAGCCAAACGTATTTTATGGAATACCTACAACTTTGGCAGCATTAATACCACCTCCAACGACCAGTTAAAAATTGAAGTAGGCGGCTATAATGCGTTGTTGGGCGAAAGTTATGGAGAAATTGGAGGCGAAGCCAGAAGCATGCACAAAAGCCAGGGTGAAGGCAGGCCCAGGAGGGAAGGTAGTATTACCGAATATTTTACCACTACCGGTGGTACCCCGCCCGATAGTACTTTGATGGATGGCATTAATATTACCTGGAGCCGCATCAAAGGCGGTGCCGCCATTATTCCGAAAGTAAATCAATTGATTCAACAATACAATATTCAACATCCTGAATATTCTTTACCTGCCCTGGTAGGGCTGTACCATTCCATTCAACAATTGCCCGAACAAAACAACTGGACCAAAGAGAAGCTGAAAGAAGTGATAAACCTGATTGTGGATTGCAGTGGATTGATGGCAGAAGCTACCAGTAGCAATGAATATGCAGTAGAAGGGCAGCACATGCAGTTACAGTTTTTTGTGAACAAACGATTACCAGCTGCTTTACAACTGAAAAAGTTAACCTTAATGAGCAGGCAACAGGTTTTGTTTGATACGGCTATTGCTCAATTGTTACCTGTAAATGATAATATTGCTTTTGAACGAAAATTTCTGGTAGCGTTGCATCAGCCGGTTTCACAACCTTATTGGTTGGTGCATCCCATGGAAAATGTGGGTATGTTTACTGTAACCGATCAAACCTTAATTGGCCGACCCGAAAGTCTGCCTGCTTATGCAGTTGCATTTACTTTTTCAATTGATGATGTTCAATTTACTATTCAAAAGGCCGTACAGTACAAATACTTAGACCCGGTAAAAGGAGAAGTATACCAGCCTTTTGTGGTTACACCGCCTGTTGCGGTAAGTTTACAACCAAATGTAGTATTGAGTGATGTGGAAAGACAGGGTAAGCCTGTTGATCAGCCTGCTTTAAACTTGCAGATACAAGCCAATTACGCTGCTCCAAATGTTCCGGTGCAATATCGATTACAACAAGGCAATACCGTTATTTATACGAAAGATACTGTTCTAAATTTTGAAACCGGAAAAAATTACGCCTGGTCTGTACCGTTGGCCGGTACTTTTGATGCGCAAAAAATACCCGTTATTCACCCTTCTGTTACCATACCCATACAAGGTAAAAATGAAACTTATGATTTGAATGTGAAGAAGATTGCTTATAATCATATACCCACCATTCATTATTTTTATACGGATAGCGTAAATGTAATTACCAAACCGATAAAAGTAGTAGGTAAGCGGATTGCTTATATAGCCGGTGCCGGCGATAAAGTACCCGATGCCATTCAACAATTGGGTTATTCGGTGCAGTTGTTACAGGAGCAGGATATTACTGATGAAAAGTTACGTCAATTTGATGCCGTTGTAATCGGTATTCGTGCGTACAATATTCACGAATTTCTAACCACTAAGAATGATATTTTTAACAGGTACATTTACAATGGCGGTAACTTCATTATCCAATATTTTAAAAGTAATTTTATCAACAACAAACCGGTTCAGGCAGGTCCATATAAGTTCTTAGTCAATGGTAGTCCGCGTGTTACGGAAGAAAATACACCCGTACATTTTTTGCTGCCACAGCACTCCGTTTTAAATTATCCCAACAAGATTACTGAAAAGGATTTTGACGGATGGGTACAGGAACGCAGCACCTATCAGGCACAAACCAACGATACCCATTTTGAAGCTCCGCTGAGTATGCACGATACCGATGAACCTGCTTCCTCCGGCAGTTTAATCATGGCACCGTATGGAAAGGGAAATGTAGCGTATGTAAGTTTGGTATTGTTTCGGCAATTACCTGCCGGAGTGCCAGGTGCTTATAAATTATTGGCAAATTTAATTGCTTTACCTAAACACGAATAATGCAGATGCACCCCAGAAAAAAAATAGGTTTTTTTACGGTATTGATTATTGGTATTGCCTTAGGTTTTTTAATTAAAAATGTAAAAATCGGTTTGGTTATTGGGTTGGCTTTGGGTTTGTTTGCAGGCAGTTTGGTAAATGGGAAATAGCAGTGTATAAACAGCTTTAATAAAACTTTAGCAAAAATGCAGCAGTATTCCCGTTATAAGACTTGATGATATGAGAATAATTAGCTAAACTGCAAAAGGAATGATACTGAAGTGAATATGATGATTGCATTAAAGATTCAATTGCTTTTTAAAGGCTGTTTAATTTGTTATTATCGGGTCATTTAAAAGGGTTCAGAAAAAAATTAATCAAATGCCACAAAACAATAAAATAATTGTTCTCTCCGGTTGGAATAAATGGTACCTGTTGGTAATTGTAGTGTTGATTGCAGAAATTATATTTTTTACCTGGTTTACACAATATTTTTCATGAACCAAATTGACTGGATTGTTCTTACGCTCATATTGGTAGGCATCATTGCTTATGGGCTATACAAGAGCCAAACAGAAAAGAACCTGGAAGGCTATTTTCTCTCCAATCGTTCCATGCCTTGGTATTTGGTATTGTTAAGTGTAATGGGTACGCAGGCCAGTGCCATCACTTTTTTATCGGCCCCAGGTCAGGCATTTACTGACGGTATGCGCTTTGTGCAGTATTATTTTGGTTTACCTATTGCCATGGTCATTATCTGCATCAGCTTTGTACCCTTGTTCAGCCGTTTAAAAGTTTTTACGGCGTATGAGTTTTTAGAGCATCGTTTCGATATTAAAACCCGCTCCATTACTTCTTTTTTATTCCTCTTATCACGTGGTCTTTCAACCGGTATCAGTATTTATGCACCCGCCATTATTCTGTCTTCATTGTTTGGCTGGAATATTTATATCACCAATATCATTATGGGCGGACTGTTGATTATTTACACCGTAAGTGGCGGGGCAAAAGCAGTAGCCTATACCCAGCAATTACAGCTCATTATCATATTTGCAGGAATGGCTATTGCTGCTTTTATGATTGTACATTTATTGCCCAACGGCTTTGGCTTTATGGATGCTTTAAAAATTAGCGGCAGTAATGGTAAATTAAATGTAATTACCACGGGGTTTACTAAAAATGGGTTCGACTGGAAAGACAAATATAATTTGCTGAGCGGTATTATTGGCGGTTTCTTCCTGGCGCTTTCCTATTTTGGTACCGACCAAAGTCAGGTAGGCCGTTATCTTACCGCCAAAAACGATAAAGAAAGCAAAATGGGTTTGTTGTTAAATGGATTGGTAAAAGTGCCTATGCAATTTGGTATTTTACTCATTGGCGCTTTATTGTTTACCTTTTATCAGTTTAGTGACCAGCCCATTTTTTTTAACAATGTGGTGCATGAACAGTTACTGAGCAGCAGCCAGAAACACAATGCCATATCGTTAGAACAACAATACAACCAGATAAATGCCGAAAAGCAGGTGGCTCTTAAAACATGGAATACTGAACCCAATAAGGCAAGAGCAAAATTGCAGGAACTGAATGTACATTCGCAACAACTCAAAACCAGTTATCAGGGTTTGTTTCAAAAAGCAGGTATTACCGGCGATACCAATGATACCAATTATATTTTTCTGCGCTTTGTTGTAGACTATTTACCGCATGGTTTAGTAGGATTACTCATTGCCATTATTTTTTTAGCAGCCTGGGGGTCAACTGCAGCAGCACTGAATTCATTGGCTGCTACTTCAGTTATTGATTTTCATTTGCGTTTTCAAAAAAAGAAAGAAGATTTACCCGTTTCTTATGATGAAGCACTTAATAATTATAAAATCTCAAAATTTTATACCCTTGCATGGGGTATTTTCTGTGTAGTTGTAGCAGAGTTTGTGATTGGCATGGGCAGTCTTATTGAAGCAGTAAATGTTTTGGGATCACTTTTTTATGGAGTGATACTCGGTATATTTTTAGTAGCGTTTTATATGAAATCAGTAAAAGGGAATGCTGTTTTCTGGGCGGCCATTGTAAGTGAACTCGTTGTAATACTGGTGTTTATATTAAACAAATACAATATTATAGGGGTTAGTTTTTTATGGCTCAATGTAATTGGTACTTTACTCGTTGCCATCATCAGTCGGCTCATCCAAATTTTGCTTCCCAACAACTAATCCTTTCACAAAGGGCCATTCTTTATTACGTTTTGCTTTTAGCAGATAGGCAATAATACCCAATAGGGTTACCGTTATTCCGCCCAGCATCATGGTATAGCCGGTTGAAATAAAAATATAGAACCACATGGCTATAGCCAGCAATACCGGTATAGGGTACAAGGGCATGTGCCAGGCAAAGTACTTCCGGCCTTTTCTTTTCACCAATAAAATTAAGCCCAATGCTTGACCAATAAACTGAATTAAAATACGCATAGCCAGAATGGCATCAATTATATCACGTAATTTAAACAACAAACTAAACACAAAGGCAGTACCGCCTAATACCAATAATGATACATAAGGAAAATGTTTAGTAGGGTGTAGTTTGGCAAATGCCGAAAAGAAAGCCCCATCGGCAGCCGCGGCATAGGGTATACGGCTATAACCCAGTGTGGCAGAAAAAACCGAGGCAAAAGCCACCCACAAAATTAACAACGTAGCCACATTAGCGGCAGAAGGACCTGCTATCTGTTCAATAAAAGTACTTACCACAAACTGGCTGTGTTGAATGGTGTGCAGCGGTAACACACTGGCAATGCTTACATTCATTAGCAAATACAACACGGCAATACCCCCAATGGAAATAAACATGCTGCGGGGTATATTTTTTTTAGGGTGCATAATTTCGCCCCCCAAATGGCAAACGTTGTAATAACCTAAGTAACTGTATATGGTTTTTACACTCGCAAAGCCTAATGTGGCAGCAAATGCATGATTAATCGTCAATCCATCGTTGATGTGTAGTATGGGTTGCATAAAATGCCCATGCAACATACCTCCGCTAATAATCCAGCCCATGGTAAACAATACCCCCGTCCACAAAAACACACTGATTTTTCCAATGGCATCAATTTTCCTGTACAACAGAAACACAATAGCAATAACCACCGAACCGCTAATACATTTTGAAACCGGGGTACTATAGGGAACCAAAAAGGAAGCATATTGTGCAAAACCAATTGCCGCCGATGCTATTACCAATGGGGCTTGAATCATGGTTTGCCATACAAACAAAAAACTCATCAACTTCCCCCACCGGGGGCCATAACCTTCTTTTAAAAAATTATAGCTACCGCCTGCCAATGGAAATGTGGCACCTAACTGGCTCCATACATTGGCATCAATTACCGATAACAAGGCACCGGCAATCCAGGCATATAAATACCAGGGGCCGTTCATGCTTTCTGCTACCACACTCAACACCACAAAGGGGCCAATGCCCACCATATCTGTCATGTTAATAGCGGTAGCCTGTAATAAACTAATCTTTCTGTCTAGTTTTGGTTTGTTCATCTTCAATTTACAAAATAAGGCTTTTCTTTGTTGTAAACATACAGCAGTTATGGCCAATCATTTTCCAATGGTATACTGGGCTAACGGAGCCGTTATTTACGAAGTGAATATTCGACAATACACACCGGAAGGAACCTTTCAAGCATTTGCAAAACATTTACCCCGTTTAAAACAAATGGGAGTACGTATACTCTGGTTTATGCCCATTACACCCATTGGTAAGGTGCACAGATTAGGAACGCTGGGCAGTTATTATGCCTGCAGCAGTTATACGGATATAAATCCTGAATTTGGCACCCTTGATGATTTTAAAGCCTTGGTACAACAAGCACAGGCATTGGGTTTAAAAGTGATAATAGATTGGGTAGCCAACCATACCGGATGGGATCATCACTGGACAAAAGAGCACCCCGACTGGTATGTGAAAGATGCTTCAGGAAATTTTACCGAAAAAAATGGCTGGAAAGATGTGATTGATTTAGATTATACACAAAACGAAATGCGCAAAGCCATGATAGCCGCCATGCAGTTTTGGATGCACACTGCAAATATTGATGGGTTTCGATGTGATATGGCCCATTTAGTGCCTTTAGATTTTTGGATGGAAGCCCGGCAGCAATGCGATGCCGTTAAGCCTATGTTTTGGCTGGCCGAAACCGAAAATGTACAATACCACGATGCATTTGATGTAAGCTATGCCTGGCAATGGATGCACCAAACCGAAGCCTATGCCAAAGGTACAGCCGGCATCAATAATTTATACAATACCCTGCACGATTATTCACAATATCCCGCAGATAGTTATAAGTTGTTTTTTACATCCAATCATGATGAAAACAGCTGGAATGGAACGGAATACGAAAAATATGGCGGTGCCGCCCTGCCGTTGGCCGTACATAGTTTTTTGTGGAGGGGGCTCTCATTGATATACAGTGGCCAGGAAAGTCCGAATAAAAAGCGAATTTCATTTTTTGATAAAGATTTAATTGAATGGCAACAACCATTGGGTTTGGAAGATTTTTATACCCAATTATGCGGCTTGCGGCAAACCGATCTTATCATGAAAGGTGAAACCTTTATTTTGCCCGTAAGTGGCAATAACATTATGGCATTCATGCGCCATTGGCATAATGAAGCATTGCTGGTATTGTTAAACCTGAGTGGGGATGACAAACAAAAATTTTCGGTACAGCATGAATGGTTAAACGGTGCATTTACCAATCCCTTTTCCGGCCTGCAGTTCACCTTTTCAGGCAAAATAGATTTTGAATTACAGGGGTATGAATTCCTGGTTTACCACAAAACCCAATAATTTTATTTTACTGCATAAATGGCATCAATTAGCCATGCACCTACTTAGATACTGGTTCGATGCTATTTCTGTTTTTAACGCTGTTGAGTCGAATCAGTCTCGAATCAGTCTGCTATCAGATCAGAGGTAGCTCTGCTGACGATATGGCAGTATTTTAATATTTGGTAGTTTTAAATTGTATCATAATGAACTGATAGCATTAAACCTGCCTTAGAGAAAGCGGTTTTTAATTGGTTTAAAATTGGCCCCACCATTCAGTACAGTATAAAATGGAATGGAAGTGGCAGGTAATATTTTAAATATAAAATTTGGATGATGTTTTAAAAGTGCATATATTTATTTTTATAAATATTGGTATAATTGTACCATACATTACCCGGAGAGATAGGGAAGTAGTTCTGATTGTGGGTGAGGGAGGCGAAGCTGTAGGTATGTTAACCAGGCGTTGAAAAAAAACGAAAAGGGTAGGGTTGGCTTTACGAAAGCGTTTAAAAATGTATATGTATTTCGCAGAAGCATTATAGCACCCGAAAAATAAGTAGTATAATAACCTGTTGGATGAATTATATTTTGAGATGAAGCGTTAATGGATTTGTTGGGGCATTTTAACATAAAGACAACGGAACGGTATTTACACATAAGCAAACTACATTTGGTAAACATTAGTAGCCCATTGGATGATTTGATGAAGAAAGAAAGCATAGAATGGTAAAACCGCTGTGCGGGGGCGACAATTTGATTTTGATAACAGTAAAGCATTGATTTTAAGCAATCTATAAGAAGTGATAGCGATAAACAGTAAAAAGTTGTTTTACAAAAAGAGCCGAGTGGATTGTCCTAACGAAAATTGAAATTGTATAATGTTAAGTAGTTGGCTATCAAGGTGTGTTTTTTTAGGAAAGTAACGGATTATAACATAAATTTACGCGTTGTAAGCAACCCTTACCGACATTTTACAAAATTTGCTTTGGAAATTTGAACTTTTCAACTTTATTTTGTCAACGCTTCGTTGCAGCTCATACCGCAGCCGCACAAAGCCAGACACAAAGCAAAGCTGCGGTAAGAGCTGCAACCCCAACGCACAACCGAGCTGACTATAATACTATCAGCAGTTGTGCAAAACGTGAGCAACAGAACTTTTTTAAACATATTCAGTACGTACGAATTGAGGGACATTTTGCCTTTGTTGACCCAAAGAAAAAATAACAGAGGACTGTATAGTAGTGGCAGGGACACTGCAAGGAGTACCGCAAGTACGAGGGAACGCTAACTGTATGCCCAGTTCGTAAGTATAACGAACACAAGACGAGTATTCATTAACAATCAAAATCGTAACAGATGAAAAAAATGGAATTAAAACAGATGGAGGTAGTTACTGCTGAAGGCAGTTTTTGGAAATGTGCTGCTACAGTTGCTGGTGGGATGATTAGTGGCGGTGGTACAGGCTTTATGATTGGTTCTGGTTTTTTACCAGGCTTTGGTTCAGCTTTCGGTGCAGCTGTGGGTTTGTATTTGGGTGGCGTAGGCGCAGGCTTATCTTCATCCGCATGTATGGATTAATCAAAATTTATTTTACATCTAAAACTTAGGTAAATGAAACATTTAACATTAGAGTGTCAGGCAAACATCACTGGCGGAGCTCAAACTGCAGGCTGCCTTGGTGGAATTCTAACAGGTTTAGTTGGGGGTGCAGGTACAGGCTTTCAAGTGGGTAAATATTTTTCCTTTGTCGGAATTGGTTGGGGAACTGCGATTGGTGCAGTTGGCGGCGCCTTAATTGGTGCATACACCGGAGGTTGCTTTGACTAAATCTCTTTCTCAACATTTGGGGCTATTAAACTTTATGTTTATAGCCCCAATTATTTAAATACTATTGACATATGACAAAGAATAAATTTCTTTCATTTTTGGGTTTTGGTTTAGCCCAACTACTTTTATTTTTTTACACCATCAGCGTTTTGGTTGATGTACCTAAAGAAAATGTAACCAAAAAAGTAATTTTGTTAATTATTGCTTGTACTTGGTTCTTATTTTTCGCAATAGCCATTTACAAGCTATTCTCCTCGAAGCAGAAGGCTACTAAAACATAAGTGAAATGTGATGTTGATTTTATTTTCAAACCCATGTAGTTTAAATATGTCTAAGCTGATAAGCTCTCAACTTTTATATTTTGTTGGATTTACATTAATAAATTTACTTACATTTTTCTATAGTCAAACTTTCATTTTAACCGATGACTTATACCGTTTAATTGCTGGTTCACAAATGACTGACCGGCAGTTTGATGATTATTTGGAGTTTGTACATAAATGGCAATGGGTAAGTTACTTGTTTATTCCGCTTGCGTTGTTGCTACGTATCAGCTTTACATGGGTTTGTTTAAAAGCCGGCAGCTTTATAACAGAAAGGTTTACTAAAGCTGCTTTTTGGAAAATCTGCATTCAAGCAGAAATTCTTTTTGCTGTTGGTGCAGTAGCAGGGCTTTTATACACCGAGTTTTTTGTGGATGTAGAAACATTGGAACAATTATCGGTTAACCCGTTTTCATTGCAGGTGTTTTTTTCCGATAGTGTTCCCAAGTGGAGCAGTTACTTTTTTAATACACTCAATATTTTTGAGTTAAGCTATATTTTGTTTTTAGCTTACCTCATTACAGAAGAATCTAAAATGAAATTTTTACCTTCTTTAAAATTTGTAGCTTCCACTTATCTCCCCGGTATTACACTTTGGGTTTTGTTGGTAAGTTATTTGTCTGTCGTATTTCAACCTTAATCATTTTCATGAACCGTAGAAAAATCATCTTACTAACCGTGCCTGCAATTTTACTTTTACTGGCTTCATTTCTTGGCTATAAAATCTGGAGCACAACAGAAGCCAAAGAAAAAATAGTAGCGGCTACTCAGTACCTGCCCTCTGTACAACTACGCAAAATGGATGGCAGTATCTTCAATACAGATAGTTTCAAAACTAATGAACAACTTTTAGTGCTTAATTATTTTAACCCAGATTGCGACCATTGCCAAAGCATGGTGCAGGAAATGTTCCGTGAGCAGTCTCTTTTAAAAAATGTAAACTGGCTCATGATAACATCAGCCTCCTTTGAAAAAACCAAACACTTTGCAGATAGTATGCAACTATCGCAACTACCAAACGTAACGGTGTTAAATGATACAGCAGCAGTTTTTTTAAAAGCATTTGGAACCGTGACGGTTCCTTCTTTTTACGTGTACAAAAATGGTAAACTTCTCCGTAAGCACAGCGGTGAGTGCAGTGTGGCCTACTTGGTAAAAGAGTAAATCCGTAACATCATCTTAATTCATGCCTATATCTCTTATACAATCAACAGAACTAAAACCTTTAATAGTACCGCAACAAGACCAAAAAGATTGCGGCGTTGCCTGTCTGCTTTCCCTTATACGCTATTACGGAGGTGATAATGATTTTGAAAACCTCCGCCGTTTAAGCGGCACATCTATTACAGGAACTACGCTATTAGGATTATATCAAGCAGCACAAGCCACTGGTTTTGATGCAGAAGGTTGTGAGGCAGATATGGAAGCCTTGCTGGCTCACCCTTCGCCCTGTATTTTACATGTGCTATTAGAAAACAACTTACAGCACTATGTGGTATATTTTGGTAAGAAAGAAAACAATGGTAAACTACAGTTGATTATTGGCGACCCTGCAAAAGGAATGGTGTATATGACACCTGCCAAACTGGAAATCATCTGGCAATCAAAAGCCTGCCTGGTGCTTACTCCCAATGAAACCTTTCAAAAAAAGAGAGACATTAATCGTTCAAAAAAACAGTGGTTTCAAGAACTTATAAAACCTGATGTGCCACTTCTGCTTATTGCAGCAGCGATGGGTATAGCTATTGCAGCACTTGGACTTACCATGGCCATCTTTTCCCAACGACTAATTGATGAGTTTTTACCCAATAAACAATACAACAAACTTTATACTGGTATTGGTTTTGTATTTCTGTTATTACTGGCAAAAGAAGCTGTTAGCCTTATTCGCACACAATTGCTGCTTCGCCAATCCAAGGAATTTAACCTGCGTATTGTAAAGGAGTTCTTTTCACGACTGCTTTATTTGCCCAAACCTTTTTTTGACACACGCAAAATAGGTGAACTCACAGCCCGTCTCCACGATACCAACCGCATTCAACGGGTGGTGAGTCAGATTGCAGGTAACACGTTATTGGATAGCATTGTAGTATTGGTTACTTTGGTATTTGTATTTTCCTATTCGGTTACCAGCGGCCTTATTACTTTAGCCGCTTTGCCTGTTTTCTTTTTACTCATTTACAGAAGCAATAAAAAAATTATTGAAGCACAGCGTAATACTATGAGTGGTTATGCCATGGCAGAAAGCAACTATATTTCTACGCTGCAAGGCATTGAGCCGGTTAAAAATCATAGTAAGGAACATCTGTTTTCAGAAACAAACAATACCATTTACAATCAATACCAATCGGCTATATTCCGTTTAGGACAAATACAAATGCGGCTTTCCTTTGTTGCCAATGTATTTGCAGCTTTTTTGTTGTGTGGTTTGTTGCTCTTTTTGAGTTATCAGGTTTTGCACGACCAATTAAAGGCGGGTGAATTAATGGCTGTAATGGGTATGGTAGGTTCGCTGTTGCCTTCGGTAGCGAATCTGGCATTATTAAGCATTCCCATCAACGAAGCACGTATAGCCTTTAACCGCATGTATGAGTTTGCAGGAATAGAATCACAAGAAAAAGGGCATTTGGAACTATCGGATTTTAATCAACTGGAGGTAAAGAATATTTCATTTCGCTATCCCGGCAGAACTCCTGTTTTGCAAAATGTTTCTTTTGAAGTTACCAAAGGTGAAATCATTGCCCTGATGGGTGAAAACGGTTGTGGCAAAAGTACATTGGTTCAATTACTGATGCAGCATTACACACCTGAAAACGGAGAAGTTCTGATTAACGGTAGTACAAAGTTTTCTGACATTCAAATTTCTAACTGGAAACAAGTTGCCGCCGTAGTGCCGCAGCAAGTACATGTTTTTAACGGAACTGTTTTGGAAAACATTGCTTTTGAAGATGCTGCTAAAAAACCACAAACTGTTCTTGAGTTTTTACGAAGCTATGGTTTTGCTTCTTTTATGGACACATTACCTCAATCTGTAATGACACTGGTAGGTGAAGAAGGCATCAACTTATCGGGCGGACAAAAACAAATGATTGCACTGGCAAGGGCATTATACCACCGACCGCAACTGTTACTGTTAGACGAAGCGACAGCGGCAATGGATAGGGAAAGTGAACTATTTGTATTGCAATTACTGCAACGACTGAAATCACAAATGGCAGTCATCCTCATCACCCACAGGCTGCATATTCTTAAATCCTTTTGCGACAGTATCTACCTGCTGGACAAGGGTTCGATAGTTTCAACTGGTAACCATGACACTCTCCTGCAGTCGGACAATTTATACAGCCGTTACTGGGCTGAAATAGTAGGTTAAGTTTGTGACTGGCCAAGCTGCAAAGCCAGGCACATACCGCAGCCGCTCAAAGCCTAAACACAAAGGCAAAGCTGCGGTAAGAGCCTGTCTTTCTCCCACGCAGGGCAGGCAGCTTTTTGGCGACAGAGAACTTTCTTAAATAGTAAAGCTCGACAGACAACAGGGCTGCTTACAACAAATGTATTGCCAAAATGCAGGCTGACTGAAACCGTGTTTCAACTGTTGTAATTCTATTGGGCTGCATATCCAGCTTGACCTTATCCATTTAGCTATGTGCATATCATCATCTTTTTTATCTTTATCAGCAGCGGTTAGCCGGGGCGGACGGAATTCTATTTCCTGCACTTCGACAATACCTGCCCGTTGCCTGCAAGCATATCGGCAGCACCCAAAACTATCAGCAATATGACAAGTCACATTTTTGCAGCCCTTATCCTACTTTCATTTCTTACTTCATGTGACAGCAAAAAAAGTTACAAATATGTTGAAGTTGTAAATGAAGAAGGACTTTTGGGCGGGACAACTACAAAAGAAAAAGACCCTAAAACAATTAAAGCAGCGACAGATTCAGCCGCTTATTTAGAAGCCTATCAAAGTTTCTGCATTTCCTTAAAAGTTAACAGGGACATGAAACAATCGTTGGGAACAGTATACTCAACACCAAAGGACTTTAAACTTTACAATGATAAGGGCACAGACATCACAAACTCCATATTCTTCGCTGACAAAGACAAACGAGAAAAAGAAATTGAAGACCGAATCTTTTCAATGGGTAATACAATTCAAGAATCAGTTGACAGAAATAAAAAAGAGAAAGTTGAATCATTTAAGCGGACAGCTTCGGTTGACAGTTCTAAAATCAAAGACCTTGAAAAATATTTCAGGAAACGTAAAGACGAATTCTCTAACAACAACAAAACCTGGTACGAACCAAAAAATGCTCCACAGTACACAAACCGCAATGGCATTTATTGCTATTTTCAGACCGAAGACGGTATGCCAAGCAATCTTAGGTTCAGACTTCAATACTACGCAGACGAATGGTTATTTTTTAAAAAGGTTCAATTCTCTATTGACGGAAAGGCATACGACTATATTCCCTTAAACACAGAGACTGACTCAGGTAATGGCGGTTATATTTGGGAATGGTTTGACGAAGCGATAAGCGAATCAGACAAAGAGTTGATTAACGCTTTAGCAAATGCAAAGTCTGCAAAAATGAAGCTAATCGGACGACAATACTTTGATGTAAAAACAATCTCTCAAGACCAAATTAATAGTTTCAAAAGAACATTAGAAATGTATCAGGCTTTAGGTGGACAATGGTAATGCCAGCAGGCAACAGGCAGTTTTGCGTCAGCAGGGGGCGACAAATAAATCCTCATCTTGGTACTACTATCAGCTACATATCCGGCTGACCGAACACGGATGAGCAATAGAATATATTTTCAACTTCAGTATCTTTAATCGGCTGCAGTTCAGGGCTGGACGTTTTCCAAATGCCCTGCCGAACGCAAAGCTGTGACCGTTAGCTGTTATATTAATTCAACTCTCCAATAATGCAACCAATAGAAGGTAAATTATTTTCTCCATTTCAAAAAAAGGTGACAAAATATGTATTTAAGAAGGACTTTGATTACGACCTTGAAGATGAAATTGTTTGGGAGCGACTTGATGCCACAGTTAATAGAATAAGAGCAAGTGAAGGGTTTCCTGTAAAAAGTTTCCGACAGCTTATGGACGAAGTCGCTCATGTGACACTGAGCAATAGGAATTATGAGATGTATTACAGAGGGCAACGCAAAGATTACAAAAATAACCAGGCTGTTTTCTATAAAGAACGTATTCCAAAGACTATAATTTATCCTTCTATTTGCAGACCCGAATTGAACGATGACGGAACTCCCAAACACTCAATTAGAAAAACTCAAATTAGTAAACGTTACGAGGATTTATCTAAAATGGTAGAGTTGGTGCGTGGACGAAGAAGTTATTTTAATGAATATTACTATTCTCTTTTTCAACACTATGAAATATTACCGACACCTCTAATTGACATCACTCAATCTTTAAGGGTTGCTGCAAGTTTTGCTCTTAATAAATCTAAAACAGGATATGTTTATGTGTTCGGACTTCCATACCCAAACCAAAGCATTTCTTACTATTCAGATTTAGGAATTGTTCTCATTAAGCTGCAAAATGTTGTTCCTGTAAAGGCTCTACGACCAAGATATCAAGAAGGCTACCTAGTTGGGAAGTATCCAATAAGACCAACAAAGACAAACAGTGATGATTTAGCCAATAGAATGGTTGCGAAATTTCTAGTAGATAACGCAGACGGCAAATTTTGGGACAAATATTTTCAACCAATGCCAAATGAAATTTTGTATCCAGAAAGCGATGAGGTTGAGGAAAGTATGATAAAAATGAAAGCAGCCTTTGACAAAAAATACAACAGCTAACATTGCATTGGCAATATGGCGGGGCGACGAATATATTCTCAACTTTTTGTTCGCTAATCAGCTTCGGTTTCAGCGGACGAATAAAGCCGAGCAGCAGAATAAACAATGAGCTTTTGTATTTTTAATCAGCAGCGGCATCTGGCAGACGGAACACAGAATACCGCCATATCGCCAATGCTTTAACGTTACCTGCCACTTTATGAAGACCTCACACCTAAAAAGATGACTTAATGATAGCATATCACGGGACAGACAGAACTTCGGCAAACAGCATAGTAGGACCTCCTTCAAATATTGATGTAACAAGAGGTGGCGGAGAATTAGGAAGAGGTTTCTACTTAGGAGAAAATATTAGTCTGGCGAAAGCAATTGCCGTTGGGAAGTTCGGGCAAGCTAATGCTGCAGTAATCAAATTTGACACAGACGACGTAGCATTTAATCAACTTAATGTCAGGAATGTTCATCGCAGACAGGTTGTTTATAGGCTCTGGCAAAGCTTAATAAGAAGAGGCTTCGCTTATACCCACCTCTTTAATGTGGATGTTATATGTGCTCCGTTTGCTACAATTGATTTCTCATACCAATACAAATTTGAAACAGGTGCAGCTCAAAACGTTTTGAATAATAATTCAACGAAACAAATACTCTAATGTCCAGAATACCTATATATCAAATGACTTTCGGGCAAAGTTCAAATGGGAAACAAGGCTTAGTATTTACATCGGAACAAAAGGACTATACAAACCAGTCAATTCTTTTTACGCTGCCTATCAGAGAACAGTTTCATGACCCTTTTGATTTTATTGAATTCCTAAGCCATGAAACGATTTACTTTCCCTTTCTCTTAGGTGAGAAATACTTTGACCTCGTTGCAAAAATCAATTTCCCTGAATTAATCTTCCAAGTTCCCGAAACCGACATTCAAGTAATCTTTGAAATTGAAAACGGAGATTTTTTAAGCTGGCCGTTCTTTCCCTATAGACGGAATTTTTTTAGAAAGACCAAATATGTAGGGTCAGAGGAAAAATTTATAATAAAAAATAGAGGATTTCTGAATGTTATGCCTGTTGACCTTTACGAAATGGATGAATTATTTAATACTCACAAGGGTGTATTTGTAGGCTTAACTCCAAATTTTGGAACGTTCGATAGTGAAAATTACAAGCAGTAATACAATAGATATTTATGGAAAGAAACAACACACATCTTGCTGGAGAATATTTTGTTGCGGCAGAGCTGTATCGTCGAGGTTTCTCGGTTGGTATGACAATAGGGAATGCAAAAGCAATTGACCTATTTGCAAATAAAGACAACAAAACTCTGTCTGTTCAAGTAAAAGCCATAAAAAACAAGAAAAGTGTTGGTTGGCCAATGATGAAGGACAAAGTACTTGATGACGTTTTATACGTTTTCGTTAACCTAAATGACCAAGACAATCCTGACTATTATATTGCAACGGGACAAGAAGCAAGAGATAAAGTAAAACAATATACCACAAGAGGTATCATTGACTTGACAACTTTAAAAAGCGACAGTTTTTATAATCGGTGGGACAAACTTGAATTATTGGAAAAGACACTTAAAAAGAAAAGCGGCAGGTAACATTGCATTGGCAATATGGCGGGGCGACGAATATATTCTCAGCTATTTGTTCGCTATTCAGCTTCGGTTTCGGCAGACGAATAACGCCAGTCAACAGAATAAACAATGAGCCTTTGTATCTTTAATCAGCAGCGGCACCGGGCAGACGTAACACAGAATACCGCCACATCGCCAATGCGTGAACGTTGTGCGTCAGCTTAGACGCTTCGTAATTTTTAAACCTTTTCAAAAAAAACATTTGTATTGGGACAACAATGCGAAAAAAGGCGACAACCTTAATTGGCGTTGTGGTCAATAGGAACTTCATCTTTAGGCGGCAATGTGGACACCACTAAATAATCAATATCATCATCTCCGTCACGAGTAAGTTTCATTACAAAATAGCCACGTTCCCAAAGTTCCTCAAACAATTCTTTGTTTGTTTGTTCTTTAAATTTTGGTTCATTTTTTTGTTCAGACATTAGTTTTTTACCTGAACGACTATCGGTTAAATTTCGTTTGACAATTCGCAGTCGTTACAGGCTTAATTAGCGATTGACAAACCATAATAAAATTCACGTTGGACAAAAAGCCGAACGCACAACAAAAGTATTTGCGAATAGCAGGGCTTGACAAGCCGCAGTTGTGCTGCATAACTTTAATCGGAGGCGGTTCGGGCTTGACGTTATCTAACGAACAATAAATCATATTTTCAACTTTAAATTTTTCAATTTAGCTTCGGTATCAGCGTGACGGAACACAGAATATCCTGCCATCGCAAATACCGATTCGTTGTGCGTCAGCTTAGACGCTTCGTAATTTTTAAACCTTTTCAAAAAAAACATTTTATGGCTCGTAAACCAAATACCGACAGAGTTGGTAACGCATGGACAGAACAACAGAAAAAAGCTGTATGGACAAAAGGCGCAACCATTGATGGCTATGATTCCAACATTTATCGCAGAGACAAATGTGGACACGCTATGCAATATTCTGAACATGGTAATCGTAATTCAAATTATGGTTGGGAAATTGACCATATAAATCCAGTTGCCAACGGAGGCGGTGATGAAATTAATAATTTACAACCTCTGTATTGGGACAACAATGCGAAAAAAGGCGACAACCTTAATTGGCGTTGTGGTCAATAGGAACTTCATCTTTAGGCGGCAATGTGGACACCACTAAATAATCAATATCATCATCTCCGTCACGAGTAAGTTTCATTACAAAATAGCCACGTTCCCAAAGTTCCTCAAACAATTCTTTGTTTGTTTGTTCTTTAAATTTTGGTTCATTTTTTTGTTCAGACATTAGTTTTTTACCTGAACGACTATCGGTTAAATTTCGTTTGACAATTCGCAGTCGTTACAGGCTTAATTAGCGATTGACAAACCATAATAAAATTCACGTTGGACAAAAAGCCGAACGCACAACAAAAGTATTTGCGAATAGCAGGGCTTGACAAGCCGCAGTTGTGCTGCATAACTTTAATCGGAGGCGGTTCGGGCTTGACGTTATCTAACGAACAATAAATCATATTTTCAACTTTAAATTTTTCAATTTAGCTTCGGTATCAGCGTGACGGAACACAGAATATCCTGCCATCGCAAATACCGATTCGTTACCGGCAAGCGTAAAAATGCGACATAAACAAGTTTTTCAAACCGAAACGGTCAAAATGGCTTTTATTTTGCTTGTAATTATAAAATAAAGACTACCTTTGCAGACAATTAATCAAAAACGGACAGAAAGATGCTTCTGCAATTTTCAATTAAAAACTTTAGGACATTTAAGGACAAAGCGACTTTGAGCCTTATTGCTTCTAACTATGATAAAGACACCAGAGAACACGAAAACATTGTAATAAATGACAGCTTTGGACTGAGACTTCTCAAAAGTGCAGTTATCTATGGTGCAAATGCGAGTGGTAAAAGCAAGTTACTTGATGCATTTGCTTTTATGCGATATTTCGTAATCAATAGTTCCAAGGAAAGCCAAAAAGGTGAGGCTATTGAAGTTGAGCCATTTAAACTAAGCACACAGACAGAAAACGAACCATCTGAATTTGAAATCATTTTCATTTATAAAAATGTGCTTTATCGTTATGGTTTTGAAGCAACAACTGAAAGAATTGTATCTGAGTGGCTTTATCACAAACCAAAAACAAAAGAAGTTGAACTTTTTTATAGAGAAGGAAGCACCTTTAATACTCACGAACGAAGTTTCACCAAAGGCAATACTGTTGTTAAGGAAGGTCTTGTTCGAGATAATGCGTTATTAATTTCTGTTGCTGCTCAATTTAATGAAAAGACTGCAATCAATGTTTTAGATTGGTTCAAAAGACTTAAAACCTTGTCAGGATTAAAAGAATCAGGATACCAGGGTTTCACTATGGGTAAAACCGAAGACCCTAAACACAAAGTTAAAATTCTTGAACTATTGAAAGCCGCTGATTTAGGAATTCAAGACATCGAACTACAAAAACTTGACATTGAAAGTCTTCCCAAGGGAATGCCCAAAGAACTCAAGGAGAAGTTAATTAGAGAAGTGCGAGAAGAAAAAAAAGAATATGTATCTGACGTATTGATAAAGCATAAAAAATATAACGAAGACTTAAAATCAGTAGGAAGTGTTAGCTTTTCATTAGAAGATGATGAATCGTCTGGAACAAGAAAGTTTTTCGCTCTTACAGGTCCTATTCTCGATGTTATTGAAAATGGTTATACTCTAGTAGTTGATGAGTTAGACTCAAAACTTCATCCAAATTTGGTTTGTAAAATCGTTTCACTTTTTAACTCAAATGAGTTTAACAAGAAGAATGCACAATTGATTTTTAATACACACGACACAAACTTATTAAGCTCAGGTCTATTTAGAAGAGACCAAACTTGGTTTACAAACAAAAATAAATTCGGAGAAGCAAAACTTTATTCCTTAGCTGACTTTAAATCGGATGAAGTAAGAAAAACCGAGCCTTTTGAAGACAACTATATCAAGGGAAAATATGGTGCAGTTCCATTTCTTGGCTTTTTTGATAACCTAAAATTTTTCTTGACAGAAAATGAAAATGAAGGACAAAAAAGCTGAACAAAAAGCAGCAAAGCAAAAACACCTTGAACAGTTAAAGGCTCAACGAAGAAAAGAACCGAGCTTAGAAAGACCTGTTGCGGAGTTGACAGAAAAGCCTTCTATTCTTATTGTTTGTGAAGGAGAAAACACCGAACCCTCTTATTTCAATCAATTCAGAATTACTTCAGCAAAAGTCAAATCAGTTGGTGAAGGATATAATACAGTTTCTCTAGTTAATAGAGCCCTTGTGTTAGCTCAGCAGGGTAACTACGACCAAGTGTGGTGTGTGTTTGATAAAGACGATTTTAATGATAATGATTTTAACTCTGCAATTCAAATTGCTGTAGCCAATAACTTTGGCGTAGCTTATTCAAATCAATCATTTGAATATTGGCTGATACTACACTTTAATGACCATCAGGGTGGAGGAATGCACAGAGATAACTATAACGACAAGATAAACGAACACCTCAAACCATTCAAAGTAATTTATGATGGTAACGGGACTAAATTAATAGAAGAAGATTTTTTTGAATTACTTGACGGAATAGACGACAAAACGAGCAGAAAAAGAGCTGAACTTGCAATAGATAGAGCAGAGAGAAATTACAATCATTTTGACCATACAAATCCAGCTAGAGAAGAATCATCAACGACTGTGTTCCGACTTGTAAGAGAACTTTTGAAATATGTGGAATGATAGAACGCCAGCCGGTAACACGGGTTTTGCGTCATGCGGGGTGACGGTGGTAAATTCAAGTGCAGTTTTTCAATTTAACTTTAGTGCTGGGTTGACAGTTTTGTTCCCTGAAATCCCGCACGAACGCAAAGCCGCAAAACGTTGTATGCAACCAATTTCGTAATCCGCTTTCAATTCGTGGCAGGACAAAATTCACAGCCACTAACTGTTGGACATATACTTTCGGTTGACACATTTTAGACATTTTAAATTTTGGCAGAATGAAAGTTAATATCGGTAAAATAGAAACTTCAAATTGGTATTACAACAAACATAATAACATAAAACAGGGCGAGTTTAATGTTATCAATGAAAATCTAAAACTTACGCCTTTTGTTTACAATTCACAGACACCTAAGTTTTTTAAATTAGTTCTTGAATGGGAGTTTAGAATTAAAGACGAGGACAAAACCTTTAATATCCTGACACTTGACGGGACACAGGAATTTGTAATAGAACTAAACGACAATCAAGACAAAGAAACTTTAAAAAACATGTTGAGCACATCTCAAATGCACTTCGAGGACGACCTGAAAGAAAAACTTAAAGGGACAGTTTTAGAAAGTTATAGTTTTAAGTGGGTGTACTTTGACCAAACGGCGGACAATATTTTAGCTCTTGTTCGTAAAGAGTAATAGTTCCGACATTTAACGGGTTATCAAAAATTAATTTTGACATATCTTCTTTATTTATAGGTTCTACACATGCTGACTGACTTTGGCTGCATACAACATTGGGTTTGGCAATAGTTTGGCTGGATGTTGTTACATCAGTTTTTGTGCTACTATCAGCTTTTGTTCCAACTTGACGTTTTTCAATTTTACTTTTGCTCATATCTTCAACTTTTAGTTAGTAATTTAGCTTTGGTTACGGGCTGACGTTTTCCAAATTCCAAACCATCGCCAAGCCCTTCAACGTTATAGGCAACCTTTATGACACTACTCGACCAATTTAAAAATGATTTTAAAACAGTGTTTCCAAATGACTTGGTTGACGCACTCATAGACAGCTATGTAGAAATTAAAACCAATTTCATTTTGGAGAAATGGGAACCTTCAGAATTGAACGGTGGTAAATTTGTTGAGGCAACAATACGAATGATACAATTTACTTGTTTCAGTGGGACATACACTCCTATTGGAACTTCAATAAGAAATACATTCGCTGAATTGCAAAGAATTGAATCGAGTTCTACAACAAACCATGACTCTTACCGACTACATATTCCTAGATGTTTAGGAGCAATTTATAATATCCGAAATAGACGTGGTGTTGGACATTTAAGTGGAGATATAAATGCAAATAAAGCCGATGCTCTAATAATTATAACAATTGCTGAATGGATATTGGCTGAGCTTTACAGGTTGAATTATCAAATCACTCTTCCTCAAGCTCAATCTCTTGTTAATACTCTTGTAACCAGAAAACTTGAGCTAGTGTTTGAAATAAACGGATTAAAAAGAATACTCAATCCAAAGCTTCAAATTAAGGACAAAGTATTACTTCTTTTATATGCCGAAAATGACCAGTACTCTACTATTGACAATTTATGTGTTAACCTGAAATACAGCAATAAAACTTATTTGAAAAATAAACTCTTAAAAGAACTTGACAAATTAGAGTTTATCGAACTTACAGCTGACGAGAAGGTGTATTTACTTCCGCCAGGCAGCAAATATGTTGAAGACAATTATGAAAATTGGAAACCTAAAAACTAAACTAACATGTCAGACATTGCAAGAGTAAATTTAAAAATCGGGCAAATTGAAATTTCAATTGAAGGTCCTGCTGAATTTGTATCAAATCAATATGATAAAGTTGAAGCCCATTTAAAAACGTATTCTGAAATTTCAGTAAAACTACCAGTTGACAAGCTAACTAATCAGACAGAAACATCAGATACGACAGAAACACAGGAGACAGCAGCAAATGGTAATTCTGTTCCTGAAACCTTTGGTGAATGGTTAAGCAAAATTCCCAAAGGGACAAGTGACACATCAAAAGCAATTTTAGCTGGGTACTTCATACAAATAACATCACCGTCAAAAAACTTTAGAGTAAGGGATGTTACTAAAATTTTGAAAGGCCACGGAATAAAACTATCTAATCCAAGCAACTTGTTAAAAAACGCAGTTGATTCTAAAAAAATATTTCAGGTTTCGAAAACAGGAACTGAAGCCCACTATAAATTACAACGAGAAGCACAAGATGAAATGAATCAGCTTTTGGGGTGACAAATAAGGCTGCCTATAACAAAAGTATTTGCAAAAGCAGGGCTGGACATTGTAACATCAACTATGTGCAAGCATCAGCAGCAGTTCAGGCTCGACGTTCAATTTCCAGCTTTAGTTCTTAACTTCAACAACATATTTTCAATTGGGCATTTGTACCTGGCTGGACAATTAATGAATCCCCTGCCTTCGCAAATACCTGTTCGTTGCACGCAAGCTACAGACAACCCCACCATATGTTACAAAGACTAATCATTGAAAATTATCGTTCAATTCAATCTCTTGACTTGCCATTGGACGACATTAACGCTTTTATCGGGGCAAACAGTTCTGGTAAATCAAACATTTTAAGAGCTCTTAATTTGGTCATAGGCTCTACTTATGCAACAATTAAGTCTTTTGACGACTGTGACTATTATCAAAAAAATAAGGCTAACCACATACTAATAGACCTGTATTTTTCACAAGGACTTGCATGTGACAACCAAGTTTATGGTTTTAGACTTCAGTGCGACGGAGTTGAAGCAAACTATATTGCTTTAGGTTACAATCATCAGCCATTGACATATTTCAACGGTAGAGAAAAAAAAGTCACAAATGAAATGAGAGAGGAAGTAAGTTTAATGTATATCACATTGGATAGACTTTCTTACCAACAAATAAAACCTACACAATGGACTATTTACGGGAAACTCTTGAAATTCATTGCTAACTCAATTCAACCACAACATAAGACTGCCTTTTTGCAGGACATAACTAATACTTACACAACTAATCTTAACCCATACATTACAACTGCGGAGCAGCATTTGCAAAATTATGTACGAGAGCAAACGGGCAAACAAATTAATCTGAGAATGTCAATTATTGACCCTACAATGCTTTTAAAGGAACTAAGACCCAGAATAACAGACGCGAATGGGCTTGAGGTCGATGTTGATGAAGAAGGTGCTGGAGTTCAAAGTGCTGTTGCTATCGCGATAGCACGAACGTATGCAACTGTAACAAATCTTCCTATTATTCTTGCTATTGAAGAGCCTGAACTTTTTCTGCACCCGCATGCTTGCCGACATTTTTATAAACTCCTAAAAGAACTTTCAACGCATAATGTGCAAATATTTTATACAACCCACGAGCGTAGTTTTGTAAACATAGCCGACTATCAATATATCAAGCTAGTAAAAAAAGATTCTGGAGACACTACCGTAAATGGTTTTAATGGAAGCATACCAAACTTCGACGCAATCAAAGCCGCTTCAAAATTTGATGATGAATTAAACGAAGTGTTTTTTGCATCTAAAGTAGTTCTTGTAGAAGGACCTGCAGATAAAATTGCGGTGAAGTCAGCATTTGAAACAATGACTGTTGATTTAGATAAGGCGAATGTGTCCGTAGTAGAATGTGGAAGTATTTCAGGCATAAAGCCGATGGTAGAAATTCTGAATAGATTTCAAATTGAGTGTTTCGCACTTGTTGACGAAGACCCTGGCAATGCGACAACAGCCGCTACAACTGCGGACATCCTTACCGTTTTACCAACCGCTAACCTTTTTGTACAACGTCCCGGACTTGAAGGACTATTTGGAGTTACTCAAAAATTCAAAAAAGAGACAGCATTGCGTGACATCCCTATTTATTATCAGACAAATCCCGTGCAACAGATTTATACAGATATTCGGACAGCACTAAATTTGTGACCGCCTGCGTGCAACAGGCGGTTTGGCAATATGGCGGCGCGACGAATATATTCTCAACGTTTTGTTCGTTATTCGGCTTCAGTTCCAGCCGATGAATAACGCCGATCAATAGAATAAACAATGAACTTTTATTTTTAAATTTAACTGCGGTTACCGGCTGACGATTTTCAAACACCACCACATCGCCAAGCCGTGATCGTTGTATGTCACCCTAAACAGCATCCTACTTAAATTCAAAGTAACATGACTTTGCCAAGCTGCCCAACGCCATTTTTAGCACATTGCAAGGCTCACAAAGCCAAAACACAAAAGCCAACCTTGCAAAGAGCTAAAAATGCCAACGCACAGCCTAACCACCCCGGCTGACGAACATCTATTATCCTTTGTTCAATACATCAGCAATAAATTTTTGCCCGACAACTAACCCTATTTTGACAAAGCTTAATTATCAATACTACTTCTGCTTAAAATTACAATTAAAACCTAAATTAGCTACCAGTGCTACAAGCTCCAGAAAAATATCTCAATTCCGTACTCTCCAAATTTGAGACAGAAAAGGATATTTCCAGTTTGCATTTAAACTTTATAAACAACTGCAACAAAAACTTGCACTTCATCATAGACGAAAAAATGCTAAACCTTGAATTCATCCTTACCACATTATGCATTAAATTATGCGATACAAACAAAATTTTTGATTTTAAGCCTGGTCAAAGATTAGCACTCCTTAAAAATATCAAGTTAACATATAGTAAGTCTGCTCTTAAAGCTTTTCTTAGCCCTTACACAATTAGAAAAATTCATCCACAAATTGAACTCGATTCTCAACGTAAAGTTGAAAATCTAAATAAATACATACCAATTTCAAATTACAAAATTGAAAGGGCGGGAAATTTATTGAACAGAATTTCCTCATTTCAGAACATCTTTAAAGCCTGTAACCAAAGCGATTTCTACAACAATGAAAAATTATTGATAATTGGGAACCGTAATTTATTTCTTACAATCCCGAAGGAATATCCAGCTTGTTTCGTTTCTGAAAACGAAAATGGAAATACAGAGATTGAATACAACTCTCCAATTTTGCCTAAGATTGCAGTTTTAAAAAACATAAATCTTCTTGACAACTACCAACAACAAGAAATAAACGGAGAGCAAGTGACTTTCAGTACTTGCATTTTTGTTGGTAGTTCCAAGTTTGAGAACTCTATCAACATCATTCGCAACTATTACAATCAAAGACGATTTACTAAGGTCATTTTCATCGGTGAGAAAGATATCAAGATTGATTTAGGCAACAACCAGATTCCATTGAGATGGAAATGGACAATTCCCGAAATAAATTTCTTCAAAGGCGAAAGGAACATTCAGCACAGACCGATTGTAATTCACAACAACGAACTTGAAAAAGCCATCACAGAATTTTATCAGGCAATCAGAGAAATTGAAACCAAGCACACTGTCGGACTGAAATCAATTTATCGTTTCATAAGAAGATTGTATTACGACTGGAATCTGAAACAAGAAACAACATTTGCAAAACTCCAACTAATCCAACAAGAGTTTGATGTTGCATTGAAACAACTTCTGATTGAAACATTAGGAAACATTTTTCCTGACTTTGATTTTGACGAATATCAAAAACCTATTTCAGCAAAGTTTGCTGAAATCATCAAGGCAATCAGAAGCAACAACAAAACTGAAAAACTGAAATCGTATCAAACGCAAATTCATCAACTTGTTTTGCCTTCGTTTTTGTGCAACGCCAACAAAGCAGAGTTAAATGAGATTGCAAGGCAATCTCATCATCATGTCGGAGTGAAATCACTTCAAGACATTACCCAGTTGCAAAGTGCAGCATCACATCATTCAAGCAATCCGAACAGAACTTTTTATTCGCTGACTGCAAACGGAACGAAAACAGAAATTCTTTCTTATTCAAAGAGTGATGATTCAAATGAGGAACATCACAAAGTGATTTCTTCAATTTATGGGTGCGGAAAAGTTGATAGGCTGATTGAACGATTAGGCAAAGCCAAATCGGAATACAAACTTCTCCTTTACAGCATTGAAGAAAGGGCATTGAAGCACCACATTGAAACTTACATTTCAGATTTAAACAAGGAATACATTTCGCAAGACCGTTTTCAGATTAGCGGAGTTGAGTTCAGCGACAACTATTATCAGTTCTCAAGCTACGATGAGTTGATTGAAGCACTTGCTTCAACAAGACACGACCACCGAGAAACCGACAATTACCGAATCACTTTTAATGACAGCAGCAAAATGAAACTGCCGTCAACAAAAACAGTTCTGAAAATTCAAGGCAATGAAAAGTATCTTGTGTTAGTAGAAGATTTGAATATTGGCGACAAAGTTTTGATTTATGCAAACCCCGACAAAAAACTTTTGAGGGACATTATGGAGTTGAAGAATCCTGAACTGATGAAAAAGGCAGACGAGTATTCACTTCTTTGGCGGACTTGTTTGAATGATGTTTATCAAAACAACATAATGGCTGAACCGCTTTATCTGCAGTTAGTGAGAAATCATTTTTCTGTAAGCGAATACACTTTCAGAAAATATCTTGATGGTGAAGTAATGTTCCCAAGAAGTTTTTCTGACTTAATCATTATTGCCAAAACAATTAACGACCCACGGCTTTCATTTGACTTTTTGAAAAACACAATGAAACCAAAGATTGAAGAATACAGAGGGAAAGAAATTGAATACGGCTTCAAGTTCAGCAGTAGCATAAATCACTTCATTACTACAGGTGAAGCAGACGAATTTATTTCCGAGTGGCTGACAACAGCAGAGATTGAAAATATCGTTTCGCAAATACCAATGAAAACTATCAAAGACATTGAATTAATTACAACAAATAACGATGACTAATTACAGAGATTCATTCTATACAGAAATACAAAAAGGTTTAGTCGGAACTGGTTCTGACATTTTTGGAGTTCCCGACAGCGAAGAACTGATTTCTGATTATCCTTTGAACAGATACTATTCAGGAATTTTATTTCCGCAAAAGGATTTTCCAACTTCAACGGGCAATCCACTTTCAGAAGAAGATATTGAGAGCAGCAACAACCAATCAGAAACAGACGAGAATGATTATGACAATGCAGAAGAAAGGCAAGAGACAGGTGATGCCGAAGAAAAGGAAGAAGGCAACGAAGAAGACAATTCTCAAACTTCTGATACACAAGATTACCAGTTAATTCAAAACGCTTTCTTCCCTACCCACATAGGTTTTACCTTTTGCATTGAGCCGAAAAAATTTATCGGAGTGAATTTTTCATTTGGCATTTACGACCAGTTGGAACCACCTCAACCCGAAATAAAAATTGCCATTTCCAAAGAAGGTTTTGAAAGTTTCTTTGATGCTGAAATTGAAACACAACTTTCATTCAAAGACATTCTCACATACAACGATGGCTTCATGCAACTTTCAAGAAAGTTGAACGGCAGCCGAGGCGGTAGAGAAAAAAGAAGCGGAGAATATTTGGACTTTGACAAATTCAGGAACTACAAAAACATTGGAACCAAAGAAGTTTACAAGCACATTCATATTCTTGAAAAACTTTTGGGTAGAATTTGGAAACGAGAAGCGATTGAAATTCTCAACAAAGAAATTCCAGTTGCAAATACAAAAGAGCCGGTTGAAATATTTCACAAGGAATACGGCAGTCAAGTCCTTTCAGTTTGCTACATGGTTAAGACCTACGAATACAAAGGCAACAACTATGTGAAAATTCTTTTGCTGAATAATTCAAGCCACCCTTCAAATAAATACAGCAACTCAAATGAGAACTTGAATCGTAAGTGTTTGTTTCAAACGAATGTTTCAGTAGAAAACATTTCTCTCAAACCTTACAAGTCGCAATCAGAGTTGCATCCGTTTGACGAGGAGCAAAACGAAATCAATTTCATTTACCGAGACATCAAGAGTTACGGAGTTGGACACAACTGTTCAGTTCAATGGAATGATTCACCAACGCCAACAGTAATTCAAACTGCTTTCATGCCTGAAAGAATTGTTTATGGAATGAAGAATGATTTTTCCAAAGAAGATTTTCCGAATGACTTTGATGCTTTGAATAAATGTTTAGAAGTAAAACAGCTTTCACATTTCAATGACGACAAACAAGGAATCATAAAGAGTTTAAAACTTTTTGTTTCGCTTTACGAGAAATGGATTGCAACACAACAAACGAGTGCAAACAATTTTCAGGGAGAAGAAAAAAAGATTGCAAACAACCTTGTCAGCCGACAAGAAGCAAATCACAAACGGCTAATCCGAGGAATTGAAATTTTAGAAAAAGACGATAGCGAAAAAGCATTTCATTGTTTTCAGTTGGCGAACACTGCGATGTTTATTCAGATGATAATTAGCAACGACAGACGATTTGGAAATAAGGAACGCCACTTGACTGATGAAGTTGAAAAAGCAGAATACAGTTCGCTAAAGTTTTTTGAAGATTACAACGACTGGACTTTTATCAATCCCGACAAACCAGAGCCACCACGATACAGACCGTTTCAGTTGGCTTTTATGCTTTTGTGCATTGAAGGAATCATTGATGAAAATTCAGACGACAGAAACAAGATTGTTGATTTGATTTGGTTCCCAACAGGAGGCGGAAAGACAGAAGCATATTTGACGGCAACAGCGTTTACAATTCTTTGGAGACGATTGAGCAACAATGCAGAAACTTCAAAGGGAACAAGTATTCTGATGCGTTACACTTTGCGTTTGCTCACATCACAACAATTTGAAAGAGCATCACGATTAATTTTAGCATTGGAGTTTTTGAGAAGAAATTTTGAAAGTGAGTTGCACAAGGAAAAAATTTCAATCGGGCTTTGGGTTGGAGAAGGTGCATCACCAAACAGAACTGATGATGCAAACAAAATTGTGGAAGATGCCACAGGGAATTTTGAAAAGGCAGACCAGTACACAAGCCGATTGCAACTTACGGCTTGTCCCTGGTGCGGAACAAAGTTGGTTTCAAAAACCGCAACTGGTTGGACACACGGTTACGATTGTCAGGCAGGCACACAGGGATATTTTTATTTCAAGTGTGTGAATAACAAGTGTGCATTTCATGCAAGCAGATTGCCTATACAGGTAGTTGATGAAATGCTTTACAAGCAACCGCCAACTCTTTTGTTCGCCACGGTTGACAAGTTTGCAATTCTTGCTTCACAAAAAGAAGGCGAGACACATAAGTTTTTTAATTCGTTTTCAGATTCACTTCCACCTGACTTGATAATTCAAGACGAGTTGCACTTGATTAGTGGACCATTGGGTTCAATTGTTGGAATCTTTGAAAGTGTGATTGATTATTTGTGTAGCAAGGGAAATCGCAAACCGAAAATTATTTCTTCAACTGCAACAACACGAAACACTTCACATCAAATTAGCGACTTGTATGCAGGAAAACAAGTAAACATTTTTCCACCATCAGGAATTTCTTACAGCGACAGTTTCTTTGCGAAGGAAACAATCAGCAAGAGAAAATATGTTGGTTTTTTGCCAACAGGAAAAACGGGAATCAATACACAACTTTGGGTTCTTCCCTACTTGCTTTTCACACGAATAAAACTTTTCAATGAGAATGAATTGAAAGCGTTCAATCTTTATTGGACAATTGTTTCTTACTACAACTCATTGAAAGATGTAGGGAAGATTTACAACAAGACCAATGATGAAATTCAAATCAACACCAATGTTTTATTCTACCGACACTTCGGAAATAATTCTGCACTTCGTTATTTGATAAGAGACCTTGATAGTCGTTCACTTGAGCTTACAAGCCGAATTGAAAGCAACAACATCAAAGCGACTTTGAAAAGGTTGGAAGATGAATTCGCAACTGAAACTTCGGAGAAAGGAAATGAATATGTGAAAGATGGTTTGGATTTAGTTCTTGCATCAAACATGATTTCAGTTGGTATTGATGTGAGCAGATTGAATGTAATGTTGGTAAACGGAATGCCCAGAAACATAGCGGAATACATACAGGCGAGCAGTCGTGTAGGAAGAAAGCATGACGGAATTGTTTTCTCTTTGTTCAATCCAAATCAGGCAAGAGATAAATCCTACTTTGAAAATTTCAATTCGTTTCATCAGGCATATTACAAATTTGTTGAGCCGTTAAGTGTTACTCCTTTTACTGAAAATACAATTCGCAAAATGCTGACAACAATGTTTGTTGCCTTTATGCGAAACAGTGTTTCGGGCTTGACAAAAAATTCCGAAGCAAAACACTTTGAACCTGAAATGGCAGATGCTTTTAAAACTTACATCACAGGTAGATTCGGCAACAGCGATTACTTAAACACTTTGCTTGATGACTTAATTAAGAGTTGGGCAGCGAAGAAAAAGCGAATCAACAATCTGACTTACGCAACGCTTTTGAAAAAGACATCTACCGATGTGAACCCCTTTGAAGAAATTTGGCTGACTATGAATTCACTTCGTGATATCGACACAGAAACTTATTACCGCATAAACGATTTACAGACAAATTAACTATGGCAAATATTTTTAAGAAGGGAAAATCACAGCGAACAGTGAAACGCTTCATACATACACAGACACGAAAGGCAGTTACTGCTACATCAGGAGTTCAGGCAATAATTGAAAGTCCAGTTGGTGCTTACAAAGTGATGGACATAAATCAGTGGTGGTTTTTTAATGCAAACAATCAAAGCAATTATTTACTGACAGATGATGATGGCAATTACATTTTTGAAATCAAAGAACCTCGTTTACTGAATCGTTTAAGGGGCACAGGAATTTTTCAAAACCTTCAAAGAATAATTCAAGTTCCGCCAAATGCACAGAACGAGGACAACCGTTTAATGCCAGCGAAGGAAAATCAGATTGGAAGAGCAGAATATTTTCCGACATGGTTTTTTTGTGAGACATGCGAAAGGTTTAAAACAATTGGTGAATGGTGGAATGGTTGGCAAGATGTTTTAAAAAACGATGAGGGAATAAATGACCCTGACAGAATCAGAGATAGATTTGTTTACGATACAAAACTTTCAGGCAGACCGAATTGCTATTGTTGTTACAAAGACAATTTGCTTACAGGGACTCCGAAAAGAAAATATCACAAGTTGGAGCAAGTCCGTTTTGTTTTCGTTTCGCCTGACGGAGAGATTAGAGATATTGACTGGACGAAATGGATTACAGCTCAAAGAATAGGAGCCAATAACACCGATGAAGAATCAGAAGGACTTGAAAGCGGCAGATACCTTTTAGGACAAGATACTTGCTGTGATAATGTTTCACTTCAATACATTCGTTCAACAAAACTTTCTGACTTAGCAGGTATCACAATTCAATGTGAGAGTTGCAACCGAAAGAAAACACTTGCAGGTTTCTTCAATCTTCGCAGAAGAAAGGGAACCATTACAGACAGTCAGCAAAAAACTTATACAGTTTTTTTCAAACCGTTAATCAGAACGAGCAACAGTATTTATTATCCAATCGTAATGAACAGTTTGTTCATCCCACAACCTGAAATAAAACTTACTCACGACCAGAAAGCCACAATTAGATTACTGAGCACAACAGGAAACTCACCCGAACAAATTGCAGCAGTTACCAAGATTGCATTGAAAGACATTCAGCAGGTTTTAGGCGAAGGAGTTTATTTAACTGAAACTGAGTTTCGCAAAAACGAATATCACTATCTGCTGAATGAATATCAGTATTTGTTGAAAACTGGAAACTTCACATCAGATGAAAAGGATTTGATTCTTGAAGACATTCCTTTGAACGATACTCTAAAGAATTTTGGCTTTGAGAAAATCATAAAAATCAAACGGCTAAAATTGACATCTGTTCAAACTGGCTACACAAGGTTAAGCCCTATGGACAGAGATACTTTTTCTAATAGCAGAGACAAGTTTATTCGCTTTGACAACAAAGACATTCCGTTGAAAGCAAAGTTCACAGTCAACAAACCAAACGAGACGGAGTATTTAACAGGAGTAGAAAATTTCGGAGAAGGAATTTTTATCAAGTGGAACGATGAAAGAATGAAATCTTTTGTGGATGACTTGATGAAGAATGAAAAAGCTAAATCTGAAATTCTCACTCTTTATCAGCGAATGAATCAAAACGAAATGATAAGCAAGGATAAGTTCACGAATACAATTCACTTGGCAAAGTTTCTTCTCATTCACAGCTTCTCTCACTTAATCATTAAGGAGTTGGAATTTCTTTGCGGCTATCCTTCTTCTTCTGTATCGGAAAGAATTTATTGCGACAGCGATGCAATGAACGGACTTTTGATTTACACCATTGCAGGAAGTGAAGGAAGTTTTGGCGGACTGATTAAGCAAGCCGACAGCGAAAACTTTCCCAAGATTCTTTCTTCAGCCTTATTGAGAGCCAGAGATTGCAGCAGCGACCCGATTTGCTATGAAAGCGATGGACAAGGAGTTGGAGGACTTAATTACGCAGCTTGTTATTCGTGTTTGCTGATAAGCGAAACTTCATGCGAAGAATTCAATTCGTTTCTTGACAGGAGAATTTTGATTGACAAAAACTATGGGTTCTTCAAGTAGCCAGTACACCAAGTCAGGCACATTTGCAAGGCACACAAAGCCGACACACAAAAGCCAACCTTGCAAAAGAGTCTGCCTTGTTCCCACGCTTCTGGGACACACCCTACTTCGGTGGACACAGTCTTTCAATTCAAGTCATCAAGACGAAGGGCGAACATACAACATGGGTATTGCCAAAATGCAGGCTGACGGAAACCGTGTTTCAACTGTTGTAATTCTGTTGGGCTGCATATCCAGCTTGACCTTATCTATTTAGCTATGTGCATATCATCATCTTTTTTATCTTTACGCAGCAGCGGTCAGCCGGGGCGGACGGAATAAAAGACGACACAGCAACGACCAAGCAGACGACAATAAACATAAATTGAAACGCTAATTTTGACAGGTGACCAACATACAGACCATATTTCAAACGGACAGCAACTGAGCCGACACTCATTGCCTACCCTTCTGTATTTTTTATTTTCCCCACCGCACATTTTTTTAATTCAATTTTATTGCCACCGCACAAATGGCACATTTGGTTTTGCCCGACACAAAAGCCAACGCTTCGCAAAACCAAAAGAGCCATTTTTTTGCCAACGCACTTATGACGACAATGCAACGATAAAACTTAACTTAGCAGACATTAAAAATTTTAAATATTGACACCATAAAATGGCGAAACAGAAGAAAGAAACAAAAGAAAAACCAATTGAACTGACCCTTTGGGAAGCAGCTAACAAGCTGCGTGGTGGTGTGGATGCTGCCGAATATAAACACGTTGTTTTAGGGCTAATTTTCTTAAAGTTTGCCAGCGACAAATTTGAGGAACACAGAGAAAAACTGATTGCCGAAGGCAAAGAGAAGTATCTGGAAATGGAAGCCTTTTATGCGAAGGACAATGTGTTTTTCTTAGAAGAAGATTCACGGTGGAGCACCATCATCAAAAAGAAAAATCAAGCCGGTGCAGGTTTACCGCTTTTGATTGACACCGCCTTGCACCTCATTGAAAAAGACAACAAGGCTTTGAAAGGTGCATTGCCCGACAATTACTATTCTCGTTTGGGCTTGGACACCTCCAAACTTTCTTCACTTATTGACGAAATCAACAAGGTAAATACACTCAAAGACAAAGAGCAGGATATTATCGGACGGGTGTATGAATATTTCCTTGGCAAGTTTGCCATTGCCGAAGGCAAGGGGAAAGGAGAATTCTACACGCCAAAGACCATCGTAAAACTGATTGCCGAAATGATAGAACCCTACAAGGGAATTATCTATGACCCTGCTTGTGGTAGTGGTGGAATGTTTGTGCAAAGTATCAAGTTTATTGAGAGCCACCACGGAAATAAAAAAGAAGTTTCCATTTACGGACAGGAGTCTTCGCCTACCACGTTTAAACTGGCAAAGATGAATCTTGCCATTCGGGGAATTTCGGCAAACCTTGGTGAGAAACACGCTGACACATTTCTGAATGACCAACACAAAGACCTGAAAGCCGATTTTATAATGGCGAATCCACCCTTTAACCAAAAAGACTGGCGGGCAGAAAATGAATTGTTAGACGACCCACGTTGGAGAGGTTTTGATGTGCCACCCAAAAGCAACGCCAACTATGGCTGGATTTTGAATATGGTGAGCAAGCTCAGCGAAAACGGAGTGGCTGGTTTCATATTGGCGAATGGTGCATTGAGTGGAAATGGTGAAGAATATAAAATCCGCAGAAAGCTGATTGAAAATAATTTGGTGGAAGCCATTGTGATTATTCCACGAGATACGTTTTACACCACCGACATCAGCGTTACGCTTTGGATTATCAATAAAAACAAGAAAGCCCGAAGCGTAGAAGTAAACGGCAAAATGAAAAACTACCGAGACCGTGAGCAGGAAATCTTATTTATGGATTTGAGGCGTTGGGGTGTGGAGTTTGAAAAGCAGTTTATTGAACTGACGGATGATGAAATAGCAAGAGTTGCCGAGAATTACCACAACTGGCAACAAACCGACTGGCAAAATACCTATAAAAACGTTCCTGAATTTTGCTACTCAGCCAACTTTGAGCAGATTAAAGCCAACGACTTTTCTTTGGTGCCGAGCAAATACATTGAGTTTGTTGACCGTGACAGCGGCATTGACTTCAACACCGAAATGAAACGCATCCAAAAGGATTTTGCAGTACTGCTGAAAGAAGAAAAAGCATCACAGGAGCAATTGATAAACGCTTTTAAGGTATTGGGATATGAGCTTTAAAAGAATTGGCAATTATATACGGCTTGTGAATAATCGAAACAAGGATTTGATTACAACAAATCTTATGGGCATAAACATTTACAAGAATTTTATGCCTTCAGTTGCCAATGCATCAGGACTTGATTTGTCTAAATACAAACTTATACAAAAAGGTCAGTTTGCCACAAACTTAATGCACGTTAATAGAGATGAAATTTTACCAGTTGCATTGTTTGTTAATGAAGAACCTGCAATTGTTTCACCTGCATACATCACATTTGAAGTAATTGACAAAAACAAATTGTTACCCGAATATTTGATGATGCAATTTCAACGTCCTGAATTTGACAGAAGGGCTTGGACTTATTGCGATTCGAGTGTCAGAGGTGGTTTAGATTGGGAACGCCTTTGCGATATTGAAATCCCCATTCCCGACATTGACGAACAACGCAAGTATGTGGCATTGTATCAAGGTTTGCTCAACAACCAAAAAACCTACGAAAACAGCTTGGCAGATTTGCAGTTGATATGCGACACCTACATTGAAAACCTGATAAAAACCGAAGCACCGAAAACGCTAGGAGAATATATTCAGCAGTCGGATGAAAGGAATACGGATTTGCAAGTAACTTTTCTGCAAGGTGTATCAACAAATAAAGTTTTGATTGAAACCAAAGCAAATACCAATGGACTTAGCTTTCACAATTACAAAGTAGTTCGGACAGGCGAATTTGTATATGTAGCAGACACTTCAAGACGTGGAGACAAAATTGCCCTAGCAATGAATACTAGTGAACCTTGCATCGTTTCTGCAATTTATACGGTGTTCAGGGTAACAAAAACAACTGAACTACTTCCTGAATATCTGTATTTGTGGTTTACACGTCCTGAATTTGACCGATACGCAAGATTTCATTCTTGGGGCAGTGCAAGAGAAACCTTTGATTGGGCTGATATGTGCAATGTAAAATTGCCTATTCCCGACATCAAAGTGCAGGAAGCCATCGTAACCATTTACCACACACTGGAAACTCGCAAACGAATCAATGAGCAATTGAAAAATACCATCAAACCGCTTTGCCCTGTGTTGATGCGGGGTGTGGTGGAGAGGATGGAAAAGCAAACCATTGAAAATTAGCCGTATGATAAAGAGAATAATAAGTATAAACAATGTTGGCAGTTTCAGAGAATTTGATAATGGTGGCTCAATTCAATTTGAGAAACTCACTTTTATATACGGGCTTAACACAAGAGGTAAATCAACTTTAACAGACATACTCACTTCACTCAAAGATAATGACCCGTCATTTATAACAACACGAAAATCAATACCTAATGTTCCTTCAAATCAAGGTGTTCGAATATCAGTCAGGCCACATCAATCAACTAATGAAGTGCCATGTATTTTTTCAAATACTTCATGGACACAGGTACATTCAAATGATTACCTACATATTTTTGGTTCAGACTTTATTCACAAAAATTTATTTACAGGACTTTCCATTGAACGACAGAATAAAGAAAATTTCACAAGATTTATTCTTGGACAACAAGGAGTTCAACTTGCAACCCAAATCGCAGAAGATAAAAGAGTATTAAGACAGAAAAAAAGCAACCTTCCAAATTTGCTTCCATTGTATTTAAGAGGAAAGCAAGAACAAGAGTATGCACCATTTTTGACTACAGACCCAAACTCGATAAATATCGAAGATAAAAGGCAACAATTATCTCAATTAGAACAAAGATTAAGGCAAGAACAGCAGAGACTTCAGAGACCTACAGAAATATTATCAATTGAAGATTTTTCCCAGTTTATTGTTCCCACAAATAATATCCAAGATTTAACTAACCAAACAAATGTTCTATTAGAGAGTGAGTTTAACGAGATTAGTTCTGCTGCAATTGCGAAACTTCAAGAGCATATTGAAAATAATTTTGAAATAACTGAAAACGCCACGCAATGGATTAAAGAGGGTTTAGACACTCGAAAAAATGATTCTAATAATTGCTCATTCTGTGGTCAATCTTTAGAAAACGCCACTGATTTACTTAATGCTTACCACTCATATTTTAATGAAGCATACCGAGAGTATATTTCCGATATTGAAAATAAAGTTGAAAACTTAAGAAGACAGTGGGGAGCACTTAACTACAATTCATTAAATTTGGTCATAGCAAAGCAGGCTTTATTGTTACAATATACTCAGTTAATAAATACAGAGGATTTCACTGCATTAGTTACTCGTTTAAATGAGTTAATAGATTCAGCAAACGAAACAGGTCTTAATGACCTTACAAGTCACTATTCTCAACAGGTAATTCAAGCTTTTAACATCAAAGAAAGAAAACCACATGAACCTGTTCAATCAATTGATTTTACTGGCTTATTAGAAAGTCATGTTAGCTACCAAAGTAATTTATCAGCGATTGCGGAAACCATTGAAAGTATAAGAGAGGCAATTCAATTATTTAAAGAGCCATATCGTGACTTATCCCAGATAAGAACAAAAATTTCTGAACTTCAAACAGAAATTGAGATTAAAAAAAGAGCAATTGCAAGAGTTGAGCAAAATGATGCTTGTGTTTCTTATCAAGCGGAGCAACGAGAAATCACTGTTATTGAGACAAGAATAATTGCTAATGAACAGGCTTTATCTGCCAATCAGAATCAATATCTTGACAGATTCTATACTCGAATTGATTTTCACTTTAAGCAGTTCGGTAGTGAAAACTTTACCCTTGAAAGGGGTACTGACAATAGAGGTCATCAACCAGTATATTTTCTAAAAGTAAAATTCAAGAATGTAGAAATTAATGACTCTAATATTACCAAGGTATTTAGTGAGTCAGATAAGCGTGCCTTGGCACTTTCATTATTTTGGGCAAGATTGGATTTTCTTTCACCAGATGAAAAACAAAGAGCAATAATCGTATTGGATGACCCAGTTACAAGCTTTGATGATAATCGCATTTTAAAATCCATTAATAGAATCAAAGAAACCCTGCGCAGTGTAAGTCAAATTGTTGTACTAACTCATTATTCACACTTTATCAGAAATTTTCTTGAAAGGGCAATGAATGATGATTTCCCTATTTCTTTTATAGAGATTGCTCAAAACGATTCGACAAGTTTTTTAAGAAGAATTGAAAGTAAAACCTTCACCGAAACGACCTATGAAAGAGTTGTTTCAAAAATATATCGATTTATAAATAGGGAAAGTGAAGAAGATATAAGGACATATCTAAGGACTTTTTTGGAAAGCCAATATTTCCCACATTTTTATATAGGAAAATTGATAGAGTTTGAGCAAAATGGAATTACCTGTTCAAACCTTAGCGATAAGATAGATCAAATATTTTCAGATAAAGATGTAGTAAGAGCAAAATTTCATGAATTCCGAACTACATTAAATGGTGATAATCACATTTTCACAAGTAGCAATGAAGAAGACATCAGGAGTTTTGCAAGAGAAATGATGGATTATTTATATAATTTTTCCCATGACGTTTAGACAATGAAATTCACAGAAGAAAAATTAGAAAAGGCAAATACAATGGTTAATGATAAATGGTTAATGGTTAAAGAAATCAAACATTTATCATTAATAATTAACCATAAACAATTATGAACAGCGAAATCATCATATACCAAAACCAGGAAGGCAACATCAAAATAGATGTGCGGCTGGAAGAAGAAACCGTTTGGCTAACCCAAGACCAAATGGCAACCTTGTTTGGTAAGGCAAAATCTACCATCAACGAGCACATTAAAAACATTTATGAGGAAAACGAGCTGGTAGAAACCACTACAATGAAGAAATTCGGAATTTCCGAATTTCAGCAAAAAGCCCCGTTTTACTACAATCTGGATGTCATTATTTCCGTTGGCTATCGGGTAAAATCGCCCCAGGGTACACAGTTTCGCATTTGGGCTACCCAACGGTTGAAAGAATACATTATTAAAGGTTTTACCCTGAATGACGACCGCTTTAAGAGCGGCAATACGATGAATTATTTCAACGAACTGCAGGAACGCATTCGGGAAATACGCCTTTCGGAACGCTTTTTTTATCAGAAAATCAAAGACATCTACACCACCAGCATTGATTACGACCCAAAAGATGAAAAGACCATTGAGTTTTTTAAAGTGGTGCAAAACAAACTCCTGTGGGCCATCAGCCAGCAAACAGCAGCCGAGTTGGTATATCGTAGGGCAGGCGCTACCCTGCCGTTGATGGGTATGCAGTCGTATGATAAAAAAGGAACCGTTTCTATAAAAAAAACTGACGTAAGCATTGCTAAAAACTACCTGAACGAAGATGAAATAAAACTCCTTGGGCTTTTAGTGGAACAATACCTTGCCTTTGCTGAAACCATGGCACAGCAACGCATCCCTATGTATATGAAAGATTGGATTGAGCGTTTGGATACTATTCTGCAACTAAACGGCAGGGAATTATTGACCCATGCCGGAAAAATAAGCCACGAAATGGCATTGGAAAAATCGGGTGAAGAATTTGAAAAATACCAACTTGTACAAAAGGCGTTAGAGAAAGAGCAAAGCCTGAAAGAACTGGAAGAAGACATAAAAAAATTGAAGAAGCCTAAAAAATGAGATTTACCGAAGAAAAATTAGAAAAGGCGTTTACCGAGTTGTTGGGGCAAGAAGGATTTCCCCACCATTTGGGCATTACCATTGCCCGAAAGCCCGATGAAGTATTGATTGAGGACGATTTGAGAAATTTTCTTTTAATGCAATATGCACCGCAGGGTATTACACTCAATGAAACCAATTCAATTATTCTTCAACTCAAATCGCTTCCATCATCAGACCTATACGAAAGCAACAAAACCTTTTTGAGAATGCTTGCGGACGGTTTTATTCTGAAACGAGAAGACCGCAACCAAAAAGACATTTACATTCAGCTTCTCAATTATGCAGGGCTCAACAAACACCGCCAACCCAACGAAGACGAAGTAATTTCCATAGCAGCCGAACCCGAAGAACAATATCCAGCAGATACGAATATTTACAAGTTTGTGAATCAGTTGGAAATCATTGGCAATGAAAAACGAATCCCTGACGGCATTATTTACATCAATGGTTTGCCTTTGGTGGTATTTGAGTTCAAAAGTGCCATTCGGGAAGAAGCCACCATTTATGATGCTTTCAAACAATTAACGGTTCGTTACCGCAGAGATATTCCCGAATTTTTCAAATACAATGCTTTTTGTGTAATCAGTGATGGCGTAAACAACAAAGCAGGTTCGTTCTTTGCCCCTTACGAATTTTTCTATGCCTGGCGTAGAGTGGCGGGGCTAGCCAAGGACGTTGACGGCATAGATTCAATGTTTACGCTGGTTCAGGGAATGTTCAATAAAAACCGTTTGCGTGACATTATTCGCAACTTCATTTACATACCCGACAACAGCAAAAAGGAAGAAAAAATCGTTTGCCGTTATCCGCAGTATTACGCTGCAAGAGCTTTGTATGAAAACATCAAAAAAGCCCAAAAACCCGAAGGAGACGGAAAAGGCGGAACTTATTTTGGTGCCACAGGTTGCGGAAAGAGTTTCACGATGCTTTACCTGACAAGGTTATTGATGAAAAGTGAATACTTTGAAAGTCCCACTATAGTTTTGATTACCGACCGAACAGATTTAGACGACCAATTGTCGACACAGTTCATCAATGCCAAAGGATTTATTGGCGACAACACCGTGGAAAGTGTGGAAAGCCGAGCCGACCTGAGAGCCAAACTACAAGGCAGACAAAGCGGTGGCGTTTTCCTGACCACCATTCACAAGTTTACAGAAGATACCCAACTGCTTACCGAAAGGGAAAATGTGATTTGCATTTCGGACGAAGCACACAGAAGTCAGGTAAACCTTGACCAAAAAATAAAAGTAACCGAAAGCGGAGTTAAGAAATCTTTTGGCTTTGCCAAATACCTGCACGATTCGTTACCCAACGCAACCTATGTAGGTTTTACAGGAAGACCTATTGATGCAACGCTTGATGTGTTTGGTAAAGTAGTAGATGCCTACACCATGACAGAATCGGTGAAGGATGAAATCACCGTAAGGATTGTGTATGAAGGCAGAGCCGCAAAAGTAGCTTTGAAAAACGGTGAACTGGAAAAGATTGAGCAATACTATGAAGAAGCAGCCGAGTTGGGAGCCAACGAATATCAGATTGACAAAAGCAAACAGGAAACGGCAAATATGTATGCCATACTTGGCGACCCTGACCGCTTGAAAGAAGTTGCCAGTGACTTTGTAACCCATTACGAAAACAGAATTTCAGAGGGTGCCACCGTAAAAGGAAAAGCAATGTTTGTGAGCAGCAGCCGTGAAATTGCGTATGAACTTTACAAAAACATCATTGCCCTTAGACCAGAATGGAACGAAATAAGAGAAGCGGAAGAAGGTGCAGAATTAACCGACAAAGACAAGCGGGAACTTAAGCCGATTGAACGCATTAAGTTAGTAATGACAAGAGGCAAAGACGACCCAAAAGAACTTTGGGATTTATTGGGCACTTCTGATGACCGAAAAGAACTTGACCGACAATTCAAGAATCCGAAATCCAATTTCAAAATCGCCATTGTGGTGGATATGTGGCTCACAGGTTTTGATGTTCCGTTCTTAGATAGCATTTACATTGACAAGCCGATCCAGCAACATAATTTAATTCAGACTATTTCACGGGTAAACCGCAAGTTTGAAGGCAAGAACAAAGGTTTGGTGGTGGACTACATTGGTATCAAAAAACAAATGAATCTTGCCCTTGCCAAATACAACAAAGGCGATGAAGATAATTTTGAAGACATTGACCAATCGTTGGTAGTGGTAAAAGACCACTTGGATTTATTGGCTAAACTGATGCACAAGTTTGACAATACAAAGTATTTCAAAGGCAGCACCATAGAGCAACTCAACACCTTAAATATGGCTGCGGAGTTTGTGCAGCAAACCAAAGAAATGGAAACCCGATTTATGGGCTTGGTGAAGCGACTGAAAGCCGCTTATGATATTTGTGCAGGAAGCGAAAAACTGACCCAAACCGAAAGAGATTACACCCATTTCTATTTGGCAGTTCGTTCCATTGTTTTCAAGTTGACCAAAGGCAATGCCCCTGACACAGCACAGATGAACGTAAGAGTAAGGGAAATGATAAAAGATGCTTTGCAAAGTGATGGAGTAGAAGAAATTTTCAAACTTGGAGAAGAAGGAGAAAGCGAACAAGACATTTTTGATGAAGACTATTTGGCTAAGATTGATAAAATCCAACTGCCGAACACGAAAATCAAATTGCTTCAACAGCTACTTGCTAAAGTTATTGGAGAAATCAGAAAAGTAAACAAAGTAAAAGGCATTGACTTCACCAAGAAAATGCAAGCCATCGTTGAACGCTACAACAACCGTGACGCAAACGACATTTTGAGAAGCGAAGTATATGAGGAAATGGCAGAAGCCTTGACAAACCTTATTTGGGACGTTCACAAAGAATTTAAAACAGGTGACGAATTAGGAATTGACTTTGAAGAAAAAGCCTTTTACGACATATTAAAAGAGCTTTGCAAAAAATACGACTTCACCTACCCTGACGACAAACTCATTGACTTATCCAAAGCCGTAAAACTCATTGTTGACAGCCAAGCCAAATTCCCTGACTGGAATAAACGTGACGACATAAAATCAGCCTTGAAAGTGGAGTTGATTTTGATTTTAGATGAGTTCGGCTATCCACCAGTGGAGAGAGATGAAGTGTATGTAGAGATATTTGAGCAAGCAGAAAACTTTAAGAAAAACAGACAGTAATGAACCCACGCAGCAGTCACACACATTGCCAAGTCGCACCAGCCGACCCGCAAGCCAAAACTTGGCAAAGAGTGTGCCTGCCCCACCCTGAAAAAATTGAATTAAAAAAATTTCCCGACCCTTCTGAAAATAAAAAATACGCAAACGCACAGAACAACGACAGACAAAAATCAGTTTCTAAACAGACACCAAAACCATTGACAGCAAAGCGTTTCAACTACTCGGTGGACAGAAGGCCAGCTTGTAACATGGGTTTTGCAAAATGGCGGCTGACGTGCTTCTATGACAGTTTTGTGCAAGGCTCAACATTCGGAATTCTAATAAACATTAGTGCTAAAAATCCGCCACTTCGCAAAGCTCAGAACCGTTGGCAGTAACCTTTCGGCAAATTCCATACAAACATTTCTTTTATGACACAACCAAAGCGAGAACGCTTCTTTGCACGAATGCTCTTTAAGTATCACGGCGACAACAAACGTGAAATTTGCTACATCTACAATCGTCAGGACCTTGACGACTTGCTGAACATTAAGCGGCAAGAGTGGGACAACTCTCAATTCATTTCTGTTGGCGACATCGTAACCCTTGAGGGACATAAATGCAAAGTGGTTAACATCAATTTCAAACTGGAAGAGCATCTGTATGAAATGGGGCACGGCTACGGCATCAACATGCTTTCGCCATCTGACCCTACTGACTACAACTGCCAGATTGGAGTTTTTGTTGAAAGGCTGGACTGACCAAAATTTCAGCAAGTTCACCTTCGGCTTTTGTCGCCGACCAATGTTCTTTGACAATTTCCCACAAGTGAGTAGTTAGCCGCTCTGGACTAATCTTGCGTTGTGGGACTTCTTTGAAAAACACGAAATCATGCAGTTCTTCCAGAGTGTACGTTTGGTGCAGAACTTTGGCTGCATCAAGAATTTTTAAACTGACATCCACATACTTTTGGTTAACGGTGGGCGACAAAGGACGCAGTTTCTTTAGTTTTTCAATCATTTCCGTTGACATGACTAAGGCTACTGCCAACATGGGTTTGGAGTCATAGCGGCTTGACAGAATAATTATCAGCAGCATATGGCTACTGGGCAGTTGTTCCATCAGACGAAACGCAGGTCGGCTTTTTTTTAAAACATTAAACATTTGTATTTCTATTTAACTTCAGTTCCGGGCAGGACATTATAAAATCCCCACCTGCAGCAATACCTGAACGTTATTTGCAACTAAATCTATTCAATATGAAATATTTATATTTAGCTTTTTTTATTTTTTTTATAAGTTGTAAAGACGGCAAACTTACCTTTAAGGACATAAACAATACTTGTGATAATGTGGATTATATATGGACAAAAAGAAGTATGCCAATAGATATTTCAATTGGGGGAAATAACATGGAAATTCAAGAGACAGAATTCAAAAATAAAAAAACGGCTGACAGTTTAATAAACCAAATGAAAGTCGTACCTAAAGAAGTAGTATTAACAAATACATCATCATCGAAGAGCAAAACTTTTACAGTAAAAATTACTACTTTGACAAATGACGACACTACTTCAAATACATTATTATATACATTATTTCCAGGTGAACAAAGAAAGATAGGTTGTACTCATTTTGGATATATATTACTTGACAACCATGATCTTAATAACTCTACCAGATCATCAGGAGTTCAGATTGGACAGAAAAAATTTGAAATCGTTGCAGAGTTTATAAAAAAATAGCTGCAAATGCGTGAACGTTAGCGGTCAGTTTAGGACGACACTTAACAACAAAATTCAATAGACAGAAAATATGGCTGAATTAAAATGGAAAGAAGCAATTAAAAAAGTGTTGAATGAAGAAAAGAAACAACTTCACTACACAGAAATTGCTGAACTTATTGCTGAAAGAGGTTACAGAAAATCATTGGGAGCAACACCGCAAGACACGGTAAGTGCAAACCTTACAACTGACATTAACACAAAGAAAGAGAAATCAATCTTTGCAAAAACAGCCAAAGGTTATTACATCTTACGCAAGTTTTTAAATCAACCTGACGACAATGACATTGACGACAGCGAACCTGAAATTGTAAACGACAAAATTGTAACTAAAGACAGCCATAAAATCATAAATGCTTTTGGAATTTACTGGAACAGAAATCTTGTTTATTGGAAATCACAACCAGACTTATTGGGCATTCAACAAATCGGTGCGACCGAAGTAAACTTTAAAGACCAAATTGGTATTTATTTATTGCATGACAGCAGGGAAACAGTTTATGTTGGCCAAGCAATTGAACAGTCTCTTGGCAAAAGACTAAAAGACCACACGACAGACAGACTTGCTGGACGCTGGGACAGGTTTAGTTGGTTCGGTTTTTATCCAGTGACAGAGGACGCAAAACTAAATTTAGGTGTAAAATTCAAAGACTTTACAATTCAAAATTTGGGCGACATTTTAGAGGCAATTCTTATTGAAAGCATTGAACCACGACAAAATAGAAAACAAGGAAATTCATTTGTCGGTCTTGAATATTTACAACTTGAAGCACCTGAAATTAAAAAGAAATTGAAACAACAAATCATTCAAGAATTGACAGACAAATTATAAAACCGAACGGCTAACGGGTTTTGCGTCAGGCGGGCTGACGTGCAAACTTGGAGCTTTGTGCTTCGATTAAACTTTAGTAATAAATTGAAACTTTGTGCCCGGAAACCCGCCCGAACGCAAAGCCCTAAACCGTTGTCTGCAAGCATTTTTCAACACTCTAAAATTTCAAATAATGACATACAAAACATCGTTAGACAATTTAGCAAAAGGAGTCACAATTGGAGTAACTCTATTATTTGCATTTATAATTTTTGGGCAATACTCAATATTCAAAGACACAGGTAGAGCAATTCCAATTTACACGACTGCTGCATTACTATTGATATATTTTATTGCATTCGCATTTAGACCAATTGACTATAAACTTTCGACTGACCAATTGATTATTCATAGACTTTTATCAGACGTTAAAATTGACAGAAACCAAATTAAAAGTGTAGAGTATTTAGACAAAGAAAAAATTGGTTGGGCTGTTAGGACATTTGGAGTTGGTGGACTATTTGGGTATTTTGGGAAATTTGCAAATACGAAAATTGGTAGTATGACTTGGTATGCAAAGAAGAAACAAAACTGTTTTGATTAAGACAATAGATAAAAAAAATAATTTTGACACCTGATGAGCCAGAAAATTTTGTTGCAAATTTCAACTCATAGATATGCCAGTGAAGGCTCCCCATTTCTTGGCTCAGGAACGACAGCAGTTGCAGCCTCGTTAAACGGAAGAAAATATTTGGGAATTGAATTGAAGAAAGAATATTTTACCGAAGCGAAAAAAAATGTAAATGAAGTTAAAAAAGTTGTATCTGATAAATTAAAAAAGAAAATTTAATCAACAGAATGCCCGAACAACAAAATATAGAATATAAACAAAGTTGGCATGATGACTACCTGAAATGGGTTTGTGGTTTTGCCAATGCACAAGGTGGTGCAATAGTCATTGGTAAAGATGATAATGGCAAAGTAGTCGGCATTAGTGATTACAAAAAACTGATGGATGAAATACCTAACAAGGCAAAAGACCTGATGGGGATTTTACTTGATATAAATCTGCATGAAGAAAAAGGTTTGTACTACCTTGAAATAATTACGCAGCCTTATGCAGTACCCATTTCTTTGCGTGGCAGGTATTACTACCGCAGCGGAAGCACCAAACAAGAATTGATTGGTGCAGCACTTACCGATTATTTACTTCGTAAAAGTGGTAAGACATGGGATGAAGTTGCGGAGCCAACAGCCACACTTGATGACATTGATGATGCCAGTTTAAAATCATACATAGCAGCTTCACTTCATGCTGGAAGGATTTCAGATGTGGAGGGATTAAGCAAAGCAGATTTGATTGCCAAGCTCCGCCTGACAGATGATAATGGTAACATTAAAAGGGCAGCCATTGTTTTGTTTGGAAAGAACCCGGCAAAATTTTTCAATAATTGCGTTGTAAAAATTGGCCGCTTCGGTAAAGACAGCAGCGACCTGAGATTCCAGGAGACAGTTGAAGGCAATATTGTTTATTTACTAAAAGAAGTGCTGGAGCAATTAAACCGGAAGTTTCTAACCCGTGCTATTTCGTTTGAAGGCATACAAAGAATTGAGAAAGGTGAATATCCTATCGCAGCACTCCGTGAAATGTTGCTCAATGCATTAGTGCATAGAAATTACTTAGGTTCATCTGTTGTGCAGATGCGTATGTTCGACAACCACTTTAATATCTGGAATGAAGGCGAATTGCCTGCCGGTATCAGTTTGGATTCCCTCAAACGGCAGCATCCATCAAGGCCAAGAAATTTATTAATCGCCGATGTATGTTTTAAGGGCGGCTACATTGATGCTTGGAGAAGCGGAACATTAAAGATTATCAGTACCTGCAAAGAAGCAGGATTACCTGACCCTGAAATTATTGAACAGGATGGCGGCATATTGGTAACCCTCTTTAAAAATAAATACAGTAAATACCAGCTACAAATATTAGGATTGAATGAGCGACAGGTAAAAGCGATATTGTATGTTGTTGAACACGGCAGTATTACCAATTCAAAATATCAGGAAATAAATGCAGTTGCTAAGACACTGGCTACTGAAGAATTGAAGGACTTGATTGGTAAAGAGCTAATAAAACAAACCGGTTCAAAAGGAAGGGGAAGCAAGTATGAGTTAAAAGAATAATTGGCCGCTAATTGGCCGTATTGGCCGCTAATTGGCCGGGAATTGGCCGGTTTTTTAAGGGAAACAGCAATGAATGAGAACTCCGCAAATCAGATACAATTATTTAAATCGGTCTTCAGGGGCCGGGAGGATGTATTTGCCATTCGATGGGAAAAAGCTGATAAAAGCGGCTATATGCCTGCATATCATTTCGACCCCTACAGATACCGGGCTCACAAAATGAAGGGCGGGACTTTTCAAAACTATACAGATAAAACATACCTAAGACTTACTGATGATGAAATTGCCAAACATTTAAAAGGAGAGCAATATATCGGAATCTATCCGTTACTGCCTGATAATACTTCATGGTTTCTTGCAGCAGACTTTGATGAGGACAATTGGGTTCATGATTCAAGAAAATTTCTCAAAGTATGTAACGAAAAAGGAATACCTGCATATTTGGAACGTTCTCGTTCAGGCAAAGGCGGACATGTATGGATTTTTTTTGAACATCCCTACCCTGCAATCAGGAGCAGGAAGATTTTCATTTCCATTCTTGAACAATCGGGAGCATTCTCAATATTTGACAAGGGTTCAAGTTTTGACCGTTTATTTCCCAATCAGGATTTTCATTCTAGGAAAGGCTTAGGAAATTTAATTGCATTGCCGCTATTCAAAAAAACATTGGAACAAGGAAATAGTTGTTTTATTGATGCAGAAACTTTACAACCAATAAAAGAACAGTTTGAATTCCTGAAAAACATCAAGAGGGTTTCCATTTCAGAATTAAACAAACATTATCAATCAGTTTCAACGCTCACTATTTCCACTCCACCAAAAGCAAGCAATGGAAAATTAATCATTACATTATGTAACGAAGCAAGAATCAGTCGTGAAGGAATGATAACTCCATTAATAAATTTTCTGAAAGAAGAATTAAATTTTGCAAGTACAGAGTTTATCATCAAAAAGAAAATAGGCAAGAGTACTTTCGGCACAGAACGTTATTTCAAATTTGTGGAAGAAGCGGAAACCGAAGTTATAGTTCCAAGAGGTTTCATAGGAAAATTAATTCGCTACTGCAGAGAGAATAAAATTGAACATGATTTCATTGATGACAGAAAAAAGCATAAATCAATACCGTATTTATTCAATGCCCAGCTAAGAGACCATCAGCAAACAGTTGTAGAATCAATTACTAAGAAAGATTTAGGGGTAATTGTAGCTCCACCCGGTTCTGGAAAAACAATTGTTGCATTAAAAATAATTTCGGATAAACAGCAACCTGCTTTAATCATCGTTCACAGGAAACAATTGGTTGAGCAATGGATAGAAAGGATTGAAACTTTTCTTGGGATTCCCAAAACCGAAATAGGAAAAATAGGGCAAGGAAAAAGTAAGATTGGAAATAAAATCACAGTTGCTACAATTCAAAGTTTAACAAAGGAAATTGAAAAGAGGAATAGTGAGGTTCTGAAAAACAATTTTGGAACTATAGTCATTGATGAATGTCATCACATTCCGGCAGAAACATTCAGAAATACAGTAGCGAAACTTAAAACATTTTATCTCTACGGGTTAACCGCAACGCCATTCAGAAAATACAATGACGGCAAACTTATTTTCATTTATTTAGGAGAAGTTATTACTGAAATAAAATCCAGTGAAATCAGCAATTCACAGCAAGCCAAAATTATCATTAGAAATTCTGAACTTGATATTCCTTTCAACTCCAAAACAGACCCGTTTGAAACTCTTTCCAAAATTCTAATTCACGATTCAGCAAGAAACAAGTTAATTCTGAATGATGTAAATGCTGAATTGAAAAAAGGCAAAAGAGCTGTGATAATCACTGAAAGAAAGGAACACATTGATTCTCTAAACCAGTATTTGAAACAATCTTATGAGACGATAACATTGAGTGGTGATGATTCAGAAGCCAACAGAAATTCTAAATGGAAAATGCTGAAAGGCGGTAATTACCAAGTTCTCATTACTACAGGACAATTCTTTGGTGAAGGAACTGACTTACAAAACGCCAACTGTTTGTTTCTTGTATATCCGTTTTCATTTGAGGGAAAGTTGATTCAATACATTGGCAGAGTTCAACGTTCAGAAGTCACGCCGGCTATTTATGATTACCGTGATATTAAAATTGACTATTTGAACAAACTATTTCTAAAACGAAACACTTTTTACAGGAAGATTGATAGACAGGCAACATTATTTGATGAACCAAAAGAAGAAGTTAAACACTCAAATATCATTACCATTGATAAAGAAATAAAAATCCTGATTGGAGAACTTGAATTTCGTTATTGCAGTGTTTTGTTCAAACATATAATTCCCGAATTGAAAACCGAACTTGAATTTGAAATTGAGAATCTTGAAATAAGACCGGAGTTTGAAGTTTTGAAACCCTACTTTGCAAAAGCACTTAAATCAAAGAATGTGAAGATTCAAATTTGTGCAGAGTTTGATGACGGCAAACTGGTTTCTCAATTGGCAACATCAAATGATATTGACAAAATAAATCGAGAGGTGATTGAAGGTGTGAAATTCAGTTTCGTTTCAAAAAATATTATTGGAAAACCATTGCAGCAATCAGAGAACCTTTTAGACATCAATCAAATACAGGGGCAGAACAGCAATTCGCTTTACAGTTCAGGCGAAGAATTGCTTGAAAATATATTGAAGAAAGAAAATTACAAGCATTATAGGCAGTTGCAGTTCTTAGCACAACGACACGATAGAAGCACTTTGAAAATTCGTTTTGTATTAAGTCCATTTTCGTTTGTATTTCTATTGTCAGGAAAAGAACAGTTTCACATTGTTTTGGAGACATTGGACACGGAAGAAGCAACTTACTTGTGGCATTTTCCTAAAGACAAACCGACACTTAAAATGAAATTGAAAGAAATTGACGACCAATTAAGCATCATCAGAAATAAAGGCAGACAGGTTTTCCTTGAAAGGCAACCGACTGGTTTCCATCGGATAATGCATGATTATTCTGACAATAAAAAGGGATTCGCAATCTGGAAAGACTTACTGGAAGAACAAATTGTTTGACCCTACACACCAAGTCAGGCACATTTGCAAGACACACAAAGCCACCACACAGAAGCCAACCTTGCAAAAGAGCCTGCCTTGTTCCAACGCTTCCGGGACACACCCTGCCACGGTGGACACAGACATTCAATTCAAGTTACCAAGACGAAGGGCGAACATACAGCAGGGGTATTGCCAAAATGCAGGCTGACGAAAGCCGTGTTTTAACTGTTGTAATAACTCTGTTGGGCTGCATATCCAGCCTGACGTTAGTAATTTAGCATTAGTTCTTATCATCAACTTTTTTATCTTTATTCAGCAGCAGTTAGCCGGGGGGGACGGAATTCAAATAGTAATTTTGACAAACCATAATTCATTATGACAATTCCAGAGCCTAAAAATATTAAGTGTCTAACAATATTATTTGTAACTATATTGTTTTTGACAAGTTGTTCAAATCAATCAAAAAATTCCAAAAAAGTATCCTTAGCAGGAATGTACAAATTATTGATAATGGAAAATCAAGACTCAACAGGTACATGGCATGAAGATAGTTGGGCAAAAGGTGGAGACAGTTATATTGTATATGACGGATTAGGACACATGGCAGTTCAAATAACACCAAAAGGATACAAAGATTTTAAATGGTTTACTGAGGTTGAATCAATAAATGAAAACTTTGTTAAGCAGAAAGTAGATTCAATGTCTTTACCAGACCTCAAAGCAGCAGTTGTTGAATTTTCATCAAGTTATGTTTATGTAGCAAATTACAGTATTGACGACACCGCAAACATTGTTACGCATAAACGTATAACAAGTTCTATTCCTTCGGTTTGGGGGGCAGACGTCAAACGGGCATTTACTTTTAGCGGCGACACATTAATACTGAAAATTCTAAATGGAAATCGCAGGTTAAAATGGGTTCGACAAAAGTAAAGACAATGGCTTACCAATAAGGCCAGCAGGCGACGGGTTTTGCGTTAGTGGGCGGACAGTGGGAATAGAAACATTGAGCAATTAATAAACGTTGATGCTGGCAGACAGTTTTCGGTTTCAAAAGCCCACCAACGCAAAGCCCGAAACCTTTGTCTGCCATGATCTTTGCACTGTTTCGGTGGATAAAATTGTCATCTTTTAAAAAGATAGATTATGAAATCTTACTTCACTTTTTTCTTTCTGCTTTTCATCGCATCATGCGATAAAGAAAATAATCCGCCTTCAAACACACCTTCAAATCAAGTTTTCCCTAATGAGGTAGGTAATTATTGGGTTTATAAGTACAATGACGGCTCTAATAGCGAACAATACATTTTCGTTGACATTGTTGGAACTGGGACACTTCCAGATGGACAAAGCGCAACAATTTGGACAAGCACTTTACAAGATGCAACAAATCAAGAATATTTACTGGATAGTTCTTTCGTAGTTGTTGACGAACAAAAGGCAGTTTTCTATGGAGTACCATGTTTAACTTGTACAACCCCAATGCCCGACGAAAAACGCAGATATATTTTTCCTTTGCAAGTAAACAACAAATGGTTTACAGACAAATTTTTTGGTGACACAACAAAAGTCTTAAATGAAAGCAACTTAACAGTTCCAGCAGGCACATTTGATAATACTTTCCAATTATCAAAAACGGTTGGTTACGTTGTTAATTCGTTCACCAAAGACACTATTTGGTTAACGCCAAATATTGGAATGACAAAGTTCTATCAAAATGAATACAGCTTAGGACCACTGCCGGGAAACGGCATTTGGGAATTATCAAGCTATAAATTGAAATAGAATTAAGGCAGCCAACAAATGTATCCTATGTACCTAAGGTAGCCTGTCGGTTATTTTTTTGGCATGTTGTGAATATTATTGTTTTTGTTATTTTTTTTAAATAAATAAACCCTGCTACAGACTTGCCGCAGTAAATTGCTTACACCTCATGTTTAGTAGTCAGGGTTCATGAATATTTTACAATTCCAAATTCATAAGATTGTTGGTTGATTAGCACAAAGCGGATCCTGTTGAAAAGTATTCTTACAATTTTTATGATTACAATTTTACTATCCTTTCGTTTTATTTGTTCCTGGAAATACAGTGCCATTGCTGATTGATAAAAGTTCTTTTCGTAAATACTCCATTTGCGAAATCATATAATCAAGTGCCCTTCTGCGGCTTTGTTGTTTGCAGTCCAAAGCTTTTAGCCAGTTAATAAAATTATGGCTCCAGCTTGCATTGTCATATTGTTCAGGAATATCCATACCGCTAAATGCAAGCATACCTTTGATTCTGTTTTTGCAACGAGTCAAATCTTTCCAGATTCTCTTACGATGACGAAAGAATACCCGGTCGGCTTTGGGTAATGAAATTAAAAGTTACTGCAGCAATTTTTGATTGACTGCTACCTTAACTGCCTCAACAGCTTCTTTAACGAGCTTTTTAGGTTACATGGAGACTTGACGATAGCAGGGCTGACGTGCATTTCGTCAGCTTTTTGTTCGCTATCCGGCTTCTGTTCCGGCTGAAAACTCTCTGTTGAACTTTGGTTCTTATTCTGTACTTTAGTTCTTTATTCGGCTTCTGTTCCGGCGAAAGGTACATTGAATTCCATGTCATCGCCAATGTGTTGACGTTGCCTGCAAGCGTAGTTCAACACTATAAAAGCTTTGACAGACAAAAAATTATTAATTAATAAATGTATTTAATGAGAAACTTAATTTTCTTTATGCACACTTCACTTGACGGTTTTGTAGCAGGACTTAACGGAGAAATGGATTGGATAAATTTAGATGACAAAATGTTTGATTTTGTTGCAACAATGACAGCACAAGCAGACACAGCACTCTATGGCCGGGTGACTTATGAAATGATGCAAAGCTATTGGCCAAAAGCAGGCGAACAACTAAACGCAACAAAACATGACATAGAGCATTCAAATTGGTATAATAAAGTTTCAAAAGTTGTATTATCTAAAACTATTTATGAAACTGGACTTCACAATACCAAAGTTATTGGCGACCAACTCTCGGACAACATCAATAAATTAAAGCAACAGGAGGGGAAAAATATTTTAATATTTGGAAGTCCTAGTGCTTCACAATCGTTATTAAATGAAGGATTAATTGACGAGTTTTGGCTTTTTGTTAATCCAATAATATTAGGAAAAGGCATGCCGCTATTTAAAGATATAACTGGGACTACTAAATTGAAATTCATAGAGTCTAAAACTTTTGCGAGTGGTGTAATTGCACTTCATTATGGAAAATTGTAAATCAATTGACTGTCAATAAAAACGCCAGTGCAGGCTGACGGAAGCCCTGTTTCAACTGTTATTTTTCAATTTAGCTTCATATCAGCTTGACGTTAGTAATTTAGTCTTAGTTCTTATCAACAACTTTTTTATCTTTATTCAGCTGCAGTTAACCGGGGCGGACGGAATTCTTCTATTTCCTGCACTTCGACAATACCTGTTCGTTAGCGGCAAGCAATCGTACAGTACTACAAAGTAACTTTATCAGACATGGCTACAAAAAATCAAGTGCTTGACATGACACCGGTTGGTATGAAGTTTACCGTTTTGCAAGCTGGTTCTGACACAGGAGGAAAGTCATTAGACTTGCATTGGGAATTATTACCAAAGTGCAACATGAAAGGCCCGCTGGTGCATACGCATCCTCACGCCATTGAAACCTATGAAGTGCTGGAAGGTGAGATGGAATTTTTTCTAAAAGACAAATGGCTGCCTGCAAGTAAGGGTGACAAACTCACGGTTCCCAAAGGAGTGACTCATGCCTTCAGGAACCCGACTGAGAAAATTGTGACGGTTTACAATACGCACCAGCCTGCTCTTAGAATGGAAAATTATTTTGAAGACGTTTGCAAAGTGCTTGACAAGCTTACGGACAACAGAACAAAAGATTTTAAAATGAACCTGAAGTCCATACTGTATATGAGTGTGCTCATGAACAATTACCGTAACGAGATCATTGCCAAAAATCCACCTGATGCAGCTATTAAACTTCTTGGTTTTATCAGTAAGCTCATAGGTATTAACACATATTTTATGTAAACTTGTAGTAGTATTATTAACCAAAATGTGTAAACTTTTTTTAGGACAAGTCAAAATAAAATTCACTTATGTCGACACTAAATAAAACATCAGTTGTACTATCATTGGCATTCACAATCTTTTCTTCTATTAGCGCTAATGCCCAGGAAATAAAACCCTATAAGGCGAAAGAAATAGAGGTTTATAAAGGGCAGGAAATAAAACCAACAGGTAAAAAGCAGGGGCAGGTAGCACGAGATGGAAAGCAGGAAGTGAGTTATTTCTTTGGTTTATATAATTATTGGGTTCCCGGTACTTCCTACACTGTGCCAGATTATACAAACAAAACTGAGGTACTCCGAACTTCAGCAGGTACCGGAGTACTTCCGGGAAGTATAAGAATTGATGGAAACGGTAGCTACACCTGGAACAGCAGTTGGGATGGTAAGATTATTAAAGGGAGTTGGAGATTAACCGGTGATAGCGATTATCCGATTGAATTGATGAAGGCCCAGGAAGGAAAGAATTGGAAAATTGGTAAATCGAACGATGAGGGTGTTGCTATCATTGTATGGAATGGCTCAACTTGGTATAATGGCAAAAGGATAAAAGGCGGAAAATGATTTTTGTAACATCGTTTTCGCTTTTAAAAAGTCGTGTGAAGGCATTTGCAGTATTTTATTTTTTCTTTCTGGAAACTATTGCAAAGCATATTACTTTTTAAAGGAACTTTCGCGGAACAGAAGTAGGGCGGCCCACGGCATTGTGTTTATAAAATTGTGGATGGACAGACATTTATTCTCGGACAGCGTTCAGGTTGACAACCTTTTCGTGGGACAGCCCCACACGAACTTTTAAGAAAAATATAACGAACAAACAATCGCTTAACGTTACCAAACAGAAATAACAACACATCAATATGAAAAAAGGAAAAACAATCACAAACAAAATTACTGGTGAAAAAATTACCTGGGTTGAAACAAGTGCCGACACCAATGGTAAATACATTTTATTTGAGTTTGATGTTGCGCCAAAAGGCTATGTTCCCGTGAGGCATATTCACCCTTCGCAAAATGAGCATTTTGAAATACTATCAGGCTCTCTTCGACTTGAATTGAATGGAGAAACCAAGCATTTAAGCGCGTCAGACAAAATAGTTGTTCCTAAAGGGCAACCACACCAATGGTGGAACAATTCGCCCGACACGACTGTAAAAATGAAAATAAAATTTGAACCGGCACTGAAAACAGAAATATTTTTTGAGCAGTTTTTTGGACTGGCTAACGATGGCAAAACTAAAGCGGACGGTTCTCCAAAGTTCCTGCAGGTAATGGCTATGAGCAACACATACGAAATTTATATTTCAGGACCACCAATTCCTGCCCAAAAAATAATGAGTTTCGTATTAGGTGGCGTAGCTCGTTTGTTTGGGTTCAAAAAATATTACAAAAAATATAGTGAGTATTAGAGCCAATAGACGGGTAAGTTTTTCAATCGGGGACAATGACGTGAAACTAAACGCCACCTTCGGCAATTTGCGAACCGTTGTAAGCAATCCCACGGTGGACACAAACTTTCAATTCGAGTTACCAAGACGAAGGGCGAACACATAACAGGAAGTTTGCTGCTATGCTGGCAGACGAATATATTCTCAGCTTCATATCGCTATCAGCCCATATCCAGCCGACGGGATTCTATCAGCTTTTGTTGTTATCTTCATCAGCAGTTTTTCAATCGGTGGCGGCTCCGGGCAGGACATTATAAAATACCAGCACAGCAGCAACCTAAATATTTTCAATCTTCGTATGACTGAGCCTACGCGTACTTTTTTGTAGCTTGCAGCTACTAACCCCAATCTTCATTTATTCCAAATAGCTATTTGTATGCGTACAGGTGAAATAAAACTTAAAATTTATCTGTTCACACACCATCAATATTTATAAAAAAAAATCCCCTCAAAACAATCAAAGTCAACTGAAAAAAATTGCATGCCAACCCTTGCAAAATAATAAAAGGTAGTATTTAATTACCTGTTGTTCCATCCCGTACTTTCACTTTTTTTCGATGCTGGTTCTTTTTTTCGAATTGTAAAATTTCTTTTGGTTTATTACCGGTGTTTACTTTTTCTTTTGGTAAACTATCCTGCAATAATGTATTTTTATTGATTGTGTTTGCTGAAGTGTCTTTTTGATGCACACCAACGGGCTTTGGCTTTACGATGGCATCATAACTGTAGGTTTCTGTTCTTATTAAAGAAGAAGATCCCGGTAAATAATATTTCCAAACCCCGTCTTTCACCGCATATGCATTAATTTTAATGATTTTTTTGTCAACTTTATATTCATCATACAAATCGGGAACATAAATGGTATCATATTTTTTTTGTGGGTCTATTGCTTTCCAACTTTCCACATGTTCAAGTGAACCGTTGTAAAAATATTCCTGCTGGCCGTCTTTATTTCCCCAGCGATAATTTTCAACGGCAATTAAATCACCCATCAAACTGTACCTTCTCCATCTGCCTTCTTTCAAATTGTCTTTGTATTCTCCTTCTTCTTCATAACCGGGTTCACCCCTTAATTCATCTAAATGAATGAGCCATTTACCCTGTTTTTTATTGTTCATATCTATACAATTCAGGGTATCTCCACGATCAGAAATCATAAAAGTTTTGCATTGTGCAAAAACACCGGAATGAAAAATAGTTATAAGCGGTATGATTAACCAACGCATAAATTGTATATTAGATTTACGAATGTACTTTTTATTCCGCAATTAAGGTTTACGGTATAGTTCCGCATTCGTTTATGAAATGCTAAATGAGAAAATTATGCTAAAACTAACTTTTACCACTGTATGCTTGTGTATTGCCATAAGCCTGTTTGCACAAGTGCCTCCAACTTCAGCTGATCAAAGATTGAAGGGATTGGAGAAAAAATCGGCCTTGATAGCTCAATCAGTTATTAATCAAATTCCATTTAGAAATGTAGGTCCCAGCATTATGAGTGGTCGCGTTGTTGACCTAGCCGTAAACCCTAAAAACCCTACTCAGTTTTATGTGGCCTATGCAACCGGAGGATTATGGTATACCCAAAATAACGGACAGAGCTTTACCCCAGTTTTTGATAGTATGCAAGTGATTACAATAGGGGCCATAGCGGTTGACTGGACATCCGGTACCATTTGGGTAGGTACAGGCGAGGTAAATAGCAGTCGCTCATCATATGCAGGATTGGGTGTATATAAATCAAACAATCGTGGTAAAACATGGCAGTACATGGGATTACCTGAAAGTCATCATATTGGAAAAATTGTACTACATCCCACCAATAAAAATATTGCATGGGTTGCTGTACTGGGCCACTTGTATTCTCCCAATATAGAGCGGGGTGTATACAAAACAACAGATGGTGGTAAAACCTGGAAACAAACTTTGTTTGTGAATGAAAATACAGGAGTAGTAGATCTGGATATTCAATCAAAAAATCCATCGGTATTGTATGCGGCGGCATGGTACAGAACCCGCACTGCTGCTAACTTTGAAGAAAGTGGAGCGAGTAGCGGTATTTATAAAAGTACGGATGGCGGTAATTCCTGGAAGTTGATAACGAATGAAGGTGCAGGTTTCCCGGTTGGCAAAGGCGTTGGCAGAATTGGGTTAGCAACTGCTCATCAACATTCCAATTGGGTGTATGCTGTGGTAGATAATAATTTTCATTTGCCCGATACTGCAAAAAAAATGACCGATACATCAAAATACACCCTCACTGATTTTAAAGATTTATCGAAAGAAGCATTCCTTGCTTTAGATAATAAAAAATTAAATACTTTTTTACGACTGCGTAGAAATGGGATTCCTGAAAAATACACCGCAGAAATTATTAAAGAAAAAGTTAAAGCAAATGAATTAAAGCCCACCTGTATTTGGGATTATTTAATGGATGCAAATACTGCTTTATTCACAACACCCATTATTGGTTGCGAAGTATACAGGAGTGAGGATGCAGGTAAAACCTGGAAAAAAATGAATGATAAACAATTGAAATTATACAATACCTATGGCTATTACTTTGGTAAAATATTTGCCAGTGCTGCCAATGATGATAAATTGGTGATTACCGGTTTTGATGTTGAATTAAGTGAGGATGGTGGTAAAACATTTAAACCAATTAATAATGTATTAACCCATGCCGATCATCACATAGCCTGGATAAATCCTGCTGATGATCAACACATGATTATTGGTAATGATGGAGGTTGCAATATTACTTATGATGATGGTGCGCATTGGTTTAAGGCGAATACCCCATCCGTTGGTCAGTTTTACTCCGTTACTTATGATATGGCTACCCCTTACAATGTTTATGGTGGATTACAGGATAACGGCAGTTGGTTCGGCCCTTCAAACCATAAAGAGAATCCCGGATGGATGGCGAGTGGTTCCTATGCGTTTAAACCAATTAACGGTGGCGATGGTATGCAGGTGCAGGTTGATTGGAGCGATAATACAACGGTTTATTCCGGATTTCAGTTTGGAAATTATATGCGTAGCAATAAAAACAGGCGTGCATCTGTTGATGAGCCGGACGCAGATGCAGTTCCGGGAGAATCGGAAAGTTCAATAAAGTTGGTTACTGCTGCTAATGCAAAAGAGGATTCAACTATTTATATCCATCCGCGTGGCGATTTAGGAGAAGCGCCATTGCGTTTTAACTGGCAAACACCTATTTTATTAAGCAGACATAATCAGGATATTTTATACTATGGCAGTAATAAATTTCAACGTTCATTGCACCGGGGCGAAGATTTGGAAACATTAAGTAATGACTTAACAACCAATCCACCACAGGGCAATGTGCCATTTGGCACATTAACTACCATTAGTGAAAGTCCTTTGAGGTTTGGTTTGTTGTATGCCGGTGCCGATGATGGTTCATTACATGTTAGTTTTGATGATGGCTATACCTGGCAATCTATTCAGGATGGTTTACCTAAAGGCTTATATGTTAGCAGGGTAACTGCCAGTGCTTTTAAAGAAAGCAGGGTGTATGTAAGTTTAAATGGTTATCGGAATGATGATTTTAAGCCCTATTTATTTGTAAGCGATGATTATGGCAAAACCTGGAAGTCAATTGGTGCTGATTTGCCATATGAATCAATCAATGTTATAAAAGAAGACAACAAACTCAAAAATGTAATTTACGTGGGTACTGATGGCGGATTGTATGTAAGTGCCGACAATGGTATTACGTTTATGGGATGGGATAATGGTTTGCCTTTTAGTATTCCGATACACGATATTGCCATCCAACCTATTGCCAACGAAATTATATTAGGAACACATGGGCGCAGCATTTATATTGCTCCACTTAATGAAGTACAAACAAAACTTAAAAAATAATGTATACTACAATGTATAAGTAATATGCTGTAAAACAGCTTCAGGTAAGGCCGGTAGTTTTTTTCTTTCAATCAGAAAGGTAGACAGGCCGGCTAAATCTTTAAAAATAAAATGTTGTTGTGCAGCGCCTTCTAAATAGCCGGCTCCGCTGGTATTGCCGGTACCAACGCGCATGCCAATCATTCTGCGCACCATTGTTAAATGTTGATGGCGCCAGGTGCTTAATAAATGGTCTGTTTCAATCAATGCATCAATAATTTGGAATGAAGTTTGGAACAAAGGATAATTTCTGTATAGAATCATGAATAAGGCCGATTGCAGTGCAGATGCGGTAAACTGGTGCCTGAGTGCTTTACATTCTTCTTCTGTAAGATTACCATTGTTTTGATTGAATAAAACAAAATCAAAATCTGTTGATTTATTTTTTTCATGTATGTTTAAGCTTGTAACATATAAATGTCTGTAATCATTCCAGAAAGGGTGTTCTGTAATAGAAGATGGAGTTAATGAAATGGGCCGGTAAGTTTTCCATAAATCCGGTTTTAAATAAGGCATACGCTCTAACCATTTGTTCAATAATTCAGCTAATGATGGTGTAGCTTCTGCCTCATTAATGATTGAATAATCTGTCATCGTAAAGCCGCCATTGTTGGTTCTTTTGTAATAATCAGATCGGTGTCGTTGTTGCATTTTTAAACCCAATTTGACTTCAATCATTCTAAATTGTAAACTCTGAAAGCCGGATGCCGGAACAAGTAAATTCCGAAACGACAGGAAATCCAGTGGTGTCATCGTATCCAAAATGCGTACCTGTTGGTTTAATAAATTCAAGATGGTGTTGATTCTTTTAATGCGCTGCAAAATAATACCCGCATCTTCCGTATTATCATTTATGGTTTCTTTTCTGAAAATGGCAGTAATACTATCTATCTCAAATAAAATTTGTTTAAACCAAAGCTCATATGCCTGATGAATAATAATGAATAACATTTCATCATGTGCCGGCTCATTTCCTTTTTCAAAACTAGTGGGCTGCTGGCTGGATAAAATTTTATCTAATTGCAAATAGTTATGATAATAAGGTTGATTTGTTGCCATAACGCAATCGTTAATGTGGTAAATAGTACAAATAAAAAACTTCTGATTCAGATTCCTTTGTTTTTTTAATTTTCTCTTTGTTTTGTCTGCAATCCATTATGCCATTTTGCTGGTATATTTCTGGTATATTTTTTAAACTTGCTTAAATGTGTTTATTTTACACATCAATTCCAAAGCATACTTCAGCCAAGAACTTTATTTTTGTTTGGTGTGCATCAGTATGCGGGATTAAAAAATTAAATTTTAAAATGATGAAATCATTCCTGAGCTTTTTAACCGCCATTGTTTTTTTAACCGCCTGTAACCAGTCATCCCATCAGCAATCAGCAGTAGCTAAAAGTGATACTGCAATGATTGATGGCCATCCTGCCTGGATTATGCAGGGCAATATTTATGAAGTAAATATCCGTCAGTACACTGCTGCCGGAACTTTTAAAGCTTTTGAGCCCAATTTAGACCGACTGAAAGCAATGGGTGTACAAACTTTATGGTTTATGCCCATTAATCCCATCAGCAAAACAGATCGTAAAGGCAGCTTAGGAAGTTATTATGCAGTAAGTACTTATATGGATGTAAATCCTGAATTTGGTACAATGGCAGATTGGAAGCAGTTGGTTGCATTATGCCATGAAAAAGGTTTTAAAGTACTATTAGACTGGGTACCCAATCATACAGGAGCCGATCATTATTGGTTAACCAAACATCCTGATTTTTATGTGAAAGACAGTACAGGCAAACCTGCAATGGCAGCAGATTGGGCCGATACGCGTAAATTAAACTATGCCAATAATGAATTACGCGATACAATGATTGCGCAAATGAAATATTGGATTGATTCTACCGGAATAGATGGTTATCGTTGTGATGTGGCCAGTGATGTTCCAGATGATTTCTGGAAAAAATGCATTGCTACATTAAGAAAAGATAAAAATATTTTTATGTTGGCCGAAGGCGATAAGCCTGCTTTAAATGAAGATGGTTTTGATGCCACTTATACCTGGAATGATTTTAATATCATGAAAGAAATTGCAAAAGGTAAAAAGCCGGCTTATGCAATAGATAGTGCCTTGCATAGAACAGATAGTTTGTTTCCCAAAAATGCCTTGCGCATGTATTTTACCAGTAATCATGATGAGAATAGCTGGAATGGAGCCGATTTCTCAACCATGCCCGGCGCCAGTCATGCCCCTTTTGCAGTATTTACGCAAACAATTGTGAGAAGTGTTCCCCTCATTTACAGCGGCCAGGAAGAACCTGTATTAAGGGCTATTCGCTTTTTTGATAAAGATACTATGGTATTTAATAAATACGAACGGGCACCCTTTTATGCTAAGTTATTGCATTTAAGAAGTGAAAATGAAGCTTTGGCTGCAAATGCAACATTTATGCAAATTCATACCAATGCCGATGATAAAGTATTTGCTTATTTACGAACCATGAACAATAAAAAAGTTTTAGTTGTTTTGAACTGGAGTAGCAAGCCCATTACCGTTACATTGAATCATCCACAAATTATAGGTAATACTACTGAATTATTTACGAATGAAAAGGTAAGTGTAACAAAAGGCATGTCATTGCCATTTAATGCCTGGGGTTATAAGGTATTTGTATATTAAAATATATTTCATTGCATTAACAAAAAAATACATTCTATATAATAATAATTTCATCATGCAGTTAAAAAATTTAACACAACACATCATTAATAAAACCAGCTTTTTATGTGTTGGTTTAGATACAGAGTTAAAGCGACTGCCCAAACATTTACAGCAGCAGCCCAATGCTGTGCTTCAATTTAATAAGGCTATTATAGATGCAACGAAAGATTATTGTGTGAGTTATAAAATCAATACTGCATTTTATGAAGCAATGGGTGCAAAGGGCTGGGATATAATGGAGGCAACCTTGCATTATATCCCAGCTACGCATTTTTCTATTGCTGATGCAAAGCGCGGCGATATTGGCAATACCGCTGCACAATATGCCCGCACGTTTTTTGAAGTATATCCTTTCGATGCTGTAACAGTAGCGCCATACATGGGTGAAGATAGTATTCGTCCGTTTTTAGAGTATAACCAGAAAGTCACCATTGTATTGGGCTTAACTTCAAACAAAGGCAGTGAAGATTTTGAACAGTTAATCGTTCAGGAAACAGGCGGTAATTCCGGTGCTTATTCACAAAAAAAACTGTACGAAAAAGTTATAGAAAAAGTAGCAAACTGGGGAACAACTGAGCAATTAATGTTTGTGGTAGGTGCAACCAAAACTGTGGAAATGAAACAAATTCGTTCAATTGTTCCGGAACACTTTTTTCTGGTGCCGGGGGTTGGTGCACAGGGCGGCAATTTAAATGAAGTGGCTGATTTTGGGTGGAATAAAAATGTTGGACTTTTAGTAAATGCCAGTAGAAGCATTATTTATGCAGATGATACTGAAAATTTTCAAATAACTGCAGCTGCAGCAGCTGCAAAATACCAACTGATTATGCAACAGATACTTTCTCAAAAATTACTGTAATTTTTTTATCAGTGCTGCAATCATTTGTGCCCATTGCCGATACATTGTAGCGGTGTAGTGTAACCCATCATCCGTAAAATATCCTTCTTCAACAATATACTTTGTTAAGTTGGCGATATTGATAAAATGTACACCTGCTTTGTTGCAATGTGCTTCACAAATAACATTCAATGTATCAATTTCTTTGTGAATTTTTTCAATGTTTGTTGCATGTTTACGCGCTGCAAAAGGCGAATAACCCCAATCGGGAATTGCAATGCCCATTACTTTGCCAGGTTGGTTCCCTGTATAATGTATGGCTTTTTGTAACAGGAATTGATAATCATTTTCAAATTCAATAATATCGTAATTTCTGTATTGGTTATTAACACCAATTAATAATGTTACAAAATCATAATTTGTGCTGAACGGGTGATGAATTAAATATTCTGCCAGCTCAAAACTGGTCCAACCGGTTTGGGCAATTATTTCGGGCGCATTGCAATGAATCTGCATTTGGCGAAGCAGCTGCATCAGTTGATAAGGAAAACTATCATACAATGGTGCACCTTCACCAATGGTGTAGGAATCGCCGAGGCAAAGTAACTGATGAATCGGTTTCATATTAAAATTCATTTTTTAATATTTCATAAAATGCAAATATATCTTGAAAACTGCAATACAATGGTGCCGGAGCTATACGAATTACCCCCGGTTCTCTGAAATCTACTATTATTCCTTTTTCCAACATTTTGCTGTGTATGGTTTTGCCATTTTCTTTAAAATAAAGCGATAATTGTGCACCCCGTTCTTCAGGTGCTGCGGGTGTAATCATTTCAAACCCAATACCGGGTAATTGCTTTAATAGAAAATCCAGATAACCGGTTAATGCTATGCTTTTCCTGCGAATTGCATCCATGCCTGCTGCTTCAAAAATTTCGAGCGATGCCATTAGTGCGGCAGTATTCATCACTTGTGTAGTGCTTATGTTCCAACCGCTGGCATTGTTTTTTGGTTTAAAACCTTTTTCCATTTTAAATCGTTCTTGTTCATCATTTCCCCACCATCCACCTAAACGCGGAAAGTTAATATCGGTGGCATATTGTTCATGAATATATATACCTCCAATTGCTCCCGGCCCGCCATTCAAATATTTATAACTGCACCATACGGCAAAATCTACATTCCATTCGTGTAACTGAACCGGTACATTACCGGCAACATGTGCCAAATCAAAAGCTGCAACGGCACCTGCTTTGTGTGTAATAGCTGTAATAGCTTTTATATCAAACAATTGACCGGTATAATATTGAATGCCACCTATTAAAACCAAGGCTAATTGGCCAGCATTTTTTTCAATAGTGTCAATAATATCTTTGGTTTGTAAAGTTTTATTACCCGGTTTCGGTTCAATTTCAATAATAGTAGTAGCAGGATCTAAACCAAAATGTTTAACCAGTGTTTCAACTGCATATTGGTCGGAAGGAAAAGCACCGGCTTCCATAATAATTTTAAATTTTTTTGTATCAGGTTTATAAAAACTGAGCAGCAGTAAGTGCAAATTCACCGTTAAGGTATTCATCACCGTTACTTCATGTGGCAAGCATCCCATAATTTTTGCCAGTGCCGGTTTTAAGTATTCCTGATAATACAACCAGGGATGGGTGCCGGTAAAAAAGCCTTCAATGGCGTGGCTACGCCAGGAAGCCAATTCCGTTTCTATGATGGTTGCAGCCTTTTTGGGTTGTAATCCTAATGAGTTGCCACAAAAGTAAATGGCCGCTTTATTATGAATGGTTGGGAAATAAAACGCATTACGATATATTTTTAAAGGATCATTTTCATCGGCATTTTTAGCAAATGCAAAATCTGTACTGTAGGCTGTCTTCATTTTCTGTTTGTACAAATTAACTCTATTTGCTTCAAATATTTTTCGGCTGTTTATGGATAAGCGGTTTTTTGCGTATTGGTTAATTGGCTATTTTTAATCTTCCAAAAAAATGCTATGAGAAAATTATTTTTATTGATGGTGTTATTGGTGTGTACATCCATATTGTATGCCCAACAATTGGTTACAAAAGCCAATTATGAAATGGCCGCAAAATATTCGCCCAATAGATTAAAGAAAATGGTTTTTAGTACATCTGTTGATCCGCACTGGCTCAAAAAATCGAATCGTTTTTGGTATATGTATGAAACCACAGCAGGTAAAAAGTGGTTCTTGATAGATCCGTCGAAAAATGAAAAAAAGTTATTGTTTGATAATGATAAGCTGGCTGCTGCCATTACACTAATTGTAAAAGACCCTTTTGATGCACAGCATTTGCCGATTGATAGTTTGAAATTTGTTAAAGACGAAAACTGGATTCAATTTCAAATTAAAAGCTCATTAGACGAAGTGCAAACCGATACTTCCAAAAATAAAAATGAAGCAACCCCACCAAAGAAAAAAGTATTTTATTTTGAATACAACATCAATACCAATGAGTTGGTGGAACTGAAAGATTTTAAGCGCCCGCTTCGCAAACCCGCCTGGGCAAATATTTCGCCCGATAGTTCCATTGTTTTATTTGGAAGAGAGAATAATTTGTATTGGATGGATAAGCTGAATTATGAAAAAGCTTTGAAAAATGAAGACGATTCTACCATTGTAGAACATGCTTTAACAAAAGATGGAATTGAAAATTTTAGTTATTACAACGCCTCTAATTTATCAGGAACCGGTGAATCGAATGTAGATAAGGAAAAAAATAAAAAGAAACGCAAAGCTGTTTGGGCTTATTGGTCGCCCAATAGCCGTTATTTTTCTTTAACCAGGGTAGATAATCGGAATGTACAGGATTTATGGGTCATTAACAGCATTGCACAACCCCGGCCTACTTTAGAAACGTATAAATATTGGATGCCCGGTGAAAAACAATCACCGGTAGATCATTTGTATCTTTTTGACATGCAAAAACAGGAAGGCAAAGAATTACAAGTAAATGCTTTTAAAGATCAGGACATTAGCATATGGGCAGCACCGGATAAAAAGAATAATCGGGATGATGATACCCGCCCCAGCATTTGGTTAGGTAATAATCAGGCCTTTTATTTTACTCGTACCAGCCGCGATTTAAAAAGAATTGATATTTGCAAAGCCTGGGTAATGCCCGATACTATTCAAACATTAATTGAAGAGCGTTTTAATACTTATGTAGAGGTAAGGAGGTTAGGACTGGTAAATGATGGCAAAGAACTTATTGAATGGAGTGAAAGAGATGGATGGGGTCATTTTTATTTGTATGATGGCAACGGAAAATTCAAAAACCAAATCACATCAGGCCCTTATCATTGCGAGGATATATTAGGCATTGACGCAAATAAAAGAATATTGTATTTTACTGCCAATGCCAGAGAGAAAAATGAAAATCCTTATTACCTGCATGCCTATAGTATTCATTTTGACGGTACAGGATTAACCTTACTTAATCCGGGGAATTTTGATCATGTGGTGGAGATAAATGATGATAACCGTTATTTCGTAGACAATTTCAGCAGGGTAAATACTGTGCCTGCCTCAGTTTTATACAACAGTGAAGGTAAAGCAGTTATGAATTTGGAAACGGCAGATTTATCTGCTTTAATGGCTACCGGTTATCATTTTCCCGAACCATTTAGTGTAAAGGCCGATGATGGTATAACCGATTTATATGGTGTATTGTATAAACCTTTTGATTTTGATTCCACCAAAAAATATCCCGTAATAGAATATGTATATCCAGGCCCGCAAACGGAGGCAGTAAATACAGCATTTTCTACCAATATGAACAGAACCGATCGGTTGGCACAATTGGGTTTTGTAGTAGTAACAGTTGGAAACAGAGGTGGCAACCCTTCGTACAGCAAATGGTACCATACGTATGGATATGGTAATTTACGTGATTATGGTTTGGCCGATAAAAAAACTGCTGCAGAGCAGTTATGTAATAAATATAGTTTCATGGATATCAATCGTGTGGGTATTCATGGGCATAGTGGGGGTGGATTTATGAGTGCAGCTGCCATGTTGGTATATCCTGACTTTTTTAAAGTAGCCGTTGCATCATCGGGTAATCATGATAACAGTATTTATAACCGTTGGTGGAGTGAGAAGCATCATGGTGTAAAAGAGGTAATTAAAGGAGGCGATACCAGTTTTGTGTATAGTATCGATAAAAATCCAACCATTGCCAGCCATTTAAAAGGTCATCTAATGCTTTCTACTGGCGATATTGATAACAATGTGCATCCTGCCAACACCATTCGTTTGGCGAATGCACTCATAAAAGCCAATAAACGATTCGATTTGATCATGCTGCCCGGCCAACGACATGGTTATGGTGATATGACTGAGTATTTCTGGTGGCGCATGGCCGATTATTTTTCACAATACTTAATGGGCGATCATACTGAGCGGAATGTAGATATTACTGAAATGGATAATGATATTCCCATGAGTAAGTAAAAACGAACAGCACACAAGTTTCAGACAATAAAAAAGCTGCCTCCAAAATGGGGCGGCCTTTTTTATACAACTATTTTTATTTATTATTGTTGTCCGACTAAAATTGTAAAATAATGGTTCAAACCCTTTGCAGAACCATATTTCAGCCGCTTTCAAAAGATGGGGTACTCCCTCCAATTTTGAAACAATCATTTTTTAGCCTGTAATTCTTTACAGCAAAGGATCACAGCGATTTTTACGTTAAGTTTTGCCAGACAACAATGTATTTCTATTTGTTATTTTTATTTGTAAAGTTAGCTTGCTAGAAAAGCTCTGTAATCGGCCATTCGGGCTAAGTTATGTTTAATGGAAAAATAACGCAGATTACTGTCTTCTTTAATTTTTGGAACATTTTGAATGCCGGTTTTTTTTACCATTAATTCATGCAAATTACGCACTTCATCTTCTGTAATATCCAGCAAATAAGCCATACGCGGAACAGTAAGACCCATTACATGAAAAATAAGATACTTGCGTTCTAATTCCGTATAATTATATGGATTAACGTTTCTGATTTTTACTTCCCGATAAGCTAACGAATCTTCAATGATGGTAGGATAAGGCAATGAGGTTCTGGGATCCAGATAAAACTCCTCACCATTCATAATTCTTTGAAAAGCATCAATAATCAGGTCTTCAAAGAAGGGCTTCATGATAAACCCTTCTGCCAGACAAAGTGTGGCATTAAATAGGTTTTCTTCCGTATCATGAACGGTGAGTATTAAAATCTTAATATTGGGATAAAAAATCTTCATGTAATGGGCAAGCGATGCTCCATCTGCTCCGGGCATATTAATATCAATTACCAATAAGTCAGGCAGGGGCTTCTTTGCAATTTCCAGGTCTTTGATATACACTAAAAATTCATAAACGGAGTAGCAAGCCTTCTCCATCACAAAGTCGGTACGCTCTATAAAAAAATCTCTAAAGCGCCAATGGGTTCGGTAGTGGTCATCTACCATAACAAATCTGTACATGCACGTAAGTATTGGTTAATAATTAGCATAATTCTGCCATCCACTAAACTTCATGCTTTATCTTCTTTTTTGATTTGTTGGGGACAATTTCAAGCAGCAAATTACATTTTTTTGCAGCAATTTTCCAAAAATCCTTTTTAACAGATATTTTCACCCATTTAACCGTTCTTAATTTATTAATCCATTTTTTTAAACAGCATCTTTTATTTTCGTTTAAAAATGAGATTATGAGAAGAAAACTATTTTTTATTGCAATACTGTTTTATGTGCCTTTAACATCAATGGCATGGGGCATGTTAGGCCATCGGGTAGTTGGCCAGATAGCTGAAAGTTATTTAACTCCAAAAGCTGCTGCAGCCATTAAAGATATTTTAGGCAATGAAACCATGGCTTTAGCCAGTACATGGGCCGATTTTGTAAGATCTGATCATGAATACGATTATATCTCTCCATGGCATTACATAAATGTAGCCGATAATTTAACGCAGGAGGAATTGAATGCTTATCTGGCGCAGGATACCATTGCAGATGCATATACCAAAATTAATTTTTTAGCCAATGAATTAAAACGCAAAGACTTATCGAAGGATGTCAAAAAAATGTATGTACGTTTATTGATTCATATCGTTGGGGATGTACATCAGCCCATGCACGTTAGCCGGGAAGAAGATGCCGGCGGAAATAAAATTAAAGTGTTTTGGTTTGGCCAGCCTACCAATTTACATTCGGTTTGGGATGATAAATTAATCAGCAGTGAGCAGTTAAGCTATACGGAATATACCAATGCCATCAATTATATCAACAAAGCGCAACGCCAGGCCTGGATGCAGCAACCCGTTAGTCAATGGATTTATGACTCTTATGTTATAGCACAAAAACTATATGCTGAAGTAAAAGCACCCGATCAAAAATTAAGTTACCGATATGTGTACGACCATATTCAAACTGCTAATGAGCAATTATTAAAAGGCGGTGTGCATTTGGCCGGTTTAATGAATCAGATTTTTGGATAATCAGGTAGCAGGATTCACATACTCCTTTTCGCTTTTTGCAATAACAATGGTAGCAACGCCATTACCAATTAAATTGGTGATGGCTCTTGCTTCACTCATAAATTTATCTACTCCTAATAAAAATGCCAAACCTTCTACAGGTATGGTGTGTATGGCAGTAAGGGTAGTGGTTAATACAATAAAGCCGCTGCCGGTGACACCCGCAGCTCCTTTTGAGGTAAGCATTAGTATCAGTATTAACATCAGTAAATGCTCAAAACTTAAATGTACCTGATACAATTGTGCTATAAAAATGACTGCCATTGATAAATAGATGGAAGTACCATCCAAATTGAATGAATAACCGGTAGGTATTACCAAACCTACTACCGTTTTACTGCAGCCCATCTTTTCTAGTTTCGACATTAAAGTAGGCAAGGCAGCTTCTGATGAAGAGGTTCCCAACACCAATAAAAGCTCTTCTTTTATAGCCACCAAATATTTCCAGATACTTAAATTGTAATATTTTAAAATGCTGCCCAATACCATAAAAACAAACAAGGCAGATGCTCCATAAACACAAGCCACTAATTTGGCAAGTGGCAGCAGCGTAGCCAATCCAAATTTACCTACGGTAAAAGCCATTCCTCCAAAAGCGCCTACCGGCGCCAGATACATCACATATTTTAGTGCAATAAAAACATAATGTGATAATTTGCCTAGTTGATGAATAATGTTGATTCTGTGTTTATGTTTGTTAATAATAATTCCTGCAATGATGGCCAATAATAAAGCTTGAATGGTGGTATTGGATTGCAAAAAACTGAGCCAGTTAAATGATTCGGATGCAGTAGTTGCTTTTACCGCTGCTGCCACAGGTAATAACTGTTTATTAATATTTCCAGGCTTAAGTATTAACGCTACACCCATTCCAATCAACAAGGAAAGCGTTGTAATGAGCTCGAAATAAATAATGGATTTTATACCAATTCGGCCCACCTTTTTCAAATCGCCCATGCTCGAAATACCCAATACAATGGTGAAGAAAATAATGGGAACAATAAAAATTTTTATTAAATCAACGAAATAAGTGCCTAAAAACTTCATGGAAACGGCTGTATCCGGGGAAAAAACACCCAATGCAATAGCAGCAATAATTGCAATAAAAACATAAAAAGTTAAGTGGCTGAGAATTTTTTTCAAAATAGCTTGTTTAGCAGTGTAATGTTCAAGTAGTTGATATACAAATATAAAGTTGAAACCCATTAAATATTATTCATAAAAAAACAGATGCCGGATGAAGATTCAATTCATCAATCAATATTGCGTTCGAAGCAAGGGCAATCCTAAAAGAAAAATGTAACAAAATGCGGAGAGATGTGTGCATCTTGTTACATTTGTTTTAATTGTATTAGGTGTGTAGTTTAAAACCTGTTTTCCTGAAATTCAACGATTCATTCTAATAAAAAAAAGAATATGGCTGCCAGAACCGATTTATTCCAGTCACCAGATTATTTTCAGTTAGATGATTTATTAACCGAAGAACACAAAATGGTACGGGATGCTGTGCGTAATTATGTAAAAAAAGAAATTTCGCCCATTATAGAAGAATATGCACAAAATGCAACTTTTCCCGAACAAATTGTATCACAATTGGGTCAATTAGGCTGCTTCGGGCCCACCATTCCGGCACAATATGGCGGTGGCGGTTTAGATTATATTAGTTATGGATTAATGATGCAGGAATTGGAACGGGGTGATAGCGGGGTTCGTTCTACTGCCAGTGTTCAGGGCTCGTTGGTGATGTTCCCTATTTATGCGTATGGTAATGAGGAACAGCGTAACAAATATCTGCCCAAATTAGCTTCTGGTGAATGGTTGGGTTGTTTCGGATTAACTGAACCCAATCACGGCAGTAACCCTGCGGGTATGCTTACCCATTTTACAGAGGCAGGCGATCATATCATTTTGAATGGTGCTAAAATGTGGATTAGTAATGCGCCATTTGCTGATGTTGCGGTAGTTTGGGCAAAAAATGAAGCGGGTGAAGTGCAGGGCGTAATTGTAGAAAGAGGTATGGAAGGTTTTACAACACCCACAACACATGGAAAATGGAGTTTGCGAGCCAGTGCCACCGGCGAATTGGTTTTTCATGATGTAAAAGTGCCTAAAGCCAATATTTTACCCAATGTTAAAGGGTTAAAAGGTCCTTTAAATTGTTTAACAAAAGCCCGTTATGGTATTGCTTGGGGTGCATTGGGAGCAGCGATGGATTGCTATGATACAGCTTTGCGATACAGCAAAGAAAGGGTTCAATTTGGGAAACCGATTGGTGCATTTCAGTTGCAGCAGAAAAAACTGGCTGAAATGATTACAGAAATTACCAAAGCACAACTATTGGTTTGGCGTTTGGGTGTATTAATGAATGAAGCAAAAGCAACACCGGCTCAGGTAAGTATGGCTAAACGGAATAGTTGTGAAATTGCCGCAAATATTGCAAGAGATGCCCGGCAAATATTGGGTGGCATGGGCATTACAGGCGAATATTCAGTGATGCGCCACATGATGAATCTGGAAAGTGTGATTACATACGAAGGAACGCATGATATTCACCTTTTAATTACTGGAATGGATATTACAGGCTTTAATGCATTTACATAAGCAGGATTGATGAGATTATATATGAACAATGAATCATTCAGTCAAACAAAGACATCATCAAAATTTCCCCCCATTTTTTTGGTGGGAATGATGGGCAGCGGTAAAAGTTACTGGTGTAAAGCTATTGCCCGGCAACTGAATTTTGGAGGCGTAGATTTAGATGCACAAATTGAAAAAGTATACCAACAGTCTATTGCTGCCATCTTCAATGAAAAGGGAGAAACATTTTTCCGGGAAAAAGAAGCAGCCGAACTGAGAACTTTTAGCAATAAAAATAGCGTTGTAGTGGCCACGGGTGGAGGTACTCCCTGTTTTCATGATAATATGTTATGGATGAACCAACACGGGATTACTATTTGGATTGATGAACCGGTACATACTTTGGCTGAAAGACTGCTCAAAGAAAAATCGCATCGCCCATTGGTGGCCAATTTTGAAAATACAGCAGCACTCACGCATTTTTTATCGGAAAAATTAGCAGAAAGAAGCCGTTTTTATGGTAAAGCCGATATTCACTTAAAAGGCGAACAACTTCAAATAGAAACAATGATTACAGCTATACAATCTTTTGAAAATAAACAATTCAACATCAACCAATCGTGAATATGCTTAGAGGATTTTTAAAAACCGGAGCCTGGCTGGGTTTAATTACCGTAATATTAGGTGCTTTTGGCGCACATACGCTTAAACAATGGGTAGATGCAGACACCCTCAATGTATATGAAACAGGCATTCATTATCAAATGTTTCACGCATTGGCGTTGTTATTTGCAGGGATATTATACGAATCGTTTCCGGGAAAATGGATGCGTATAGCAGGCCGATTTTTTGCTGTGGGTATTTTGTTCTTTTGTGGCTCATTGTATGCCATCACCATCATGAAAGCCATGCATCATACCAGTGGATTAATTTGGGTGGGACCTATTACACCTATAGGAGGGGTGTTTTTTATAGCAGGATGGTTTTGCATGGTAGTCGCCCTTAATCGGAAAAGCTAATACAGATTGTAATCATTCCCACTATATCACTGAAAAGATAGGCTTTTTAGTAATCTGAATAAAAGATGCGCTGCCAATAAATAATCCACATACTTTTCTAATATGGCAATTTCGCAAGTAGTTCGCTTATATTTGTTAGTATGGCAAACCGCTTAAAAAAAAATGTGCCGCCGCCACCAGATCCTGAAAAATTACAACCGGATAAAGAGGTAGATATTTCCGTATCTGAAGTGGTGAAGGATGAGCGCACTACAAAAATTGCTGGTGCGGTAGCCCTTTTATTTGCTTTTTTTCTTTTTATTGCTTTTACTTCTTATTTATTTACCTGGCAGGATGATCAGGATAAAGTGCAGCAATTCGGCATAAAAATATTTTCGTTAGAAGATGTGAAAATTAACAATCTACTTGGTGTTTCCGGCGCTTATATGGCACATTTTTTTATGTACAAGGGTTTTGGTATTGCAGCATATTTGTTGTGTACTTTTTTCTTTGTAATTGGGGTAAATGGATTGTTTAGCAAAAAGGTATTTTCCATTCAGCGAAATTTGCGTTATGTTTTAGTGGGATTATTGATTATTAGTGTAGCCGCAGCTTTTATTACACCCAACAGTCAGTTTTCATGGGGTGGTGCAGTGGGCAATATGCTGGATAGCTGGTTCATTAAATGGATGGGTAAACTGGGTACCGCAGCATTTTTACTGATAGCTGTTTTTGCTTATGTAATATGGCGGTTCAATCCTGTTTTTAAACTCCCTAAATGGCCTCAGCGCATCAGTAAAAATAACCGGAATGTTTCACAGCCAATCACTTCAAATGAAGCCACAACACTTTCTGCTGATGAAATACCCGTTTACCAACAATGGGATGCTGAGAATAAACAAATTGAAGAAGTGCCGTTGGAGGTATATCCTGCAACAGATGAAGCTTGGGTTACAGCCAACAAACTGAAAAACGGAGGAAAAAATGTAACCGTTATTATGCCTGATGAATCAGCAATGATGGATGCCTCTAATCCTTTAATCCGTTTTGAATTGCAGGAAAAACAGCAGGGCATAGCTTTGGAAAAATCAGAATTAATTGCAGATGAGTCTGTTGATGTCATGCATAAGCATACGGAGTTAGACACAGCAACAGAACCTGAAGCAGTCATTCAAAATAATACTATTCATGAACATGCATCAGTTAGCATGCAGCCGAAATTGATGATAGATGATTCGGTTGATATGCAATTAGAAATAAAACCTGCCTCCGAAGAGGTTGCCTTTGTTGCTGCAAAAAAAGCATTGCCGGTATTAGATGAGCCTTATGATGCTACACTTGAACTGCGTAATTATAAATTTCCAACCCTTGATTTGCTTGATTTACATGGCAGTGAAAAAATTGTACATGACCCCAATGAATTAGAAGCAAATAAAAATCAAATTATTGCAACACTTAAAAACTATGATATTGCAATACAACGCATAGCCGCTACCGTTGGTCCAACAGTAACGTTATATGAAATTGTTCCTGCCCCTGGAGTTCGTATTAGCCGTATTAAAAATCTGGAAGATGATATTGCACTAAGTCTTGCTGCTTTAGGCATTCGAATTATTGCACCTATACCCGGCAAAGGTACCATTGGTATTGAAGTACCCAATATCAGGAAAACGGTGGTAAGTATGCGAACGCTGATATCGAGCGATAAATTTCAAAAAAATAATTTTTCATTACCTATTGCCATTGGTAAAAAAATTGACAATGAAAATTTTATTGTTGATTTGGCTTCCATGCCTCACTTACTCATGGCAGGTGCTACCGGTCAGGGTAAATCGGTGGGTTTGAATGCCATTTTGGTTTCATTGCTCTACAAAAAGCATCCATCGCAATTAAAATTTATTCTGGTTGATCCTAAGAAAGTAGAATTGAGCTTGTACCGGGTTATTGAAAAACATTTTCTGGCCAAGTTACCAGGAGAAGAAGAAGCTATTATTACCGATACAAAAAAGGTGGTAAACACATTAAATGCTTTGTGTATTGAAATGGATAACCGTTACGATTTGCTGAAAGAAGCAGGTGTTAGAAATATTAAAGAGTACAACCAAAAATTCACAGAAAGAAAATTAAATCCGCAAAAAGGACACCAATACCTTCCATTCATTGTATTGGTAGTAGATGAATTTGCAGATTTAATTATGACTGCCGGTAAAGAAGTTGAAATGCCCATTGCCCGGTTAGCGCAATTGGCCAGGGCAATTGGTATACACTTAATTATTGCTACACAAAGACCATCGGTAAATATTATTACAGGAACCATCAAGGCCAATTTTCCTGCCCGAATTGCTTTTAAAGTGTCTTCTAAAATAGATAGCAGAACCATTCTAGATGCAGGAGGGGCAGAGCAGTTAATTGGGAAAGGCGATATGCTGATTAATTACAATGGGGAAATTGTTCGATTACAGTGTGCTTTTGTTGATACACCTGAAGTAGATAAGGTATGTAATTTTATTGGGGAACAAAGAGGATATCCTGAAGCATTTTTATTGCCGGAATATGTAGATGAAAAAGATATGGAAGGCAGAGAAATGGATGTTACAGATCGTGATCCACTGTTTGAAGATGCAGCGCGTTTAATTGTGCAAAATCAGGTAGGTAGCACTTCGCTCATTCAGCGAAGAATGAAATTGGGTTATAATCGGGCCGGCAGGTTAATGGATCAGTTAGAAGCCGCCGGCATTGTTGGGCCTAATTTGGGCAGTAAAGCAAGAGAAGTACGTTTTAAAACAGAATCGGAACTGGAAGAATACCTGCATTCTATTCCTTAGCAAATGCTGATTTGAAACATTCCATAGATGATTTGTTAGCTGAAACGCATTCATTAACCTCCATTTTTTTTAACAACCGCTAAACAAACCACCTGAATACAGGTCTAAAATTTTTAAAGCCCTATCTTTGCGCCCAATATTTAAAAAATCAAAAAAGTTTGATCTAATCAGTGCTGTTTTGATTCATTTTTCAAATTAAATTTAAACAATGAAGTATTTGTTTTTTGTTGCAGGATTATTGATTGGAACGTCAATACAGGTAAAAGCACAAAATGATCCTGCAGCTAAAAAGGTTTTAAATGAGGTAGGAGAAAAAGTAAAATCAGCCAAAGGAATTACTGCAAAGTTTATGCTGGAATCCATTACCAGTAAAGGAAAGCCCAATGGTATTAAAGCAGGAACGCTTTCTATGAAAGGTGATAAATATTTACTGAAACAGGGTAAAACTGTTATTATTTGTGATGGCACCAATGTTTACAATTATGATGGCAATAAAACCATTACAAAATCTTCAGTAGAAGAAAGTGCAGCAACATTGAGCCCGCAAAAATTACTATCCGGTTCTTATGATAAAGATTTTAATTATAAACTCATTTCTTCTAACGGTAGTAGTTATCAAATAGAAATGTTTCCAAAAGATGACAGGCGTAGTTTCCAAAAAGTTGATTTGTTTATCAATAAATTCAAACACTTAGTAACAAAAGCGGTAATTTTAGATAAAAGCAACAATAAAACTGTGGTGTTAATCAGTAGCATGAATACGGCAGCGAAGTTGCCGGATGGCATGTTTAATTTTAACCGCGCCAACTATCCTGCCGATGCAGAATTATTAGATTAAAAATGAATGAAATAAATCATAAGCCACTCTAAAAGGTGGCTTTTTTTATGTGGGTTACTTAACTTTATTACATGCGAAACATAATTTTCAGCTTTGCTTTACTACTCCTGCTTATACCGGTAGTACAGGCACAATTTAACGTTAAGTTAATGGTTACAAAAGTGGCTACTCGGCAAGATGAGCCCATTTATGTAAGTGGTAATTTTAACAACTGGAATCCGAAAGATGAGCAATATCGGTTAAAGCCATTTGGTGGAAGCAGGGTGGGGATTGTAATTAAAAATATGACACCGGGTAATTATGCTTTTAAGTTTACCAGAGGCAGTTTTGATAAAGTGGAATGTTTGGCAGATGGGCGTGATATGAATGACAGGGTTTTACAGGTAGATTCGGATATTGATTCTTCTTTTACCATTGCTGGTTGGAAAGATGATTACCCTGAAAAACCCAAACCCTATACCGCCAGTCCGCAAGTTTCAATTATTGATACTGCTTTTTATATTCCACAATTACATAGCACCCGGCGAATTTGGCTGTACCTCCCCAGAAATTACTACCAGTCAACCCAAACATATCCCGTTTTATATATGCAGGACGGACAAAACTTATTCAATGACCAAACTGCATTTGCAGGCGAATGGGGCATTGATGAATGTTTGGATACACTAGCGCAAAAATTAGGTAAATATTGTATAGTAGTTGGCATTGATAATGGTGGGGACAAGCGTTTGAGCGAATACAGCCCTTATACCATTCCTGCAGGAAAAGTGGGCAAAGATTCCGTAAAAGGAGAAGGATTTTATTATATAAATTTTATTGTTAATGCATTAAAGCCTTTTATTGATAGCAAATACAGAACCAAAAAAGGGCCACATTATACTTATATTGCCGGAAGCAGTATGGGAGCTATCATTAGTTACTATGCATTCATGAAATACCCCAATATATTTGGCGCTGCCGGCATCTTTTCACCGGCATTTTGGCTTTATTCGCCACAACAATTAAAACCCGCTGTGCATGCTGATTTTAAACCGGTTTATTATTTTTATGCAGGTGGGAAAGAGAGTGCCACCATGTTGTCTGATATGGATGAGGTGATCAAAAATTTAGATGCTTACCCCAGCCATACTATTCGTCGCTCTGTGTATCCGCCGGGTACACATCAGGAAAAATACTGGAGAGAGGAGTTCCCTGCATTTTATCGTTGGCTGATGCAACTGTATTAAACCAAAAAAGTTACACCTTCTAATGCCAAATCAGTATTGGCGAAAGCAGCCTGTGTTTCTTTTAAAAACAGATCTAATGTTTCATACTTACTGCTAAAATGGCCAATAATTAATTTGTTTGCACCGGCTTTTGTGGCAAATGTACCAGCCTGTATAGAAGTAGAGTGAAATCGTAACGCAGCTTTATCTTCACAGTTTTGTAAATAAGTGGTTTCATGATATAGTAATGATGCATGGCTGCATACACTTATGTTTTTCTCGGCATAGCGGGTATCTGCACAATACACATATGATTTGGATGCTTTATTTGGAATCGTTAATACATTATTTTGAATGGTATTGCCTGCTTTGTTTGTATAATCTTCACCTTTTTGTAAGGCTTCGTAAAATGAAGCCGGTATTGCATATTGCAGTACCGCTTCTTTATTAATTTTACGAGGCATTCGTTTTTCTTTTATAATAAAACCCCAGCATGGTACCCGGTGTTCAGTAGTAAAAATTTGAACACTAAATTTTTTTTCATCAATTAATAAATCATCATACATTTCTAAGGCATGAAAATGCAATGTGTACGGTAAATCGGTATTTCCTGCCTTCAATTGTAATTGAATAATTGTTTCTAATGCAGCAGGTGCATACACGTGCAAATCTTGCTCCCTTCCTAACAAACCCATGCTGGTAATTAATCCCGGCAATCCAAAATAATGATCGCCATGTAAATGCGAGATTAAGATATGATTGATTTTGCTTCGTTTGATTTTGTATTTCGACAATTGTGTTTGTGTGCCTTCTCCACAATCAATTAATATAAGCTGATCGTTCAGGGTAACTACCTGTGCAGTAGGGTGACGGTCATAAGCCGGCAGCGCTGAGTTATTCCCTAAAATAGTTACACCAAACATATTGTGAATTTTTTTTGCAGTGTATGGGAGGCAATTTAATACCGGAATAGCTGCAAGAAATTGTTAAAAATTATATTGAATGCTGCTCTTTTTCCTTCAATATAATAAAAAAATGAATGTAAAACTAAAAAACAGTTTATGACATATCATCCGTATCAAAAGAAAAATCGTTTGAATCTAAAAGCTCCCGTTCAATCTCTTCCATTTGAACAATATCCCATGCCTCGCATTCTGTAGGCGTAAAATTCAACATTTCAATCAAATCGTTCTGTTCAAAAACAGCCTCAATATTTTTATTCATTTCACAAACCAGAAAAGAAGCACTTTTATCGTAAAAACTTTGTTGCAAATCAATAATCTTTTGCGCTATATTGCCGTCAATATCTTGAACATTGCTTAATTTTAAAATTAGATTTTTGATAGGCGCCTGAAGAAATTGTTGACATGCAGCAGCCAATTCATCAGCCATATTGTCATAAATATTAGGTACTTCAGGGGTTAAAACGGTAAATTTTTCCTTGGTATCAATTTTGACTTTCATAAAAAGAATTTCTAAACATTTTGTGAATAAGTTGAAAGCAACTTTGATCAAAAATATTCGTTATAATTGTATAAATCCAAAAAGATTATGGATAATAATTTTTCAGCCCAGGTAAAAGAAATCATTTCATTCAGTCGCGAAGAAGCTTTGCGGTTGGGGAATGATTTTATTGGCACAGAACACTTGTTGCTAGGCTTAATTAGAGATGGTGAAAATCTTGCTATAAAAGTGTTGAAGCAATTGAATGTTGACCTGTATGAATTACGGAAGGAAATTGAACTGGCCGTAAAAGATAAAACAGGAAAAAATATTGCCAACATCAATAGTTTGCCTTTAACCAAACAAGCCGAAAAGGTAATAAGGGTAACCGTATTGGAAGCCAAAGCATTAAAAAGTCCGTTGGTAGAAACAGAGCACTTACTGTTAAGCATTCTGAAGAATAAAGAAAATATCGCTACGCAAATTTTAAATCAGTTTGATGTGGACTATGATATTTTCAGAAATGAACTGGGAATGGTAGGTACCAATTCAGCACCTCCGCCCAAAAATGAATTCTCTGATGAGGGTGAAGATGATTTTGATGATGAAAAACAAAAAGCCTATCAGCAACGTTCAGCCAAACAAGGCAATGTAAAAAGTAAAACCCCGGTATTAGATAATTTTGGCCGCGATATTACTAAATTGGCGGAAACCAATTCTTTAGATCCAATTGTAGGCCGTGAGGCTGAAATTGAAAGGGTTTCGCAAATTCTTTCTCGCAGAAAGAAAAATAATCCCATCTTAATTGGCGAACCGGGTGTAGGTAAAACAGCCATTGTAGAAGGTTTAGCATTGCGTATTGTACAACGCAAAGTGAGTAGGGTTTTGTTTGATAAAAGAGTTGTATCGCTCGATTTGGCTGCACTGGTAGCAGGTACCAAATACAGAGGTCAGTTTGAAGAGCGCATGAAAGCTATTATGAATGAATTAGAGAAAAACAGAGACGTTATTTTGTTTATCGATGAAATTCATACCATTGTTGGTGCAGGTGGCGCCAGTGGTTCATTAGATGCCTCTAATATTTTTAAACCCGCCCTTGCTCGTGGTGAATTGCAATGCATTGGTGCTTCTACTTTAGACGAATACAGGCAGTATATTGAAAAAGATGGGGCATTAGATCGCCGATTCCAAAAAGTTTTGGTTGAGCCACCAAGTGTTCCTGAAACCATTATGATTTTGAACAACATTAAAAGCAAGTATGAAGATTTTCATAATGTAGTATACGATGAAGAGGCTATTGATTCTTGTGTAAAATTGAGCGATAGGTATATGACCGATCGGTTATTACCCGATAAAGCGATTGATGTATTAGATGAAGTAGGCGCAAGGGTACACTTGAAAAACATCAATGTTCCAGAAGAAATTGTTGAATTAGAGAAACAAATAGAAGAAGTTAAAAACGAAAAAAATCGGGTAGTAAAAAGTCAGCGCTTTGAAGAAGCGGCTGCTTTACGCGATAAAGAAAAACGTTTGGGTGAAGAATTAGAAAAGGCTAAACTTATTTGGGAAGAAGAAAGTAAAAATAAGCGGTACCCTATTGGCGAAGAAGATATTGCCGAAGTAGTAAGTATGATGACCGGTATACCCGTAAAAAGAATGGTTCAAGCTGAAACTGATAAACTTCGCCGAATGGCTGACGATATGAAAGGAATGGTAGTAGGACAAGAAGAAGCTATTAGTAAAGTTGTAAAAGCCATTCAAAGAAATAGAGTGGGGTTAAAAGATCCTAAGAAACCTATTGGTACGTTTATATTTTTAGGCCCTACCGGCGTTGGTAAAACAGAATTGGCCCGTTCATTAGCACGTTATATGTTCGATTCGGAAGATGCGTTGATACGTATTGATATGAGTGAATATATGGAGAAATTTACGGTAAGCCGTTTAATTGGTGCACCTCCGGGTTATGTTGGTTATGAAGAAGGCGGCCAATTAACAGAAAAAGTACGTCGTAAACCATATAGCGTTATTTTGTTAGATGAAATTGAAAAAGCACATCCAGATATTTATAATATTTTATTGCAAGTGTTGGATGACGGCCAACTGACAGATGGGTTAGGAAGGAAAATTGATTTTAAAAACACTTTGATTATCATGACCTCCAACATTGGCGTTCGACAGTTAAAAGATTTTGGTAGTGGTGTTGGTTTTGCTACAGCAGCCAGAATTCAGAATGAAGAAGAAAATAATAAAGCAGTGATTGAAAAGGCCTTGAAAAGAACCTTTTCACCTGAGTTCTTAAACAGGATTGATGATGTGGTAATCTTTAATGCTCTTACCAAAGAAAACATCTTCAGCATTATTGATATTTTGATGAAGGGTGTGATGAAGCGCCTTGTGAATCTGGGCTTCACGCTTGAATTAACGGATGAAGCGAAAGACTTTATTGCCGAAAAAGGTTATGATGTGCAATACGGCGCAAGACCTTTACATCGTGCCATTCAAAAATATCTGGAAGATCCATTGGCAGAGGAAATATTAAATATGCATGTAAAAAGTGGCGATGTATTAATTGCTTCGCTCGATAAAGAAAACGGGAAAATTATATTTCAGTTAAAAAGAGCTCCGGAAGAAGAGAATGCGAAAGCATAACTGAAATATTTCATTGTTGATGCGTGAATGAGTATGAGGATGTATTAAAAGCAAAAAGAAGGGGCAGAGATTTGCATAAACGAAAATTTTCTCCAATGCTCTGCCCTCTCTTACCGAGTAAAAAGAGGCTGCATAGCACTTTTGATACAGCCTCTTTTTATTGCAGAAATGCATCCATTGCTACGGTTGGTTTCCCTGCATTATCAAAAGCACCCAAATTATAACCCTGCCAGTTATTGTAGCATTCGGGTTCCCAGTAAAATACACCTATACCTTGTTGATTGGGAATAGAACGAACTTTCTGAATAAGGTCAGTTAAAAACTGACGACAAATAGTAGGTTGGTTTACCGGCATTCCTGCTTCACATATCATAACCGATGAGTGATATCTGGCAATCATATCATTCATATTGGCAATGCATTGAGTGTTATAAGTTGGCCAATTGGTACTATCCGGATATAATGACATACCTATAATATCCCATTGTGCACCATTTGCGTGCAAACCATCAAACAGCCAGCGGAATAAACTGTTATTGTATCCATTTGATACATGTACAATGACTTTAATGTTTGTATTAAAGCTTTTTACCGCAGTATATCCCGATTGAATAAGTGCTGCAAACTGATTCATATGGGTAGATGCCCGGCCGTCTTCCCACAACATTCCATTGTCTACCTCATTTCCTATTTGTACCCAGGTGGGGGTAATGTTTTGTTGTTGCAAAGCTTGTAATACTTGGGTAGTATAAGTACCTAATGTTGTTACCAGTGAGGGAAACGATAAGTTTAACCAGGCGGCAGGTTTGGGTTGTTTACCCGGATCAGCCCAACTGTCACTGTAGTGAAAGTCGAGCATAATTTTCATGCCTGCCTGTTGGGCTCTTTTTGCTTTTACAATTAAATCGTTGGTATTACACCATCCGTTTGTGGGGTTTACCCAAACCCTTAGTCGAATGGCATTAATTTTTTTTTGTTTTAATATAGAAAATAAATCAGCTTTAGTACCGGTTGAATCGTAAAATGAAATGCCGGCTGCTTCCATTTCTGTAACCCAGCTAACATCGGCACCCTTAAAAAAAAGTGTAGTATCATTACGACTGTAGGTTACTGCTGGCTGACTTTTTGAGCAACCCATATTGAAACAACAAATGGTGACTGCAATGAGTAAGAAAATTTTTTTCATAATGTTTTTATTTACTTCCCCATCTAAATGTTTCAATATTCAAACCGGCAATATCCAAAATTCTGTCAACCACAGAAGCGGCAACAGCTTCTATGGTAGTGGGTTGATGATAAAAGGATGGGGTTGCTGGTAAAATAATTCCGCCTGTAAGGGTAATTGTTTCCATGTTTCTAATGTGAATTAAGTTATAGGGTGTATCTCGAATCATTAAAATTAATTTTCTTCTTTCCTTCAATATCACATCAGCTGAACGGGTGAGTAAATCATCGCTGACACCTGCTGCAATTCTGCCCATGGTGCCCATACTGCAAGGGGCAACAATCATGGTATTAAATTTAGCTGAACCCGATGCAAACGGAGCATTGAAATCATTTTTATCATAATATCTGAAAGGATATTGGAGATAATCAGAATTGCCTAATTCAGTAGCCCATACAATTTTGGCATTATTACTCATTACAATACCCACTTCAGCAATTTGATTTTTGAGTGCAACTAATTTATCCAATAATAATTTTGCATAAATAGATCCGCTTGCTCCTGTTATCGCTACAATGATTTTATGTTGCATATTTTTATTTGCTTACATAACAAAAATAAACCTTAATAGTTATCATGAACTGCAATCAATTGTTACTCATTGTAATAAATTCACTTCATTTTCATAACCCTCATCAATCAATAAATTCTCAGCATCTGCAGCAGCAGTTGCCAATGCATCACAACGGTTGTTCCATTGATTATCGGCATGCCCTTTTACCCATTTGAATTTTATTTCAAAATTTTTAGCTATTTGATGGTATTTTAACCAAAGGTCTTTATTCTTTTTACCACCTTTAAAATTGGTTTTAATCCAGTTATCAAGCCATTTTTTCTCAACACTGTTTACAACATACTGACTATCTGTGTAAATAGTAACAGGTATGTTTTTTTTGGTGAGCGACTGTAATGCAACAATTACTGCCATTAATTCCATTCTGTTATTCGTGGTAAGCCGATATCCGGCTGATAATTCTTTTTTAACTTCTCCCCAAAGCATTACTATACCGTAGCCTCCGGGTCCGGGATTGCCTTTGGAAGCGCCATCTGTATAAATTTTAAGTGTTGTTTGAGCGGCTTGCATGCTGTAAACATACAGATAATCAAAGAATCAATATAAAGCCATTACGAAAAAATATTTTATTCCGATAAATAATATTCACCTTTCATATATAAAATAGCATTACCTGCAATGGTAACGCGGTCGTTTAACATCTCACACCATAAATTACCACCACGCTTAGATATTTGTTTGGCAAGCATTTGATTTTTGCCTAGCACCCGATGCCAGTAGGGTATCAATGTTGCATGTGCTGAACCCGTAACAGGGTCCTCCCCAATAACAGAATTGGGTACAAAAAATCTTGATACAAAATCAGATGCATTGCCAGGAGCAGAAACAATTATACCCAGTGTTTCAACAGTATTGAGTTGGTTAAAATCCGGCACTAATGCTTGAACAGTAGCCTCATCAGGATAAATGAGTAAATAATCTCTCGACTTCCAAACTGATAAAGGTACTATATTGAATCCCTTTAGTAAACCAGGTGGCACCTGTTCTTTTTTTACTGGCATTCTGGAAGGGAAATTCATTATGAAACGATCGCCTTGTTTTTTTACAATTAAAGTACCGCTTTTACTTTCAAATTGAATTGTATCGGTTGCAGTTTTTAAAATATTGAAAATTACAAATGCAGTGGCTAATGTAGGATGACCGGCTAAATCAATTTCTATTTCAGGCGTAAACCATCTGATTTCAAATAAATTACCTTTTTGCACAAAGAATGCTGTTTCGGATAAATTATTTTCCATGGCCAATTGTTGCATAGTAGTTGTTGGAAGCCATGATTGTAAAGGGCAAACTGCAGCAGGATTGCCACCAAATAACACATCTGTAAACGCATCAACCTGATAAATTGGATAAGCTTTCATTCAATATTTTTTATGATTATACCTGAAAAACACCTGTTTTGAAATCGGGAATATCAGCATTGTGATTGGCTGCTTCTATTCCTGCTGCAATATAATACCTTGTAGCAAGAGGATCAATAATTTCGTCAACCCATAACCGTGCAGCCGCATAAAAAGGAGTAGTTTGCTGATTGTATTTTTCTTTTAAATCATTCAATAGTTTATTTTCATCATCCTCAGTAATTGTTTTGCCTTGTGCTTTTAGGGTTGCCACCTGAATTTGGAGCATGGTTTTAGCAGCCTGTTCACCACCCATTACGGCAATTTTAGCACTAGGCCATGCATAAATAAATCGTGGATCATAGGCTTTTCCGCACATGGCATAATTACCAGCCCCATAGCTATTACCAATAATAATGGTAATTTTTGGTACTACAGAATTGGCAACCGCATTCACTAATTTTGCACCATCTTTAATGATACCACTATGTTCACTTCTGCTGCCAACCATAAAACCCGTAACATCTTGTAAAAAAACAATTGGTATTTTTTTTTGGTTACAATTCATAATGAAACGAGCAGCTTTATCGGCGCTATCATTATAAATTACACCACCCATTTGTAATTCTCCTTTTTTGTTTTTTGTAATTAAGCGTTGGTTGGCAACAATACCTACACTCCAGCCTTCAATTCTTGCATATCCGCAAATAATTGTTTTTCCATAATCGTTTTTAAAAGGTTCAAAAGAACTGCCGGTGCCCGAAGCATTTGCATCCACAATTCTTTCAATGATTTCATGCATATCATAAGGCTTGGCATTTTCAACCGGCATGATACCGTATATTTTTTCTGCATTTTTAAATGGGGGTATCGCTGTAATTTTATTGAAGCCCGCCATGGGAAAATGACCCATTTGCTGTATCATTCTTTTAATATGGTCTAAACATTCTTGTTCAGTATTAAACCGATAATCTGCTATTCCGCTAATTTCGGTATGCGTAATGGCACCGCCTAAAGTTTCATTGTCAATTACTTCTCCAATAGCTGCTTTTACCAAGTAAGAGCCTGCTAGAAAAATAGAGCCATTCCCTTCAACCATCAATGTTTCATCGCTCATAATAGGCAAATAAGCACCACCTGCAACACAGGCACCCAGTACTGCTGCAATTTGTGTGATACCCATGGCGCTCATTTTGGCATTGTTTCTGAAAATACGGCCAAAATGATCTTTATCTGGAAAAATTTCATCTTGTAAAGGCAGGTAAACGCCGGCACTATCCACCAAATAAATAATGGGTAATTTATTTTCCATTGCAATTTCCTGTAACCGTAAATTCTTTTTCCCGGTTATTGGAAACCAGGCGCCGGCTTTTACAGTTTGATCGTTTGCAATGATAACGCATTGACGGCCACTAATTGTTCCAATACCACCCACTGTGCCACCGGCAGGACAGCCACCCTCCTCATGATACATATCCCATCCGGCAAATGTTCCCAATTCTAAAAATTGCCTGCCCTTATCAATTAAATAATCAATACGTTCTCTGGGCGTAAGTTTATTTTTTTGATGTTGTTTTTCTATGGCTTTTTTTCCACCCCCCAGCCATATTTTTTCTTTTTGCTTTTTAACTGCGCTATTTGCTAATTTCATCCAATCTTCATTTCTGTTAAATTCAATATCTGTCATACGAACAATTGTTAGTATGACAAAAATAGGGAATTGTTGTGGGAAGGAAACGTAGTATAGTTTTATTGCTCAATTTTAAAATTTAGTTTTGGATATATCGTATCCTGATTACAAATTGTGAACCAATGAAATAAGGCCTGATTATCTGATTGTTTTCTCAATGATGTGGCGTATAAGGCATACATACAACTAACGAAACCACCGGCAACCTTTGTGCTCAAAACTTTTGCATCTAAATTTCTTTTTAGCAATTACTATTCGTTTTGTTTTGTTGCATAATAAAATGAATAAAATTAATTATTTGATTCAATTTTAAGTTGAAGTGGAAATTGTCATTTTTTAGAAGCAACCAATTTTATTTTTGAAGCGGTGTCAGAATGTTCCGCCTGAAACAATTGAATGATTGGTTCATTATTTTCAATAGATTGGCACAAATAATAAAAAGTATGTTCATTTTGAAAAATTAGTAAACCGGCTTTTTCATTTTTGGTAGTAAAAGATAAAGGTGTACTGGCATACTCTTTTAAGTGTGATTGTCGCCAGCCTAAAAATGAGGGATTTGTTAAATCACTGCAGGTAACAGGCTGTAGCTGAATGGTTAGCCCACTTTTATTTAAGTTCCACCATTTTTTTAATGGGGTTGTTAAAAATTGCCAACTTAAGTTTAATTGTTGGTTCCTAAAAGAATCGATGCATGTTAAACTTAAATAATTATATGTGTGGCACTTTCTTGTAAAGTATTTGTTTTGGGATTATGGTATTGAATCACTTCATTACCTTGTGTTATAACAGGCCATCCATTTATCCATTTTTCCGGTGCCATAAAAGTTTCTCTTCCTGTATTATAATAGTCGGCTTCATAAGGTAAAAACAGCAAACCAGTCTCCATTTTTTGATTGAGTAAAATCAGCATGCCCGGTAGTTGTGATGGGGAAAGGTCGGTTGGGATTTAATTGACGTTGTGTTAAGATGGGATTATTATGATAAGAATCATAATATACCTCAATTTTTTTGCTCCTGAAGACTACTTCAGAATGATTATAGGCTGTACCACCTTCTGATGCAATTAAAAATAATATTCATCTTTTTTACAATAGTCCGGTAGTTAATTAAGCAGCCATAGCGCCTATATTCAGGCACCGGCCGTATAGCTTTCTTATTTTATTA